>WVWW01000057.1:556-1321 GCA_011773795.1 Acidobacteriota bacterium
CGTCCTCCGCCGAGGTCAACTCGGTGATGATGCCCTTGAGCCGCTCTTCGAACTGGCCGCGGTACTTCGTCCCGGCGACGACGAGGGACAGGTCGAGGGCCAGGATGCGCTTGTGCATCAACGACGGCGGAACCTCGCCGTCCACGATCCGCGTGGCCAGACCTTCGATGATCGCGGTCTTCCCGACTCCCGGTTCGCCGAGCAGCACGGGGTTGTTCTTGCGCCGGCGCGAGAGGATCTGGATCACGCGCTCGAGCTCCGCCTCGCGACCGATCAGCGGATCGAACACACGGCGCTCGGCCATCTCGGACAGATCCCGCGAGAACTCGTTGAGGAACGGGGTTTCCTTCTTCTTCTTCGGCAGCGCCCGCCGCTTGTAGAGGTTGACGGCGTCCTCGCGCACCGCGTAGAGCCGCATCCCGCGCTCGGCGAGCAGGCGACCGGCCGGCGAATCTTCGAGGCGCAGCAGACCCAGCAGCACGTGCTCGGTGCCGATGTTCGGGTGCATCAGTCGCTCGGCTTCTTCCTCGGCGAACTGCAGGACCTTCTTGGTTTNNCGCGCACCGGCCCGCGACGCTCGAGTTCCGCCTGCAGCAGATCGACGGACACGTTGGCCCTCGTGAAGAGTTCCCGGGTCGAGTCTTCGGGCTCCTTCAGCAAGCCCAGCAACAAATGCTCGCTGCCGATTTGCTTGGCACCCTGCTGGCTCGCTTCGTAGCGCGCCAGGAAGAGGATCCGCTTGGCTTTCTCGGTGAATTTCTCGAA
>WVWW01000150.1:0-1823 GCA_011773795.1 Acidobacteriota bacterium
ACGCGGACACCCGCGGCTTCGGCGCGTTTGATTTCCGTGATCTTGTTGGCTTCGCCGACGAGCACGATTTGGGGCCGGTGCGTGCCCACGTCCGCGTCCTCGACCGAACAGTAGGAAGCCAGGATCAGCTTGTCGCCCAACTCGACGAGGCGCGCGGCCGCGCCGTTGACGCAGCAATCGCCGCTACCGGGACGGCCTTCGATGAGGTACGTCGAAAAGCGGTTCGCGTTGTCCACGTCGTAAACGTCGATCCGTTCGTAAGGGACCATCCCGGCCTCGCGCATGATCTCGGTGTCGAGCGTCAGGCTGCCCTCGTACTCGACGTTGCACTCGGTCACGGAGATGCGGTGGATCTTCGAACGCAGCATCTGGCGGTTCATCTCTCTTCTCCTTGACGGGTCGCCCGTCCGGATGGACTGGACGCCCTCACGGGATCTCTCTTCCACGATAGCGGCCACCGGCCGGCGTGTTCAACACGTGCGGTTCATGCGGCCCCCTCCGTGGGTGCCAACAGGACGTTGTCGAGCAAGCGCGTCGTGCCGCAGTGGATGGCCAGCACGAGCAGCGCTTCCTTCTCGAGAGCGTCGATGGACGTAAACTGTTTGCGGTCTACGAGTTCGACGTAGTCGACGCGCAGCAGCGGTTGGCTTTCGATCACCGTGCGCGCGGCCTCGACGATCTTCTCGGCGCCGGTCTCGCCTTCCTCGACGCGCCGCTGCGCGGCCTCGAGCGCGCGCGGCACCGCCGCCGCGGCCGTGCGTTCCTCTTCCGAGAGGAACCGGTTGCGGCTGGAAAGGGCCAAACCGTCTTCTTCGCGCACGGTCGGGTGCACTTCGATCTCGACGTCGAGGAACAGGTCCTCGACCATGCGTTGCACGATCACCGCTTGCTGCGCGTCTTTTTGACCGAACGCAGCGCAGTGCGGGCCGACGATGTTGAGCAGTTTGGTCACGACGGTTGCGACACCCTGAAAATGTCCCGGACGGCTGGCGCCTTCGAGCCGGTCGGACAACTCGTCGACCTTGACGTGCGTCAGCGAGCCGGGAGGATAGATCTCCTCGGGTTCGGGTAAGAACAGGTAGTCCACGTCTTCGGCGACGCACACGTCGACGTCGGCTGCCTGGTCTCGCGGGTAGGTTTCGAGGTCCTCCCCGGGGCCGAACTGGGTCGGGTTGACGAACACCGACACGACGCTGACGTCGGTCCCCTCGTNNCGTCGGTCCCCTCGTTGACCGCGCGGATCAGGCTGCGGTGACCCTCGTGCAGGGCTCCCATCGTCGGCACGAACCCGACGCGCAGCCCGGACTCGCGCGCGCGCCGCACGATGTCCCGGATAGCCTGCGCTCGGCGAACGATGTCCACGACTAATACGTCTCGTCGGGCCCCGGAAACGCCCCGTCTCGGACGTCCGTCGCCCAGTGCCGGATTGCTTCGACGGATGCCTCGTAAAGATTGGCATAACGCCGGACGAATTTGGGGGATTTTCCGGGCGACAGGCCCAGCAGATCGTGGTAGACGAGCACCTGCCCGTCGCAGGCATGCCCCGCGCCGATCCCGATCGTCGGAACGTCGACCGCGTCGGTCACGCGGCGGGCCACCTCGACCGGCATGCCTTCGAGCACGATCGAAAACACGCCGGCACGGTTCAGCGCTTGCGCGTCCTCGACGATCCGCTCGGCCTGCTCGTCGCTGCGGCCCTGGACCTTGAAGCCGCCCATCGCGAGCACCGATTGCGGGGTCAGGCCGACGTGTCCCATGACCGGGATTTCGCAGTCGAGAATCGCGCGAACGGCCTCGACACGGTTCGAACCACCTTCGAGTTT
>WVWW01000150.1:1898-2169 GCA_011773795.1 Acidobacteriota bacterium
AACGCGCGTTCGCGCACGCGCGAGACGGCGCGAGTGTGGTGCACCATGTCTTCGAGCGTCACGCGCATGGTGTCGCGCTGGCCGAGAAGGACGTTGCCCAGGGAGTCGCCGACGAGCAGCGCGTCGACGCCCGCGGCCTCCGCGGCTTGCGCGGTCGGTGCGTCGTATGCGGTGAGGACGACCAGCGGGGCGCCGCCGGTCTTTTTGCGCTGGGCGAACTTCGGAACCGTGACCATGCGTCCGGCCTCCTTTCTCTCCCCGCCACGGCGCT
>WVWW01000006.1:0-843 GCA_011773795.1 Acidobacteriota bacterium
CGGACGATCGACTTCACCGACCCCGCGAGCGGCAAGCAGTACAAGCTCGACGACTCGATCGCCACGCTGCTCGTGCGGCCGCGCGGTTTGCACTTGCCCGAGGCCCACGTCGAGGTCGATGGTAAGGCCGTCCCGGGATCGTTGTTCGATTTCGGACTCTACTTCTTCCACAACGCCGCCGAATTGATCGATCGCGGCAGCGGTCCGTATTTTTACCTGCCGAAATTGGAGAGCCATCTCGAAGCGCGTTGGTGGAACGACGTCTTCGTGGAAGCGCAGCGGCTGCTCGACATCCCCGCCGGGACGATCAAGGCCACCGTCCTGATCGAGACGCTGCCCGCGGCGTTCGAGATGGACGAGATTCTCTACGAACTGCGCGAGCACTCGTCGGGACTCAACTGCGGTCGCTGGGACTACATTTTCAGCTTCATCAAGACGCGGCGCGGCGACCCCGGGGCGGTGCTCCCCGATCGCTCGCAGGTCGGCATGACGCAGCCGTTCATGCGCGCCTACGCGCAGTGGTGCATCCGCACCTGCCACCGCCGCGGCGCGCACGCGATGGGCGGGATGGCCGCGCAGATCCCGATCAAGGGCGATCCGGAAGCCAACGAGAAGGCGCTGGACAAGGTGCGCGCGGACAAGGTCCGCGAGGCCGGGGACGGGCACGACGGGACGTGGGTCGCGCATCCGGCGTTGGTCGCGATCGCCCGCGAGGCGTTCGAATCGGCGGCCTCCGGCGACAACCAGTTGGACAAACGACGCGAAGACGTTTCGGTGACGGCCGCGGACCTGCTCGAAGTCCCGCAGGGGACGCGCACCGAGCAAGGCTTGCGGCTGAACATC
>WVWW01000006.1:848-1099 GCA_011773795.1 Acidobacteriota bacterium
TCTCGCGCACGCAGATTTGGCAGTGGCTGCACCACGGGGTCGAGCTGGACGACGGACGCAAGGTCGATCGCGAACTGGTCGAGCGAACGATCGGCGAAGAGATGGACGTCATCGCCGCGGAGGTCGGAGATGAAGCCTTCGCGAGCGGGCGCTACGACGATGCCGCGACACTGTTCTCGACGCTCTGTTTCGAAGAGACCTTGGCCGAGTTCCTGACGCTGGGCGCCTACGAGATCCTCGAGCCCTAGCCG
>WVWW01000061.1:0-180 GCA_011773795.1 Acidobacteriota bacterium
TGCCGGGTACACCCAGACTCGTCGGAGAACAACAGCATGTCGATGATCGATAGCACCCCGGAATTCGTCGAGCAGGCTTATCGGAAAATCGAGCGCAACCTCGAATTCGTGAAGCGGCGGCTGAATCGGCCTCTGACGTTGACCGAGAAGATCCTCCTGGGGCACTTGGACGACCCGGAG
>WVWW01000061.1:293-755 GCA_011773795.1 Acidobacteriota bacterium
CACGACGGTGCACTGCGATCACCTGATCCGAGCCTACCAAGGCGCCAATCAGGACATGCAAGTCGCCGTCGACGAGAACGAGGAGGTGTATTCGTTCCTGCAGAGCGCCTCGGCGCGCTACGGCATCGGCTTCTGGAAGCCCGGCGCCGGGATCATCCACCAGGTCGTGCTGGAGAACTACGCCTTCCCGGGCGGCATGATGATCGGCACCGACTCGCACACCCCCAACGCGGGGGGCCTGGGCATGTTCGCCTCCGGCGTCGGCGGCGCCGACGCCGTCGACGTGATGGCGGGTTTCCCCTGGGAGGTCAAGTACCCCAACACGATCGGCGTGCACCTGACGGGCGAGCTGAGCGGCTGGACCGCGCCCAAGGACGTGATCCTCAAGCTCGCCGGCATCCTCACGGTCAAGGGCGGCACCAACGCCGTGGTCGAGTACTTCGGCCCCGGAGCCGAGGCGAT
>WVWW01000061.1:895-1244 GCA_011773795.1 Acidobacteriota bacterium
GAAAAGTACGCGCATCTACTTCGTGCGGACGACGGAATCGCGTCGGACCCCGAGAAGTTCTACCACCGGGTCATCGGAATCGATCTATCCAGACTCGAACCGCATCTCGTGGGGCCGCACACGCCGGACCTGGCGCGTCCGGTCTCCGCGATGGCCGGCGCGGTCCAAAGCGAGGACTACCCCGACGACATCTCCGTGGCCCTGATCGGCTCGTGCACCAACTCCTCCTACGAGGACATCTCGCGCGTCACGGACGTCGTGCGCCAGGCGAAGGAAGCGGGCTTGGACAAGGCGCGCGTTCCGTTTCTGGTCACACCCGGGTCCGAGCAGATCCGGGCGACGATCGAGC
>WVWW01000021.1:0-310 GCA_011773795.1 Acidobacteriota bacterium
GAACAGGGCAAACTCCTCGGTGCGCGGCGACTCGGCCAGCTTGCGGGCGATCCACGGTGAGAGCCAGACCATCACGGGGCCGACGACGGTGATCGAATAGACGGAGGAGGCCGCGATCATCTGGTGGACTCCCCGGCGCACACCGCCGACGTCTCCCGAGCCGCAGCGCATGGCCGCAAAAGGCAACAGGGCGACTGCGCCGGCGATGACGGGCTGCAACGCGAACAGGACCAGCCGGTAGTAGATCGCGTAAGCCGCGATCGCCGCGGTCGCGTGCGATCGCCCGGCGAGCAGGAGGTTGACCGCGGCC
>WVWW01000021.1:380-632 GCA_011773795.1 Acidobacteriota bacterium
GCGCACGCTCGTGGACGCGGGCGCGAGCCAGCGAATAGACCAGCCCTCCGATGCGGCCGAGTACGGTGGACAGGGCGATGCCGAAGATGCCCCAGCCGAAGACGAAGAGGAACAGCGTGTTCAAGCCGACGTTGATCACGTTGGTCCAGATGCCGGCCCACATCGTCGAGCGGGTGTCCTGGTGGGCCTTGACCAGCGAGTCGGGGATGATCGACCAGAACGTCGTGAACGCGGAGCCGCCGATCAGGACCG
>WVWW01000021.1:725-1017 GCA_011773795.1 Acidobacteriota bacterium
GATCTTGGCTCCCTGACGCTCGCCCATCGCGCGCGACAGGCCCGAGGTCAGTCCGGTCGACAGTCCGACCCAGACCGCGATCATGAGGAACTCGAGGGGAACCGCGAGACCGATGGCGGCGACCGCCGCATCGCCGAGAAGCGACGCGTAGATCGTGTCGACGAACGTGACCGCGGCGCGCATCCAGAACGAGACGACCAGCGGCGCGGCCATCCGCAACACGGACGGTGGAGGGGTCTGCGCGCGGGCGGAAGTCATCGGGGATCTCCCTGCAAAGAGGTCGCAGAGTGTA
>WVWW01000021.1:1172-1359 GCA_011773795.1 Acidobacteriota bacterium
GCGAGCATGCCGCCACCGAAGCGCGGGGCATTGGCCGCAGCGACCATCGTCGCGCGGCCGGCAAAGCCGCCGCGGTCGGATTCGATGGCGACGTGCAACGCGCGGTAGGACACGACGGTGCGCAACACCGCCCAGGGATAAACCCAATTGCCGCGGTAGCGCCGCGTGAACTCGTCGAGGTACGTCA
>WVWW01000177.1:0-308 GCA_011773795.1 Acidobacteriota bacterium
CGAACCGCGCGGTCCACGATCCGGGGCAATGCGACCGCCGCGGCCGCCGCCGCGAGTGCGAGCAGACCGACGACCGCGCCGGCGACTCGCGCGAGATGGCGCACGAGGCTACTTCTGAAGCGCGCGTGTGAGCGCGTCGCGCACGGCCGCGGGATCGGCCTTCCCCTGGGTCTTGCGCATGACCTGACCCATCAGGAAGTTCATCACCTTGGTTTCGCCGGAGCGAAACATTCCCGCACTGTCGGGATTTTCTTCGAGCACTTCGGACACCGCGCGCTCGATGAGTCCCGCGTCCGACACGACACCGA
>WVWW01000177.1:441-744 GCA_011773795.1 Acidobacteriota bacterium
CCTTCAAGATGTCGCGCAGGATCCAGTTCGCCACGGGCTTGGGCTCACCGTGGGCCCGCGCCGCAGTCTCGAAGTAGTCGGCGAGCGATCGCGTCGCCGTCAGCTGCGTGGCGTCGTACTCGGACAGACCGTACTCCGTCTGGAAACGCCGACACTTCTGCTCCGCGAGCTCGGGCANNTCGGGCACCCGCTGCCGGGCCCGCTCGATCTCCTCTTCGGAAATCAGCATGGGGATGAGGTCGGGATCGGGGAAGTAACGGTAGTCGTCGGCGTCTTCCTTGACCCGGAGTACCCGCGTGCGCT
>WVWW01000177.1:769-1350 GCA_011773795.1 Acidobacteriota bacterium
CCTCCTCGACGAAGCGGAAGGAGTTCAGGTTCTTGAGCTCCGTGCGCGTGCCGTAGTCTTCGGAACCGATCGGACGCAGCGAGATGTTGACGTCGCAGCGGAAGTGGCCCTTCTCCATGTCGGCGTCGGAGACCTCCGTGTAGCGCAGCAGCGAACGCATGGTGCGCAGGTAGGCGCCCGCCTCCTCGGCCGAGCGCAGATCGGGCTCGGAGACGATCTCGATCAGCGGAACACCCGCCCGGTTCAGGTCGACGAGCGTCGCATCGCCGCCCGCGATCGCGTCGTCGTGGATCGACTTGCCCGCATCCTCCTCCATGTGGATGCGAGTCAGACGCACGCGCTTGGTCGCGCGATCACCCTNNCGATCACCCTCCCCGTCCTCCAGCGGGATCTCGACCCAGCCGCCCGTCGCGAGCGGCTCCTCGTACTGCGAGATCTGATAGCCCTTGGGAAGATCCGGATAGAAGTAGTTCTTGCGCGCGAAGACCGATCGCTGATGCACCGTGCAGTTCGTCGCCAGCGCGGCGCACATCGCGAGCTCCACCGCATGGGCGTTGAGAACCGGGAGAACTCCGGGAAGC
>WVWW01000163.1:0-785 GCA_011773795.1 Acidobacteriota bacterium
GCGCTTGGCCGCCAGCTCGTAGGCGTAGCGCACGGCGCGTTCGATCCCCTTTCGAGTGTTGACCATCTCCTGGGTCGTGATCTCGTCCGGCGTGCCTTTCTTGAAGCTGCCGTGGATCTGGCAGTACAGGCTTTCGGTGTTCTCGCGGACGAACACCATGTCGACGTCGGCCGGCTTGACGCCTTTCAGAGGGCAAAGGTCTTCGTGGTAGAGCTTGACCGGCCGCAGGTTGAGGTACATGTCGAGCTTCCAGCGGATCCCACCGATGATCGCGCGCTCGAGCAGGCCGACCTCGACGCGCGGGTCGCCGATCGCGCCCAGCAGGATCGCGTCCAGCTCGCGATACTCGGACAGCACCGAGTCGGGCATCGTCTCGCCGGTGGCGAGGTAGTGCTCGGCACTCCACGGATACTCGACGGTCTCGAAGTCGAAGCCCGTCTTTTCGGCGACGGCGGTGAGGAAGCGAAGCCCCTCGTCGACGATCTCGGGGCCGATCCCGTCGCCGCGGACGATTCCTATGCGTTTGGCGCTCATGACGGTCCTGAACGGTGGTGATGGCCGGCGGAATTGCCGACGGCATGCTACGCCGACCGTTCGGGAGCCGCAAGACCCCGGACGGGATGAGCGCCGGTCACTGCTCCTTGCGCGCCATGACGAGGTAGTTGTTCCCCCGATCGGTGGACTGGAACGGGCGGTCGAGCAGGATCAACCGGCGCAGGACCGGGAACGCGATCCCGGCGATTCGCTGGATCGACGGGGGCAAATGGCTGAGTTCGTCCTTGAAG
>WVWW01000163.1:895-1094 GCA_011773795.1 Acidobacteriota bacterium
CGCGGTCGTAGCGGCGGTAGTGCCCGGCGATCCGGTCCGCGGGGCCGTAGGCCCTGGAATGCGACGGCATCGCGAGAAACAGATGCCCGCCGGGTTGCATGTATTCGTTCACGCGGCGCAATACGGATGTGTCGTCCTCGAAGTGCTCCAACACGTTGAGCAGCAAGACGAGCGGTTCGTCGTGAAGGTCCAGATCGAG
>WVWW01000288.1:0-205 GCA_011773795.1 Acidobacteriota bacterium
TACTCCAGCAACTGGCCCTGGAGCAGCTTGCGGCCGCGGTGCAGGCGGCTCATGACGGTCCCCAGCGGGATCGACAGCGCCTCGGCGATCTCCTTGTAGGACAGGTCCTCGACCAGGGCCAGGATCACGACCGAGCGGTACTCCTCGGGCAACCGTGCCATCGCCGTTTCGATCTCCTCGTCGAGGACCCCGTTCATCAGCGCGT
>WVWW01000288.1:290-1136 GCA_011773795.1 Acidobacteriota bacterium
AAAAATCGACCTCCTCGGGCCGCACCTTCGCGGCCCGGTAGCGATTGATGAACGTGTTGCGCAGGATGCGGAACAGCCAGGCCTTGATGTGCGTCCCCGGCTGGTAGGAATCGAAGAACCGATAGGCGCGGAGGTACGTCTCCTGGACCAGGTCCTCGGCGTCTTTGCGGTTTCTCGTCAGGTTGAGTGCAAGGTTGAACAGCGGGGTCAGGTATTCGAGCGCGGTTTCCTCGAATTCCTCCTTACGCTCGTGCGGAGGCGTGTCGGGCACGTGAATTCCTTCTCGAGAGCTTCTGAATCGACCCCCGGACGTGCGTTAACCTACACCGCCGCGCGGACGGCGGTCAACGCGTCGCCTCCGCGGGTGTTACGATGTTTCTCTGCGTTTCTTGGAGTGCGCGGTGAGCGGCGGATCCTTTTCCGACACGGCGATCGAACGCTTGCGCGGCGGTCGCGTATTGGCCCTGACCGGGGCGGGCGTGTCCGCGGAAAGCGGGCTGGCGACCTTTCGCGGTCCCGACGGTTTGTGGGAAGGCCACGATCCGGCGACGCTGGCCACTCCGGAGGCCTTCGCACGGGATCCGAAGACGGTCTGGAAGTTCTACGCGGCTCGGCGCGAGGCCGCCGCGGGGGCTTCGCCNNTGGCCGTGCTGGAAACGGAACTCGGAGACCGCTTCCTGTTGGCGACGCAGAACGTCGACGGGCTCCACGAGCGCGCCGGGAGCCGCAGGATCGTCCGCCTCCACGGTTCGATCTGGCGGATCCGCTGCACGCGCTGCGGGGACGAGTACGAAGAGCTGGACCTGCGCGCGTCTGCACGCTGCCCGTGCGGAGGACGGCGTCGTC
>WVWW01000288.1:1281-1450 GCA_011773795.1 Acidobacteriota bacterium
GTCATCGATCGTCTACCCCGCCGCGGGCTTGCCCGAGATCGCGCGCCGGGCCGGCGCGTGGACGGTCGAGATCAACCCGCAACCGACCGCGCTGTCCGAGCGCGTCGACGAGCGCATCGCCGCCCCGTCGGGTGCGGCCCTGCCGGCCTTGGTCGAAGCGGCCGCGCTG
>WVWW01000287.1 GCA_011773795.1 Acidobacteriota bacterium
AGCAAGACGGTTCCCGCGCTCGAACGGGACTGGCTCTCCATCTTGATCAGCCCCTCGAGCGACTTGAGCTGCTCTTCCTGCTCCTCGACGATCTCGCGCTCGATCTCCTGCGGGCTGGCTCCGGGCCACACGGTTTGGACGGTGATCTCGGGATCTTCGACGTTGGGTGTCAGCTGGACCGGCAGGCGGAACAGCGAGATGAAGCCGAACAGCACGACCAGGATCACGCCGACCGCGGTCGAGACGGGGTAGCGAATCGATTGTTCGATCAGCTTCACGGGTCGGGGTAGTCTTGCGGCCGGCCCTCGACCGCCTGGCCGGGACTCAAGCGCTCGTTGCCGCGAGTGATGACCTTGTTGCCCGGCCGGATCCTGCCCCGCACTTCGATCCAGACACCCGAGGCCGCTCCGCTTTCGACCGGGATCATCTCTGCCGTCCCGTCGTCGGCGATGCGGTAAACGGCCTCGCCGGGTCCGGTGCGCACGATCGCGTCCTTGGGCACGATCGTGGCCGCCGACACCGCGCCGACGGGCATCGCCACGGAGGCCAGCATGCCGACGCCGATGCGGCCGTCGCCGTTCGGCACCGAAACCTTGACGGGAAAAGTACGCGCGCGATCCCCGGCGCGCGGGATGATTCGCTCGACCGTGCCCGTCAGTTCCAGGCCCGGAAGAGCTTCGAACGTCACGCGTGTTTTCGCGCCGATGCGCAGAGCGTCGTAGTAGCGCTCGGCGACGTCGATGCGGATCTCCAAGCGGTCGAGGGCGACCATTTCGGCGACGGCGCCGCCGTTGACGATCCACTGGCCGACCTCGGTCAGCTTGCGCGTGACGACGCCGTCGAACGGCGCGCGCACCTGGAGCAGGTCGAGGTTCAGTTGCAGCTGGTCGATTTGGGCCTGGTTTTGCGATTCACGACCCTGCCAGGCCGTGTACTCGGAGACCGCGTCGTCGAGTTCGTTTTGGGAAATCACTTGCGCGTCGAACAACTCCCGCGCGCGGTCGAGGCTGTTCTTGGCCATCTCCAGTCGCGCCCGGGATTCCTTCAGGCGGCCGAGTGCCTCTCGATGCTGAAGTTCGTACCAGTCGGGGCGGATGCGGACGAGGATCTCACCTTTCTCGGCGCGTTCTCCGTCCTGGACGTCGACGAACAAGACCTTTCCTGCGACTTCTCCAGCGACGATCGCGGTCTGGCGGGACTCGACCGTTCCGGGCAGGCGCACCTCGCCGCGCAAGTCGATGCTGCGCGCTTCGGTGTATTGCACGGGTGCGACCTCGGAGGGCTGCTGCGCCGTGGCCGGCGCAAGCGCCAGGATCGAGGCGATGAGCAAGAGGGTCGTGCCCCTGACGGTCAAGAGTTGCATCGTGGTCC
>WVWW01000263.1:0-228 GCA_011773795.1 Acidobacteriota bacterium
CTACTTCGTCGACGGCATCGTCGAGGACATCACGACGGCGCTTTCCTGCTTCCACTCGCTGGTCGTCATCGCCCGCGGCTCGTCGTTCGCCTACCGGGATCGGGACGTGCCGGAGCGGCAGATCGCCGACGAGCTGGGCGCCCAGTTCCTGGTTCGGGGAAGCGTCCGGCGCGCGGGGCAGAGGGTGCGGGTCAACATCCAGCTGCTCGACGCCATCGCCGGGCTTCA
>WVWW01000263.1:383-561 GCA_011773795.1 Acidobacteriota bacterium
CGGCTGACGCGAGCCCGCGAAGCTCCGACGCAAATGCTGGACGCCTACGACCTCTACCTGCGAGGCAAGGACCACCACCATCGCTACACCGCCGAGGACTGCGAGAAGTGCATCGACCTGTTCAACCAGGCGATCGAGCGGGATCCCGGTTTCGCGGTCGCCCACGCCTGGCTCGCTT
>WVWW01000263.1:714-903 GCA_011773795.1 Acidobacteriota bacterium
CCAACGACGACCGGTCGGTCTGCGCGATGGGTGAGATCCTCGCCTTCGTCGGCCGGCACGAGGAAGCCGAGGGCTGGGTCCGGAAAGCGATGCAGCTCAACCCCTACCACCCGCCGCGCTACTGGACCCATCTCGGCCGGGCGCTGTTCCACCTGGAGCGGTTCGAGGAGGCGGCGGGTGCGCTCGAGC
>WVWW01000263.1:1014-1192 GCA_011773795.1 Acidobacteriota bacterium
TCGGCGCTCTCACCACGGCCTGCGAGGCCACCTGATCGCTCAAGCCGCCCGGTCGTGGAGGCTCTCGGCGAGGTGCCGGCTCAGCTCCGCGGCGTCGTTGCCCACGCCGTCGATGAAGTTCGAGTTCTTGCGGCGCTGGAAGCGCATCCCGAGCACGTAGAGGCCGGGCTCGTCGGTG
>WVWW01000066.1:0-826 GCA_011773795.1 Acidobacteriota bacterium
GGCGACTCGCTGCCCACGGGCCTGAAGGACGTCTCGCAGTACCCCAACCTGATCGCCGCCCTGCTCGAGCGCGGCTACGGCGAAGCGGATATCGAGAAGGTCTGCTCCGGCAACCTGATGCGCGTTTGGCGCGAGGTCGAGCGGATCGCGGCGGCGAACTGAACGCTACTCGTCTTCGTCTTTGTCCCCGTCCTCGTCGGCGGGAAGCGGCAAGTCCCAGTCCGGCAGTTCGCGGCTGTCCGTCAGCAGGAAGTGATCGAACCAGCGCATCATCCGTCGCGTGTAGTCGTCGCGTGACNNTCTCCGGGGTAACGGATGTAGCGCACCGGCGTCTCGCCGATCAGTTTCAACGCGCGGTACAACTGCAAGCTCTGAGCGGGGTGGACGCGCGTGTCGGCCTGACCATGCGCAATCAGAAGCGCCGTGCGCGATTTCTCCGCGTGGTAGACCGGGCTGCGCTCGAGGCTGAACTGCCACTTCGTCCACGGGTCGAAGCGCGTGTGGACCATCTTGTCCTCGACCGGGATCTCGGTGGTCAGCCCCTTGCTGACCTTGTTGCTGATGCCGACGAACATGACGCCGGCGCGGAAGCGCTCGGTGTAGCGCGTCGAGCACCAGGCCGTGGCGTAGCCTCCGTACGAGCCGCCGGTGACGCCGACGCGCTCGGTGTCGGCCACGCCGATGGCCACGAGGTGGTCGACCGCGTCGACGAGATCGTCGAACTCGGCGCCCGCAGCGTCGCCCTGGCTGAGCTTGCTGAACGCCACGCCACGTCCGGTGCTGCCGCGGTAGTTCGGGTAGAACACGGCATAGCCCTTGGCTGCGG
>WVWW01000066.1:842-1109 GCA_011773795.1 Acidobacteriota bacterium
TCAGGATCAGCGGCGCGTTGCGCTCGCCGTTCAGCGGATGAACCAACACGCCTTCCAGTTGAAGGCCGTCCCGTGCTTCGAACGACACGACCTCCTGCTTGGCCAGATCGACGCCGGCAAGCCACGGGTTGTGGTCCGTCATCCGTCTCGGCCGCTCGTCGCCGTGCTCCAGGACGAACAGTTCGAGGGGGTGCGTGGGGCTCTCACCCGAGAAAGCGGCGATCGAACCGTCGGCGGAAAGCGAGAACGCGCGGATCACGGGATGCC
>WVWW01000066.1:1187-1536 GCA_011773795.1 Acidobacteriota bacterium
GGTGCTGCTGCCGACGAGCAGCCGCCCGTCCTTGGGATCGTTGGGATCCGCGGCCGAGATCATCGCAATCCGTTTGCCGTCGGGGCTCCAGGCGAAGCGGCCGAGCTTGCCGTCGTTGTTCAGCCGGGCCAGGGTCGAGCCGTCCTCGGCGTCGACGACCCGGACCTTCTGTTTCATGTAAAGGTCGTCGATCAACGGTCGCGGGGCGACGGAAACGGCCAAGCGTTCGCCGTCCGGCGCCCACTCGATCTGGAACGCCGACCCGTCCAGTTCGAGCGCTCGCGGCTCCGCTTCCTCGACGTCCTGCCCCGGCGCCGGCGTTTCGGGCTCGAACGGCGGCATCGGCGCG
>WVWW01000066.1:1609-1938 GCA_011773795.1 Acidobacteriota bacterium
AGGAAGGCGATGCGTTTGCCGTCCGGCGAGACACGGTGGCTCGAGATGTCCGTCTCGAACTCGAGAAGCTTGCGCGACTCGCCCCCGGCCACGGGAATGGCCCAGATCGCCCGCTGGCCGTCGTCTTTGCGCTTGGCCAGATACGTCAGCATCGTGCCGTCGGGCGTGAAACGGATGTCCGAGGGACCGGCGTCCTCTCCGAGGTAGGCTCGATCCCAGCTGCCGTCGGCCGCCGCGACGCGCAGCACCGTCCGTGCGGGGCCGTTGTCCTCGTGACCGGGCCGCCGTGGAACGGTCAACGTGTAGGCGATCAGGCTGCCGTCCGGCGA
>WVWW01000125.1 GCA_011773795.1 Acidobacteriota bacterium
ATCGACGCGGCTTCCCGCGCTTTCCGGTGGGAAAGTTGTGAAAGCACTGGAGGCGATCGGATACGAGCTCGACCGACAGCACGGAAGCCACATGATTCTGCGCCAGTCGGATCCGCCGTTCCGGCGTTTGGTCGTCCCGGACCACGAGGGACTCCGTCGGGGAACCTTGCGAGCCATCATTCGCCAAGCAGGCCTAACCGTGGCCGAGTTTCTAGACCTTCTCTGAGAAGACGGCGTTCCCGCCGAACCTGGCGCCATCCCGTCGTACCGCCGATGATATCTCGTTTTCCGGGGCGCTCCCGGGAGACGCACGAACGCGANNGCGGGATCCACGCTGCTCGAAAAGGTCAACGCCGCGGTGCACGAGCGGGTCGTAGGCCAGAACGAGGCCGTGGAGGGGCTGCTCATCGCGCTCTTGATCGGAGGGCACGTGCTCCTCGAGGGCGTGCCGGGCCTCGCCAAGACGCTGATGGTGCGCACGCTCGCGCAGGCGATCCACACGGGGTTCCGTCGGATCCAATTCACGCCCGACCTGCTCCCCACGGATATCATCGGCACGCCGGTGTTCGACCAGTCGAGCGGTCAGTTCCGGGTCCAGAAGGGGCCCATCTTCTCGAACATCATCCTCGCCGACGAGATCAACCGCGCGCCCGCCANNAGGGCCAGGTCACGATTGCGGGGGACACGTATCCGCTCGACGAGCCCTTCATGGTGCTGGCCACGCAGAACCCGATCGAGCTGCACGGGACGTATCCGCTGGCCGAGGCGCAGCTGGATCGCTTCGCGTTGAAGCTCGAGATCGGGTATCCGACGAAGGACGAGGAGAAGGCGATCGTGCGCCGCGTCGCAGCTGTGGGCCGGGAGCCGATCGACGCGGTTGCCACGGTCGACGAGCTCGCCCTCGCGCGTGAGGCCGTCGCGGATGTCCATCTGGAGGAGAAGGTGCTCGACTACCTCGTCGAGCTGACCTTTGCGACACGTGAGCCCGGAGGAGTCGGCCTGGCAGANNCGCGAAGGCGATGGCGCCGGCCGTGCTCGGACACCGGCTGCGTACGACCTACGAGGCCGACGCCCGGGGCATCGACACCGGTGACATCGTGCGGCGGGTCCTGGCCGCAGTGCCCGCCCCGTAGGCTTCCGCGCGATCGTGATGAAGCCAAAGCCCCCGGCCGCCGAACGACACCCCGAAGCGACACACGTCTTCTCGAAGGAGATCGCCGCCCAGGTGCGCCGCATCGAGCTACGCACGAGGGGTCTGGTGGAGTCGCTCTTCAACGGCGAGTACCACTCGGTCTTCAAGGGCCGCGGTCTCGAGTTCTCCGAGGTGCGGGAGTACCAGCCCGGCGACGACGTGCGCGCGATCGACTGGAACGTGACGGCGCGCCGCNNGCGTCGGAGATCGCGGCGATCCTCGCCTTCGCGGCTGCGGGGAACAACGACCACGTCGGCCTCCTGTTGGTCACCGACCGGGTAGAGTTGTTCGTGGCTCCCGATTCGGGTCGCCGCCACGTGATGCGCCTCGTCCTGGAGCTGCTCTCCTTCCGCCCGAGCGGTCGCGGCACCCGCCTGTCGACCGCGCTGAAGTACGCTTCTCGCGTGCTACGCAAGCGCACCGCGATCTTCCTCGTGAGCGACTTTCTGATCGACGCCGACACCGACCCCGAGTTTGCACGCGCGGCCGGCCTCGTGAAGCGCGATCACGACCTGGTGCCGATCCGACTCGCCGACCCCGGGGACGGAGAGCTCCCGAGCGTAGGGCTCCTGGCGCTCGTCGATCCGGAGACGGGCGAGCGGCTCATCGTCGATACGGGATCGCCGGCCAAGCGGCGGGTGTACGCCGAACGGAAAACCGCACAGCGAGGTTGGATGACCGCGCTCTTCCGCGAGCTCCAGATGGACAGCGTCGAAGTGAGCACCACCGAGGACTACGTGCCCGCCCTGATCCAATTCTTCCGTCAGCGGGAGCGAGCGTCACGGTGAGGCCCGTCTGGTGCGTCGTGCTGATCTGGGCGCTTCAGCCGCTGTCAGCGGCGGGGCAGAGCTCAGAACCGGTCGCACTTCTCTCGGCCGACTCGGTGGGGATGGCCGAGGTGTTCGAGCTCTCCTTGGAGGTTTTCGTCCCCGGCGGGAGCATGGTCTATTTTCCGGCCACGATCCCCTCCACCGATGACATCGAGAGCTTCGCTCCGGTCGATTGGCGGGCCCGTCGTGGGCCGGACGGTGGCGCGACGATCGAGCTCCGGTACGAGCTGATTCCGTTCGGCATGGCGAACATCGCTCTTCCCCGAGTCGACGTGATCACGATGCCGCTCGAGGACGAGGCCGACGGGGAGCGCATTCCGGGG
>WVWW01000095.1:0-318 GCA_011773795.1 Acidobacteriota bacterium
AGCGCATCGGGATAGAGCGCCTTGACCGTCTCCCACGCGAACGTGTTGGCGGGAACCAGCTCGAGCATCGTATCGAGCAGCTCCCCGACGATCGCCACCCCGACGGCCTGCTGCCACCAGGTTTCCGTTTGTCGATCGTACATGATGAGATCGGAGTGGCGGAGGCGTCCGGTGGTTCCGAAGTCCAGCGTTTGTCCGGCTACCCGTCGATCGAAGACGAGCGCGGTGTTGCACAGCGGGCAGAAGGTGACGGCGACGGGCAGGCCGCCCACGTTGTCGTTGACGATCTCGTGCCAGATGAGGATGGCCAGCGGATAC
>WVWW01000095.1:393-608 GCA_011773795.1 Acidobacteriota bacterium
ACTTCGGAAGATCGATCGCCGGAATACCGTCCTTCGGCGGTCCGCCGGAGACGATCTCGTCCGGCGGGACGGAGATCTTGGAAAAATCGGTCTTCCACCGGTCGCCGCGGCCGATCTTCGCCGCGTCGACGGTCGCCTGCGACGCCACGACGGACGAGCTCTGTTCCTTGCTTTCCACCTGTCCACAGGCCGGAGCGACGCTCAGGGCCAGGGCG
>WVWW01000095.1:696-1429 GCA_011773795.1 Acidobacteriota bacterium
AGCAAGCGGCCGGAGAGGACCGGACGGACAACCTCGCGCGCGCCCTTCAGGCGATGGACAGGGCGGCCGCCCAGGGGGCCGAGCTCGTGGCGTTCCCGGAGCTGGCGATCGATCGCTTCTTCCCGCAACGCGCCGACGATGCCGCGGCGGCCGGGCTGGCCGAAGCCATTCCCGGCGAGCTCTGCGATGCCGTGTCCGCCAGAGCACGCGAGCTCTCGCTCGTGACCGTGTTCAACATGTACGAGCTGGGCGAGGACGGCCGGACCTACGACAGCTCGCCGGTCATCGACGCGGACGGAGGGCTGCTCGGGGTGACCCGGATGACCCACATCACCGACTACGCCTGTTTCCACGAGCGCTCGTACTATGCACCAGGCGATCGGGGTGCGCCGGTCTACGACACGCGGGTCGGGCGCGTCGGCGTGGCGATCTGCTACGACCGGCACTACCCGGAGTACATGCGGGCGCTCGGGGTGGCCGGCGCCGAGCTCGTGGTCATCCCGCAGGCCGGCACGGTCGGCGAATGGCCCGAAGGGCTCTACGAGGCCGAGGTGCGCACCGCGGCCTTCCAGAACGGCTACTTCGCGGCGCTCTGCAATCGGGTCGGCGTCGAGGACGACATGACGTTCGCCGGGGAATCCTTCGTGGTGGATCCCGAGGGCCGAGTGATCGCGCGCGGTGCCCGTGCGGAGGAGGATCTGCTGTTGGTCGATCTCGATCCCATGCTCTGCAG
>WVWW01000270.1:0-180 GCA_011773795.1 Acidobacteriota bacterium
CGCGACCGCCGACGGCGAGTACACGTTCCAACTCGACGACAACGGCGAACGCGTCGCCCTGATCGACAACCTGATGGCCGTGCAGGACGAAGTGTTCTTCGACGACGCCGGGCAGTGGCCCGTCACGCCCGACGGGCTCGGCCCGTCGCTCGAAGTCATCGTGCCGACCCTGGACAACTC
>WVWW01000270.1:299-529 GCA_011773795.1 Acidobacteriota bacterium
CGGTCCAAGTCTCGATGCTCGACGACGGGCTCAGCGGCGACGGCGCCGCCGGCGACGACGTCTACGGCGCGCAGATCCCCGGTCAACTCGCCGGAACGCTGGTGCGCTACCGCATCGAGGCCAGCGGCACGATCGCCGACATGAAATTCCCGCGCGAAGACGACACCGTGCTGTACACGGGCACCGCGGTGATCGATCCGGCGCTGACGTCCAACCTGCCGATCCTGCAA
>WVWW01000270.1:588-892 GCA_011773795.1 Acidobacteriota bacterium
TACTTCGAAGGCACGGTCTACGACGGGGTGGAAGTCCGCGTGCGCGGCCAGTCGGCGCGGGACTGGGACAAGCCGCCGTGGAAGTTCTTCTTTCCGCAGGGGCACAACTTTTCGGCCCCGGGTTTGATCCTTCAGCCGGTCGACACGTTCAACATCCAGTCCAACTACTCGGACAAGAGCTACGCCCGGGAGATCATGGCCTGGGAAACGTTTGCCGCCACCGGCGCCCCGGCGCACCAGGCATTCCCCATCCGGGTCGAGCAAAACGGCAACTTCTTCGGTTTGTTCAATTGGCTCGAGGCAG
>WVWW01000270.1:966-1138 GCA_011773795.1 Acidobacteriota bacterium
CTCGCCGACTCCGTCGGCCGCCGATCTCGAGCCGATGTACGAAAAGAAGTCCCGCCTCACCGAGGACTACAGCGACCTGTGGGGATTGACGGTCAACTTGAGCAACCTCGGCGGGACAATGCTTCGCAACTACATCCTCGACAACGTCGACCTTCCGTCGGTGATCAACTAC
>WVWW01000273.1 GCA_011773795.1 Acidobacteriota bacterium
CCCTCGGCCAGTGGTAGATTCGTACTCGAGAGGGAGGCGGAGAGTCGATGAACAAACCCCAACACGGGCGATGTGAGTTCGATCCCGACGATCTGGCCCTACAGTACGACGTCAAGCTCAACGCCGACGTCAAGCAGATCACCCCCGTCGTTACGAAAATCATGGACATGGCTCGCCAAGCGGGTTGCGCCCGAGGCAAGGAGTTCGAGGTCGAGACCGCGCTACGCGAAGCGTTGGCCAACGCCGTCAAGCACGGCTGTGGCCACGACGCGACCAAAGAGGTTCGCTGTCAGGTCGTCTGCGATTTCGACCGTGGCATGCTGATCGTCGTGTCCGATCCGGGAGAAGGGTTCGACCCGGCGGCCGTTTCCAGCCCGCTACAAGGTGCGAATCTCTACCGCGATCACGGTCGTGGGATCTACTTGATCAACCGTTTGATGGACGAGGTTCACTACGAGCGCGGCGGGACCGAAATCCACATGCTGAAGAAGTAGCCGTGGCTTAACCGAAGTCGGTGTGTCCGGGCCCGTCTTCCACCAGCCGCATCACCTCGCGGGCGATCTCCTCGACCGCAAGAAACGATGCGTCCACGGAACGCCAGCCGCGCTCGTCCATCAACCTGTTCGCGGCGGCGACCTCGCGGCCCACCGCTCGCCGCTCGACGTAGGGATCCCGCTGCGTGAGACGCAGGTTGTGCGCGCGTGCCTCGCGAACGGCCAGCAACCGGGAGATCTCGACGCGCAGCCCCACGACCTTGTGTGGGGGCAACTCGAACAATTCCTCCGGGGGCGCGACGCCCACCAGGAGCGGCACGTTGGCCGCACGAACCCCGGCCGAGGCCAGGTAGAAGCAGGTCGTGCTCTTGGAAGCGCGCGAGACGCCGACGAGCACCACGTCGGCCTTGGACAGCTCGTGCGGCCGCTGCCCGTCGTCGTGCTTGAGCGTGTAGTCGATCGCGTCCATGCGGTCGATGTGCTCGCGGTCCAACGAGTAGAGCAGGCCGGGCGTGTCCCCGCGCTTGCGGCGGAAGAGATGGTGCAGCGCCGTGAAGGCCGGCCCGAGAATGTCGACACACGACACGTTCGCCGCACGGGCGCTGCGACGCATTTCGGAGCGAGCTTCTTCGTTCACCAGCGTGAAGAAGATCACG
>WVWW01000116.1:0-1182 GCA_011773795.1 Acidobacteriota bacterium
CGATCTCCCAAGCGCTCTTGGTCGCGCGGAGGGTGCGCACGAGCGTCGATATGTCCTCGATCCTTTCGACCGCGGCGGCAATGCGCGTGTAGTTGCTCGCTTGAGTCACGTCGAGGGCCATGCCCAAGCTCCCGCCCTCGAGCATGCCGGCAACGGCTTCTATCGTCTTGCGGCCGCCCGGGTACGGTTCGACGTCGAGCGGCGACTCGCGGCTCGCGCGGCCGACGCTCTTGCGCACGTAGAACACCGGTTGGGCGGCGGCAGGCACCAACAACGCGCCGTCGGCGGCCGATCCGGTGAAGTAGATCCGATCGGTCAGGTGTTCGATCCAGGCCAGTCCGATCCCCGCCGCGGCCAGTCCCGATTGGAGCGCTGCGATCCGCGCGGCGATCTCGTCTTGCGGGACGAGAAAAGGGGCGTGTCGTTCGGTCATGGCGTCCTAAGGTATACGAAACCGGGTCACTCGAGCATCGCGGCCAGCTTTTCGCCGATCGCGAGACTCGCCGTGGCGCCGGGCGACGGAGCGTTGAGGACGTGGAGTTGGTTCTCGGCGCGCTCGATCGCGAAATCGTCGAGCAGGGCGCCGTCGCGGGCAACGGCCTGGGCCCGGACCCCGGCCCCGTGCGGGGTGATGTCGGCGGCACGCAGATCGGGGAGCAATTTCTGCAGCGCGGCTACGAACGCAGCCTTGTTCCACGAGCGCCAGAACTCGCCGAATCCGGTGCGCCAGTGACGCGCGGCCATCTTCCAGAAACCGGGCCAGCTCAACGCGCTGGCGGTGTCGGAGGGGGAGAAGCTGGTGCGCTTGTAGCCCTCGCGCTTGAAGGCCAGCACCGCGTTGGGTCCGGCCTCGACGCCGCCGTCGATCATCCGCGTGAAGTGCACCCCGAGAAACGGGAAGCCCGGGTCCGGGACCGGGTAGATCAGGTTGCGCACCAACGAGGTCTTTTCGGGAAGCAATTTGTAGTATTCGCCGCGGAACGGCACGATGCGCACCGAGGGTTCGACCCCGCACAATCGCGCCACGCGGTCGGATTGCAGCCCCGCGCAGTTGACCAGGTTCCGCGCCACGAAATCGCCCGCGGTGGTCTCCAGCGCCAGCGAAGCTCCGTCCCGTCGAAATCCGACGAGTCGTGCCGACGTTCGAATCTCTCCTCCGGCCTCACGCACGTCGGTCGCGAG
>WVWW01000116.1:1231-1501 GCA_011773795.1 Acidobacteriota bacterium
TCGCGCAGCTCGTCCGCGGACAGGCGCTCCAGATCGGATAGCCCGTTGGCCCGCCCGCGCCGCTCGAGCTCGTCGAGCCGGGGCCGCTCGCGCGTCGACGTGGCGACGACCAGCTTGCCGCAGCGTTCGTGCGGGATCTCGTGCGACTCGCAGAAGGCGTACATCGCCTCGCGGCCACGGCTGCAGTTCTCGGCTTTGAGCGAACCGGGCTTGTAGTAGAGACCGGAGTGGATGACCCCGCTGTTGTGCCCCGTCTGGTGGGCGGCGAGC
>WVWW01000220.1 GCA_011773795.1 Acidobacteriota bacterium
CCTGGAAGTGGCGTTGATGGAGCCGGTTCCGGGTCTCACGCTGGAAGGCAAGGCCGAGAAAAAGAAAGAGCTGGAGGAGCGCGGGGGAGACTCCGTTACCCACTGAGCCCGTGAAGATCACGTCTTGCCGTTTCGAGATCGCAGCTTTCCGACCGGAGGACGAGCCGAAATCGTTCGAGCCGGAGGTCGTGTTCCTCGGTCGTTCAAACGTCGGGAAGTCGTCGTTGATCAATGCGTTGCTGGGCACGAGCAAGCTGGCGCGCACGTCGTCAACGCCGGGTAGGACGCAGAGTGTCAATTTCTACCGTGTCAACGAGTCGTTCCGATTCGTCGATCTGCCGGGCTACGGCTACGCCAAGGTCCCGGAGTCGGTGCGGAAGTCTTGGGGGCCGATGATCGAAGGCGCGCTGGAGCGCCGCCGGGAGAGGATCGTGCTGGCCGTTCACGTGGTGGACGCGCGGCACGACCCGAGCCGGTTGGACCAGGTGATGCAGGAATGGCTGAAAGCGAAAGAGATACCGAACCTCGTAGCGGCGACGAAGGCGGACAAGCTGTCCGGAAACGCCCGGCAAAAGGCCGTCCGCGTTCTGGCGAGTCGGCTCGAGAACGGGCCGCTGATTCCGCCGCTGCTGGTGTCGGCACAAACGGCGATGGGGATCCGGGAGCTGTGGAAGGAACTGGATCGAGCGCTGAGCCCGCCGAAGTCGTGACGATGGACATCCGTGAGCTCAAGGCCANNTCAAGGCCATGGATGTTTCCAAGCTGATCGAACTCGCCGGCGAGATGAACATCGAAGGCGCGGGCAACCTGCCGTACCGCGATCTGATCTACAAGGTCATCCACTCGGCCGCCGGTTCGCGCGGTTCGGTGGCGATCGCCGAGGGCGTGCTCGAGAAGCTGAACGACGGCTACGGCTTCCTGCGGGCGCCGGAGGCGAGCTACCTGCCGGGCCCCGACGACATCTACGTCTCGCCCTCGCAGATCCGCCGCTTCAACCTGCGGACCGGCGACACGGTGCGCGGGCAGATCCGTCTGCCCAAGCCGGGCGAGCGCTACTTCGCGCTGGGGCGCGTCGAATCGCTGA
>WVWW01000131.1:0-206 GCA_011773795.1 Acidobacteriota bacterium
ATCAGGCCATTCCGGAGTGGCTGGAGCGCAATCCGGGTGACGGACGGCGCATCTCGGACAAGGCGGCCAACGCCGCGAAGGCGCGAATCGCCGCCCGTCAGGCACGCGACCTCACCCGGCGCAAGAGCCTGCTCGAGTCGGCGGGACTGCCGGGCAAGCTGTCGGACTGCTCGTCCCGCGACCCCGCGGAGAGCGAGCTGTTCATC
>WVWW01000131.1:216-489 GCA_011773795.1 Acidobacteriota bacterium
GGGACTCGGCCGGCGGCTCGGCGAAGCAAGCCCGGGACAGCGAGTTCCAGGCGATCCTGCCGATCCGCGGCAAGATCATCAACGTCGAGAAGAACCGCCTCGCCCGGGTGCTGCAGAACAACGAGATCCAGTCGCTGATCACCGCCATCGGCACCGGCATCGGCGACGAGTTCGAGCCTCGCCAAGGCCCGCTATCACAAGATCGTCATCCTCACCGACGCCGACGTCGACGGTGCCCACATCCGCACGCTGCTGTTGACCTTCTTCTTCCGT
>WVWW01000131.1:537-829 GCA_011773795.1 Acidobacteriota bacterium
GTTCACCGACACCCATCTCGAGGAGGTCAAAGCGGAACTGAACGGCCGCAAACTGTCCATCCAGCGCTTCAAGGGGCTCGGTGAGATGAACGCCGATCAACTGTGGAACACGACGATGGACCCGGACGTGCGCCAGTTGCTCCAGGTCAGCCTCGAGGATCAGTTTCGGGCGGAGGAAGTGTTTGCGACACTGATGGGCACGAACGTCGAGTCCCGCCGGCACTTCATCCAGCAGAACGCCAACGACGTGCGATTCCTCGACTTCTGAGGCGGTCGTCACCCCGTCGGGGGA
>WVWW01000131.1:915-1134 GCA_011773795.1 Acidobacteriota bacterium
TTGAAGCCCGTGCATCGCCGCATCCTCTATGCGATGTTCGACGCCGGTATTCGACCCGGCACGCCGTTCCGGAAGTGTGCTCGCGTCGTCGGTGACGTGATGGGTTGGTACCACCCGCATTCGAACGATGCGATATACGACGCCCTCGTCAGGTTGGGGCAAGACTTCTCCACCCGCTATCCGCTGATCGACCCGCAGGGGAATTTTGGAACCGTCGCT
>WVWW01000032.1:0-1566 GCA_011773795.1 Acidobacteriota bacterium
ATGTACATGCGCGAGGGCGAGGGCGAAGAGCTGCCGCTCCCGGTGCCGTTGGCCGTCGGGGCCGTGATGATCCTCTCCGTCGTCGGCATCCTGTACCTCGGGATCGCACCGAGTGACGTGCTCGAGATGATACGCGGGCTCGCGAATACGCTGATCTAGCCCCGGCGCTTCGGACAACCCTTACGGACTCGGATCGGGTCGGGCCTTAAACTCCGGCCATGCCTTTCCTGCGGGCCGTCTTGCTTGCTCTCGTGCTGGGACCCCCGGCACTCGCCGGTGACACCGAGCCGCACGGCCTCGACCTCCACGCGGACTTTCGTCTGCGGATGGAGCAGGACTGGGATTCCCGGCGTTCCGACGGGACCGAACGAGAAGATCGCGCGCGTGCCCGCGTGAGGGTCCGACTCGGGATGACGTTCACGCCGTACAAGCGTGTGTCCATCGGGGCCCGACTGAGGAGCGGTTCCGACCTGAGCCAGCAGTCGCCGCACATCACGATCGTCGACTTCGACGGCGGGGACACCGGGGACGCGGACTTCAATCTCGACAAGTGGTACCTCCGCGGGCATTCGGAGAACGGGCGCTTTTCCGGTTGGGTCGGCCGCGAGGAGCTCCCGTTCTGGAAACAGAACGAGTTGTTCTGGGACGACGACGTCACACCTGCCGGGCTGGCGGGGACGCTGCGCTATCCCGCCGGCGAGAGCGGCGAGTTGACGATTCACGCCGGCGTCTTCTCGTTGCCGGTCGGGATGCAACGCTTCTCCGGTACGATGGGTGCCCTGCAGGCTGTCTACGCAACGTCGATCGGTGAGACGAGGCTGATCGTTGCGGGTGGGTACTTCGCGATCGAGGCCAATACCGACGATCCCGACGCCGTCCTGTTGCTGGGCGGCGACGGTCTCCGCGACTATCGCATCGTCGTCGGAAGTACTCAGCTGAGGCTTAGGGCGGGCAGACGCCCGCTTCGCTTCGGCATCGACGTCATCGAGAATCTGGAGGACTACGCGGGCCCCATCGCGGATCAGACCGGCGGGCACGTCCTCTCGGTGCACTACGGGGATACGGCGCAGCGCGGCCACTGGCTCGTGGGGCTCTACAGCGCGAGGATCGAGACCCTGGCCGTCGCGGGGTCCTACGCGCAGGACGACTGGGTGCGCTGGGGCAGCGCGACCCAGACCCGCGGCAGCAACCTCGAAGGTCAGGAGCTGCGTTTCGCCTACGCGGCTTCCAGTCGGATCTCCCTCGTCGCCCGGTTGTACGTCGTGGATTCGATCACCACCGTCGAGGACGGCAAACGGTTTCGTGTCGACTTCAATTACAGGCTGAACCGTTCACGCCGGTAGTCCTGCAAGGCGGACCCGTTCGCGGTACGATCTGTGGCGAGATGCCACACGTTCTGGAACCAGCGACGAGCGGCCGCGCCAAGTGCCGCGGGTGCGGGCAAGCGATCAAGAAGGACGAGATTCGGCTCGGCGAGAAACTGCCCAACCCGTTTGCCGAGGGGGAGATGACGCACTGGTACCACCCGCCGTGCGCCGCGTTCAAGCGACCCGAGACCTTCCTGGA
>WVWW01000032.1:1607-10153 GCA_011773795.1 Acidobacteriota bacterium
AGGATCGGGGCGGCCCATCGACGCGTGCCCCGGGTCAACGGTGCCCAGCGGGCACCGACCGGCCGGGCAACGTGCCGCGCCTGCCGCGAAGCGATCGAGAAGGGCGCCTGGCGCGTGGCGCTGGTGTTCTACGAGGACGGCCGCTACCAGCCCTCCGGCTTCGTTCACGCCGGCTGCGTGTCGGCCTACTTGGAGACGACGCGGATCGTGATGCCGGCGCGACACTTTTCCCCGGAGCTCGGCGACGAGGACATGGCCGAATTCGAAGCTGCACTGGGCTAGTGTCGGTTTGGGACACGACGGGCTAGAATCGAACCTCCAGCACTCGAGAGAGACCCCAACGGTGAAGCGCCGAACCTCGATCGCAACTCCCTTGCTCGCCGCCGTCCTCGCGTTCGCCTGCGCGGGGCCGGGGGACGACGCGCTCGACGTCGACCAGCTCGAGGTCCAGGAAGACCAGAGCGAATCGCTGGCCAACGACCTGCTGGCCTTCTCCTTGGCGATGCGCAAGGCGGATCGCCCGCGGTTCGACGACTTCTGGGCGGATACCGTTTCCGCCACACCGCTGCCGGACGAAGATCCGGAACGAAAAAAGGTCGCTGATCGAGCGCACAAAGGTGCGTGGTCCTTCGGCGAGATGGCCGAGTTCTCTCGCGACGACTACATCGACGAGCTGTGGTCGCTGGTCGAGCGCTACGAGTCTCTGGAAGACGTGCGCTTCAAGGTCAAGAAGGTCGACTTCACCGAGGACGGCTTGCACGCCAAGGCCAAGATCAAGTTCTTCTTCGTCGGCAAGCACGACGGACACGGACGCGAGTGGATCAAGGGCCTCGCGTCGCTCGGTGCGGGCAAGACCGGCGAGGGTAAGCCCGAAGAGGATCCCTGGAAGATCGATCACTTCGAGCTGACCGAGATGAACTCGGTGGTCACCGAGCAGGAGTGGTTTTCCGACGTCTCCGGGCCGGCCGGCCTCAACGAGAAATTCCCGGAGTTCGGCCGGGGCGCGAACGACGGCTTCGTCAACCACGGTGCGGCCGCCGCCGACGTCAACGCCGACGGCCTGATGGACGTCGCGGCGAGCGGCGTCCTGGGCAACTTCCTCTACCTGAACGCCGGCGACGGCACGTTTACCGACGCCAGCGCCGATTCGCTGCTCAAGTTCACCCCGCCCGGATCCGGCGTCGCGTTCCTCGACTACGACAACGACGGCGATCCGGACCTGTTCTTCGCCGCGGTCGGCCGGCAGATTCTGCTGGAAAACCGTTTCATCCCGGACGGCCGGGTGCGCTTCACCGACGTCTCGGAGGAATCCGGTGCGGCCCAGAGCGCGATCGGGTTCAGCGCGGTCGTCGCCGACGTCAACAACGATGGCTGGCAGGACGTCTACGTCTGCTCTTACAACCGCTACGGGACGATCATGCCCGACTCGTGGACCGAGGCCACCAACGGCACGCCGAACCTGCTGCTCGTCAACCAGGGCGACGGCACGTTCCGCAGCGTCGCGGACGACTGGGGCGTGGCCGATTCGCGCTGGTCCTATGCGGCGCAGTTCATCGATCTCGACGACGACGGCGATCAGGACCTCTACGTCGCCAACGACTTCGGCGAGAACGCCTTCTACCGCAACGACGGCGGCTCGTTCACCGAGCACTCCGCGGAGATGGGGATCGTGGATCCCGGCTTCGGGATGGGCGTCTCGTTCGGCGACTACGACAACGACGGCGACTTCGACCTGCACGTGACGAACATGTCGTCGACCGCCGGCAAGCGGATCCTCGAGTTGCTCTATCCGGCCGATCACCCGATGCGTCTGAGCCTCGACAAACAAGCCGTGGGCAACAGCCTGTACGCCAACCGGGGCGACGGCACGTTCGAGGACGTGTCCGCGGCGATCGGCGGGTTAGGCGGTGGCTGGGCCTTCGGCGGAGGCTTCGTCGATTTCAACGGCGACGGTTGGGAGGACCTGCACACCCCCAACGGGTTCGTCTCCGGCGAAACGATGAAGGACACGTGAAGCCTCTTCTGGCGCCACGTCGTGGCCGCCACGGAGCAGGTCGAGGGCGAGGACAGCGTCGAGTTCCACAAGACACACATGAGTGAGATCTTCGGCGACGGGTTTTCGTTCAGCGGTTACGAGCGCGACCTCGTCAAGCTGAACGACCGTAACGGCCGGTTCATCGACGTGTCGGGGATCAGCGGCGCGGATTCGATCTCCGACGGGCGGGGGACCGTTTATGCGGATTTCGACAACGACGGGGACCCCGATATCTTCCTGACGGCGATGCAACGTAAGGCGCACTACCTGTTCCGGAACAACATCGGACAGGAGGCGAACTACCTGCGGGTCGAGCTGATCGGCACCGATTCGGGGACCGATGCCTACGGCGCCGCGGTCGAGATCACGACGCCGAGCGGCTCCCAGCGCAAGGTCAAGATGGGAGGAACCGGCTACCTGTCGCAGAGCGACGGGCGGTTGCTGTTCGGGCTGGGTGCCGATGAGACGGTCCGGTCCCTGACGATCCGCTGGCCCAATGGTATCGAACAGAGCTTCGAGAACATCGAGGCGAATCGCTCGGTTCGTGTGCTCGAGGGGCGCGACGACTACCGGACCCTGACGCTACCGACGTTCTCTTTTCCCGAACCGTGGAATCCCGCCGAGCAATTGCTCGCCGACGCCGGGCTACGCATCGGGGACAGGTTCCCCACGTTGTTGCTGGATGCTCTCCCCGGAGGACCCCGGACATTCGAAGAAGTGGGCGGTCACGACCGCAAGACACTGGTCAACCTGTGGGCCACGTGGTGCACCTCCTGTGTTCGCGAGATGCCCGAGCTCAATCGCATGGCGCCGGGCTTCAGCGCTGCCGGGATCGACGTCGTCGGGATCAGCCTCGATTTCCGGGCGACCGACAGCGTTGTGTCGTACCTCCAGGAGCTTGGAATCGACTACCCCGGCTTCATCATCCGCGAACAGGGGATGGAACTCTTGTTCCCCGGCGGCGAGATCCAGGTACCGCTGACGTTCCTGCTCGCCGCGGACGGCACGATCGAGGGGATGTGGGCCGGCTGGACGCCGTCCGTGGAGCGCGAGCTGTTCGCTCTGACCGGCATGGCTCAGGCACGCTAGATCCATGGCTCGCCTCGCCGTCATCGTCGTCGCCCTCGCGATCCCGACAGCTCCCGCGTTCGCCGACGAACCGCTCGATCGCATGCGCGAGTCGCTCCCGGCCTGGATGAACGAGCGCGACGATCCTGGCCAGGACGGCTGGGCCAGCGAGGTGTTCAGCAATGCGGCAGGGAAACAGCTGAAGCGGCTGGCGCACCGGATCGAGACCGGGGAGGAGGTCGACCTCGCGACGCTCGCGCACCCACGGTTCGAGGCTTCGGCACGAGTCGGTCCGCTCGAGCTGGTCTTCGAGCGAGGGCCCCTCACCGTGCGCCGGCGAAAGCCGCTCGAGCTCGAAGCCGTCGAGGATCCCGCCTCGGGAGCCGAGCGATTCGAACAGCTCCTGGCGCGGCTGTTCGAACCGCTGAAGGACCGGCCGCAGAAGCGGGTCAAGTTCAAGGTGGTCGAGGTGACCCCGAGTGAGTCGACGGAAGCCGGCAAGGTGACGACCCGCGTGCTGTGCGAGGGCGTCGGGAGCGGCTCCTCCGGGAGCGTGCAGCTCACCGCCGCCCTGAGTGTCGACTGGCTGCCCGGAAGCGGGATGCCCCTCATGGCCTCGATCTCGATCGAGGACTACGAGCAAGTCGAGCTCGGTGAGAAGCGGACCACGATGTTCTCCGACTGGACCGAGTCCGTCCTCGGCGAAGAGCCCGCCTTCCGCGATCAGCTGATGTTCGGCAACGAGTACTGGATGCGTCGCATGCAGACCGTGCTGGGGATCGACAACTACGGTCACCACGGTCTCGCGGTGGGCGACGTCAACGGCGACGGCCTGGAGGATCTCTACGTCTGTCAGACCGGCGGCATGCCGAATCTTCTTTTCATCCAGAACGAGGACGGATCCGCCCGAGAGGCCGGCGCGGAGGCCGGTGTCGATTTCATGGACCGCACCCACGCCGCCCTGTTGCTGGACCTCGACAACGATCGCGACCAGGACCTCGTGCTGTCGACTCAGACCTCGCTGCTGTTTCTGGAGAACGACGGCACCGGGAGCTTCAGGCTCGCGGCCGAGGGTGGGATGAGCGCCTACTCGCTGGCCGCGGCGGATTACGACGGCGACGGCGACTTGGACATCTACGCGACGGCCTACGTCGCGCCCCCCGAGTGGGAGCGCTACGGTGGACTCGGCCTGCAACCGCTGCCGTACCACGATGCGAACAACGGCGCCGCGAACGGGTTGTGGCGCAACGACCGCGACTGGACCTTCCGCGACGTGACCCGCGAAGTCGGCCTCGACGTGAACAATCGGCGCTGGAGCTTCGCCGCCGCGTGGGCCGACTACGACGACGACGGCGACCAGGACCTCTACGTCGCCAACGACTTCGGCCGCAACAACCTCTACCGCAACGAGGGGCGGCGGTTCGTCGACGTGGCGGCCGCGGCCGGCGTCGAGGACAGCGCCTCGGGGATGTCCGCGTCCTGGGGCGACTACGACGGCGACGGCCTGCTCGACCTTTACGTCGCCAACATGTTCTCGTCCGCGGGCAACCGAATCGTGCCGCAGCCCGGGTTCAAGCCGGGCACCGCGGCCGTGGTCAAGTCCGACTATCGACGTTTCGCGCGAGGCAACACGCTGTTCCGCAACGCCGGCGACGGGACGTTCCGGGACGTCAGCGAATCCGCCGGCGTCACGATGGGGCGCTGGGCCTGGTGCTCGCCCTTCGTCGACGTCAACAACGACGGTCACGAAGACCTCGTCGTGGCCAATGGATACCTGACCAACGAGGGCAGCGGCGACTTGTGAAGTTTCTTCTGGCGGCAGGTCGTGTCGCAATCACCCCTGGCCGCGACGGATCGGCGGCAGGCCGAGGCCTACGGCAAGGCGCTGGACCACTGGAGCCGCCTGGTCCAGGCCGGCAACTCGCATAGCGGGCACGAGCGCAACTGCGTGTTCCTGAACACGGCCGGCGACCGTTTCGCCAACATCTCCGGAGTCAGCGGGTTGGACTTCTACGACGACGCGCGTGCCGTCGCGCCGGTCGACTGGGATCACGACGGCGACCTCGACCTGTGGCTCGCGAATCGCACCGCGCCGCAACTGCGGCTCATGCGCAACGACGCCGCCGATGCCGGTTCCTCGGTCGCCCTGCAACTGGCCGGGACCACGGTCAATGCAGACGCGATCGGGGCGCGCGTCGAGCTGTTTCTCGACGGCCGCGCAGAGCCGCTGCTGCGACACCTCGTCGCCGGCAACGGCTTCCTCGCGCAGGGCTCGAAGTGGTTGCACTTCGGTCTCGCCGAAACGCGGGACATCGATCGCGTCGTCGTGCACTGGCCCGGCGGCAAGCCGGAGACGTTCAACGGGTTGCAGGCGGGTCAGCGTTATCGGTTGGTTCAATCGAGCGGCAAGATCGAACCCGTCGAGCGACGCAAGCGAAAGGTCGAGCTTGCCGCAGCGGTCCTCGCGGCGGAGCAGGGGAGCGCACGAGCCGCCGTTCGACTGGCGTCCCGTCCCGCGGCGCCGGTCCTACGCTACCGTGATTGGAGCGACGCCGAACAAACCGTCGAGCACTCACCGGGTCGACCGCTGTTGCTCAACCTGTGGGCCAGCTGGTGTGGTCCGTGTGCGGAGGAGCTCGGCGAACTCGCACAACGTCGGTCCGACCTGGTTTCTGCCGGTATCGATGTCCTCGCGCTGAGCGTCGATGGCCTGGGCGACGAACGGTCGGCCGAGCCGGAAGCCCTTCGCGGGTTCCTGCAGCAATTGAGTTTCCCGTTCAGCTCGGGCGTCGCCACTCCGGAGATCGTCGACAAGCTGGAGCTGCTGTTCGCCCGATTGTTCGGCCGCCACATCGCGTTCCCCGTTCCGGCGAGCTTCCTGATCGACGCGACCGGGAACCTGGCGGTGATCTACAAGGGGCGCGTGCATGTCGACGATCTTCTCTCCGACGTCGCTCAGCTCGACATCGACGACCTGCGCGACTGGGCCTCGCCGTTCCGCGGACGCTGGTACACGCAGCCGACGCCGTTCGATATTTCGCTGCTGGGTCGCGAGTACTTGCGAGCGGGGTACGCCGAGGAGGCGGAGCCGTTGCTGCGTGCGGAGATGCACGCCGGGGGTGGCCCCGAGTCCCGGCAACTCCTCGCGACCGCGCTGTCCTTGCTGGGCCAGACACGCGAGGCCGAGCGCCGCTATCGCGAATCGCTCGCCCTCGCCCCTCGCTCGGCGCGCACGCACTACAACCTCGGCCTGCTGCTTGTCGACGACGAACGGCCGGGGAGCGCGATCGAGCATTTCGAGGCCGCCCTCGAGATCGACTCGTCCAACGCCGATGCGCATTTCGCCCTTGCCGGCGCGCTGCTCGAGATCGGTCGTTCGAGCGTGGCCGTCGTCCACTACCGCCGCGCGCTCGACCTGAGACCCGGGTGGGGCAGGGCCGGCAACGCGCTGGCACGACAGCTGGCCGCCGGCGCCGACCCTCAGGTCCGCGATGTCGACGCCGCGGTGCGTCTGGCCGAGCAAGTGTGTCGGGGAACGAACTACCGGGTGCCCGAGCTGATGGACACGCTTGCCGTTGCCTACGCGGCCGCGGGCCGTTTCAACGAAGCCGTCGACGCCGCGCGCAAGAGCGCGAAGCTGGCCGCCGACGCCGGCCGCACGGCGTTCGCCTCGGAGATCGAGGCTCGCCTGAGCCTGTTCGCGGACGAGAAGACCTGGACCGAACCGAAATGAGTCGTGTCCGTCGTTCTTTCGAACCTCACGTTTCGCCCTAAAAACCAGGCGTCCGAGCGCCCCCGGCGTGCTGCACATACACCGCAACTTCAGGCGCGATTCTCACGGTATACTCACGGTTACACGCAAGGGGGGAATCGCACCATGTGCTTTGCTCGAGGCATCTCATCCGCTCTGACGATCTTCGTTCTCGTCGTCGCCGCCGCGGCGCCGGCGCTCGCAGAGGCGTCGCTCGATATCCGTCCCAACACCTGCCCTAATCTGATCGACCGCTACTCACAGGGCATCGTAACGGTGGCGCTCGTGAGCGACCTGGATTTCGTCGCCGCACGCGTCGGCATCAACCACTCGACCCTCAGGATGCGTCGCGCGGACGGCATGGGGGGCAGCCTCCAACCGGCCTTCTTCCGTCGAGGGCCTCAGTACATCGACGTCTCTGCGCCGAGTGTCGAGGGGTTGTGTTCCATCTCAGGCCCCGACGGCATCCGCGATCTCGTGCTCTTCTTCGGGCAGCAACGGTTGGTCCGCAACCTACATCTCCGGTTCTTGCCGCCCGACCAAGAGATCACGCTTTGTCTGACCGGGGAGACCTGGGGTGGCACGGAATTGGAGTTCTGTGACGACGTCATCGTGACGGATTTCCAGCTTTTCGCCATCGATCCGTTCGGCGACGACGACACCGCGCTTCCGTGACGCGCGGCGGTCGACTCGCGCCTCGCGCGCCCGGTCGCTAGAATACCCTTGACCCGATGCTCTCCTGGGGGCGAACAGGCTTCGACGGGGAGGCAGAGGCGTCAGTAGCACGTCGAGGGCCATCTCCTCGTTAATCCGATGGAAAACAATAGTCGCCAATAACGACTACGCACTCGCGGCTTAATTAGACCGTGACGTCTCGCAGGTGGCTCGCCCGAGGCGACCTGTGAGGCGACGCTAATTCGGGCTGGTGGGAACGTGACGCCCGTAACGTTTCCACGAGACTTAACGGGCTGGCTGTCCGCTGGTTTGCCGTTCAGCAGGCGGGCAGTGAGATAAACACCGAGCCGGCTAAACGTGTAGAAGCTTCCGTACGAACCTTCTCGGACGCGGGTTCGATTCCCGCCGCCTCCACCAATCCCGCGTTGCGCGATTGGTGTCAGCGGCGGGCAACGGTCAGCACACCCTCGCCTGCGGCTCGGCTGTGCAGTACGATTCCCGCCCTGCCGGCCCGTCTCGGTCCTTCAGGGACAGACGTCGTCGGGAGTCCTGGGCGTCAGGCCGGAGTCCGTTCCGTAGGTCCCGCCGACGCACGGCCCCTGCTCCCGGATCACGTAGAAATAGGCCTCTCCGGGCGCCGGCGCCGGCCGCATGTCGTCGTAGTAGGGGCCGGCGGTGTTGTCCGCGAAGCACTCGCCGACGATCGCGCCGCCGCCGGTCCGCAGGTCCGAGAGCAATCCCGTGACGATGTCGTAGGGCATCGTCGCGGGAGACGGGTCGAGCCAGCGTAGCTTTGCGAACGAGGCCGGTCCGGGGCAAGAGTAGTATTCGCACTCGATCCCGGGGTAGACCTCGAGCCCCGTGACTTCCTCAGGCGTCCGGTTCACGCACTCGCCCCCGCCCAAGTCGATCAGGTCCGCGGTTTCCAGCTTGGCCCCGACGATCACGCCGGTGTTCTCGTTCCCGGTGGTGTCCTCGGCGAGCCCGAAGGGATCGAGGTCGTCGAAGCTCCAGCGA
>WVWW01000060.1:0-304 GCA_011773795.1 Acidobacteriota bacterium
CCGGGGAACCGTTCGCCGGTTCAGGTCTGCCGCAGGCTCCGAACCGGCGAAGACAACCAAAACCGGCTCGTATAGTGGTATCGCACAGGAAAACTCGGCACCAACCCGGCGGGAGGGGCGTCATGGAAGCCGCTGCGCAAGCGAGTCGTTCATCCGGAGAAGGCCGCATCGAGGTGCGCGGCTTGCGCCACGTCTACAAGGGCGGCACGGTCGCTCTGGACGGTGTGGAACTGTCGTTCGGTACGGGCCTGTTCGGTTTGCTGGGGCCCAACGGCGCGGGCAAGAGCACGTTGATGCGCATCAT
>WVWW01000060.1:384-1297 GCA_011773795.1 Acidobacteriota bacterium
TCGCGTTGCTGGCCGGAATCACGTCGCGCCACGAACGGCACAGGCGCATCGGCAAAGCGCTCGAAGAGGTCGGCCTGGCCAAGGTCGCCGACCGCAAGGTCAAGAAGCTGTCGGGCGGCATGGTGCGCCGCCTCGGCGTGGCCCAGGCGCTGGTTCACGACCCCAAGATCATCGTCGTCGACGAGCCGACCGTCGGACTCGATCCCGAGGAGCGGCTGCGCTTCCGCAAGGTCATGGCCGATCTCTCGCAGGATCGTACGATCGTGCTCTCCACGCACATCGTCTCGGACCTCGGTTCGAGTTGTAACGACCTGGCGTTGATCGACAACGGCAAGATCGAGTTCCGCGGGAGCCCGACCGATCTGACGCAACAGGCGATCGGCCGCGTCTTCGAGATCGATCTGGAGCCCGGCGCGGCGCCGCACGGCGGCGGCTACGAAGTCGTTGCGAACACGCGCGTCGACGGCAAGGTGCGCATGCGCGCCGTGGCCACGACCGCCGCTCTCCCCGCCGGCTCGCAAGCCGTCCGGAAACCGACGCTTGAGGAAGCCTACCTGGCCTTCATGGCCGCGCGCGGCAGAGCCGACGCGGCCGTCTCGCGCAATCTGGGCGAGGAGGAGACGTCGTGATCCGCGCGGGATTGATCTGGGGACTGGCGCGAGCCGAGGCACGCTTGACTCGGCGCCTCGTGCGCTACTGGCTGTTCGTGATCATCGGACTGCTCGTCGCGGCATTCCAGTTCACGCAGTTCATGTTCATCTACAAGTTCTTCTCTTCGGGATCCGGCTCCGCCGCGACGGTCAACCCGCGCTACTTCCTGGCCAACGCGGCCGGGGCCTTCGTCATCATCTTCTACCTGGGATTGATCTTCCTGGCGTTCGAGGTCCGCGCTCGAGACGTGCGCGAAAGGATC
>WVWW01000172.1:0-527 GCA_011773795.1 Acidobacteriota bacterium
GTTCCACCAGTGGACGCCGGACGTCTACGAGGGCGCGCCCTCGGCGGTGACCGCCTTCATGTCCGTGACGGTCAAGGTCGCGGCCTTCGCGGCGCTGATCCGGCTGCTCGGAATGGCCTTCGGCCCGCTCGAGCACGAGCTCGTCGCGGTCATCTGGGTGCTCTCGGCGCTCACGATGATCGTCGGCAACGCGATGGCCGTGATCCAGGACAACGTGAAGCGGCTGCTCGCCTACTCGAGCATCGCCCACGCGGGCTACCTGCTGATCGGCCTCGTGACGGGCACCATCGAGGGCTACTCGGCGATGGTCTTCTACCTGATCGCCTACACCTTCATGAATCTCGGCGCGTTCGGCGTCGTGGTGGCGCTGGCCAACCGCGGTCACGACTGCGAGCGCATCGAATCGTTCGCGGGGCTCGCGCGCACGCGCCCCGGGCTCGCGGCGCTGATGAGTCTGTTCATGATCTCGCTCGCGGGTATTCCGGGTACGGCGGGCTTCATGGGGAAGTTCCGGATCTTCATGGCCG
>WVWW01000172.1:583-809 GCA_011773795.1 Acidobacteriota bacterium
TGAAGGAGCCCGGTGACGAGCCGCACCGCATGGAGATCTCGACCGGCGAAGGTCTGGTCCTCGTGTTCTGTGCGCTCGCCGTGATCCTGATGGGCGTGTTCCCGAACTCCGTGCCGACGCTGCTGGGCGGCGATCTCCACGTCCTCGACTGGGCGCGCAGCTCCGTGGACATCTTCTTCGGCGGCTGATTCACCCGGATCGCGAGTGGCGTCGGCTCATCGGGGCT
>WVWW01000172.1:924-1096 GCA_011773795.1 Acidobacteriota bacterium
TGTCGGAAAAGGCGCTTCGACGTCGACATCGACGGTGCCATCGCGGCACAGGAGCGCGTCGCGAAGCTCCAGACCGAGCTCAACGAGCTGAACCGCCAGCGCAACGAGCACCAGGCGGCCGGGAAAGGGAAGCTCGAGCCCGACGAGCGCGAGGCGCACGTCGCGGAGGGGC
>WVWW01000227.1:0-253 GCA_011773795.1 Acidobacteriota bacterium
GGTCATCTCGACCTCCGGAGCGTGTCGTGTCACCAATTTTTAGCCAAGGCTAAATTTGCCACTCGCGCTCAGGATGCCTGTGATTTCGACCGTTGTCAACCGCTTCGGCGCGTCGTCCATCGACCGGAAGTCGCTGCGCCGGGCCGCCGCTCAACGAAGCGGCGGGAACCCCTTCGGAGGCCGACGGTGGCCGGTCCCCTGCTCGTAGGCGTAGGCGAGCCGAAACAAGAGGCCTTCGTCGTAGGGCGGGCGA
>WVWW01000227.1:369-600 GCA_011773795.1 Acidobacteriota bacterium
GGCAGGGTTCCTCCCATTCCGACGGATGGACATCCAGCAGCGCGCCCTGGTACCGCCGTAGCGAGCTCTGCGCATCGTCCGAGTGGCGTCCGTCCTGCAGAACTTCCAGCACGTCCATCATCGGGGCGTCGGGTCCGAGCGAGCGCAGGTACACCCACATGTCGTAGCGGAACCGACGACAGAACATGCCCGGACGCTCCAGCTCGGCGTCGACGTCGAACTCGAACGGAT
>WVWW01000227.1:615-941 GCA_011773795.1 Acidobacteriota bacterium
TCCCAGATCCGCCAGGGCCGTTTCGAAAATCGACACGATCGCAGGATCGGCATCCTCTCGATCGACGAGATCCCGCAGCACGCCGATGCGCTCGCCCTGCAACCCGTCCGAATCCAGAAAGGACGTGTAGTCATCTTCCCTACGGTCCCGCCCCGCCTCGGTGTAGGGATCCTCGGGGTCGTAGCCCGCGACCACATCGAACACGCGAGCCACATCCTCGACCGTCCGCCCCATCGGTCCCGCGATGTCGCGGTCGAAGGAGAGCGGGATCACGCCGTCCCGGCTGGTGAGCCCGATCGTCGAGCGGATGCCGACCAGCGCGAGGT
>WVWW01000227.1:1079-1258 GCA_011773795.1 Acidobacteriota bacterium
TTGGCGATGATGATCGCGTCGGCCTCCCGGAGCTTCCGCACCATGAACGCGTCGTCGGGCGGGAGGCTCTCGAGCAGCGCGATCGAGCCGCCGGTCGTGACCATGTCGTGCGTGTCGAAGTTGTCCTTCACCAGCATCGGCACGCAGAAGAGCGGTCCGAGCTCGCGCCCGGCCGCGAT
>WVWW01000148.1 GCA_011773795.1 Acidobacteriota bacterium
TGCAGGGAGATGAACGAAACGTCGACGACCGCGAAGTCCACTCGCTCCGGCAGCGACAGCTCGCGCGCGTTGACGCCCTCCATGACGACGACGCGCGGGTCCTGGCGCAGCCTGTAGTCGAGCTGGCCGCGGCCGACGTCGACCGCGTAGACGCGCGACGCCCCGCGCTGCAGCAGGCAGTCGGTGAAGCCGCCGGTCGAGGAGCCGATGTCGGCCGCCACGAGGCCGCTCGCGTCGACGCCGAAGACCTCCAGGGCGTGATCGAGCTTCTCGCCGCCGCGGCTGACGAAGCGCTTGCCCTCCGCGACGTCGACTGAGGCGTCGTCAGAGACCATGACGCCCGGTTTCGGGGCCGGCTGCTCGTTTACGCGCACGACACCCGCCATCACGAGCGCCTGCGCCTTCTCGGGGCTCTCAGCGAGTCCACGGTCGACGAGGAGCGTATCGAGTCTGCGTTTCGCCATTGTGGTGAAAAGGATAGCAGACGGGGCGGGACATGGAACACGGAACCTGAGACATGGGCGGACGGAGTCTTGTTCCGTGTTCGATGTTCCCTGGCCCTGGGGAGGCGCGGTGGGGCGCGCTAGGCCGTTTCGCGGCCTTTCTTCTTCTTCGCGTCCCAGATCTCGATCGCCTGCCCGGAGCGGTTGAGCACCAGCGGCCGGCGCAGGCCGCGGATGGCGTCGGCGTCGACGACGCACTTCTTGATTGCGTTGTGCGACGGGATCTCGTACATCACGTCCAGCAGGCACTCCTCGAGGACGGTGCGCAGGCCGCGGGCGCCGGTCTTGTGCTTGAGCGCCTCTTCGGCGATCGCCTCCAGCGCGTCGTCCGTCAGCACCAGCTCCACCTTGTCCAGCGCGAAGAACTGCTCGAACTGGCGCGCGAGCGCGTTCTTCGGCTCCGTCAGCACGCGGACGAGGGCCTCCTGGTCCAGCGCCTGCAGCGAGACGACGACCGGGATGCGGCCGACGAACTCGGGGATCAGGCCGTACTGCAGGAGGTCGTCGTGCGTGACGTTCGCCATCAGCTCGTCGACCTTCTTCTCCGGGGCCACTTCCTGGACGGCCGGAGCGAACCCAAAGATGCGGCCCTTGCCAACGCGCTTGTCGATCACCTCGTCCAGGCCCTGGAAGGCGCCGCCACAGACGAAGAGGATGTTCGCGGTGTTGATCTGGATGAAGTCCTGGTGCGGGTGCTTGCGGCCGCCCTGCGGCGGCACGTTGGCGACGCTGCCCTCGATGATCTTGAGCAGCGCCTGCTGCACGCCCTCGCCCGAGACGTCGCGCGTGATCGAGGGGTTGTCGCCGGTCTTGCGGCTGATCTTGTCGATCTCGTCGATGTAGATGATGCCGCGCTCGGCCCTCGCCACGTCGAAGTCCGCCGCCTGGAGCAGGCGCAGGAGGATGTTCTCGACGTCCTCGCCGACGTATCCCGCCTCCGTGAGCGCCGTGGCGTCGGCGATCGTGAAGGGCACATCCAGCACCTTGGCCAGGGTGCGGGCGAGCAGCGTCTTGCCGGAACCGGTGGGCCCCAGGAGCAGGATGTTGCTCTTCTCCAGCTCGACGTCGCGGTCGGCCTGCACACCGATGCGCTTGTAGTGGTTGTAGACGGCGACCGAGAGGACCTTCTTCGCCTGCTCCTGGCCGATGACGTATTCGCTGAGCTCCTGGTAGATCACCTTCGGCGGCGGAACGCGCTGC
>WVWW01000204.1:0-779 GCA_011773795.1 Acidobacteriota bacterium
AAGACCTCGACCTCGACGGGATCGGCGACGCCTGCGACACCTGCACCGACACGGACGGCGACGGCTTCGGCAACCCCGGCTTCCCGGCCAGCGTATGCGGCATCGACGTGTTCCCCGACGATCCGGAAAACGATGCGGACGCCGACGGCTTGGGGGCCAACCAGGACAACTGCCCGCTGGACAACAACCCGAGTCAAACGGACTCCGACCAGGACGGTCGTGGTGACGCGTGCGATCCGTGCCCGCTCGACCCCGACGACGACATCGACGGCGACGGCATCTGTGCCGGGGACTGCGAAGTCACCGTCGTCGACCTCATCGAGTTCGCCTCGCCGAACGAGATGGTGCTGGCCCAGTTCGGGACCTCGATGAAGTACCTCGCCAACGCCACCGCCCCCGGCATCGGCAACACGTGGACGGAAGAGTTCTTCGACGATTCCGGCTGGACCACCGCGACCTACGGCGTCGGGTACGAGGCGACCAGCGGCGCGGAGAATCTGATCTCGACCAGCGTGCCGGTCGGGACGCTGTCGGTGTACACGCGCACGACGTTCGACGTGGCCGACGTCAACGACGTGCTCGACGTATGGATCGGCGCGGACTACGACGACGGCTGGATTGCCTACATCAACGGCACCGAGATGTACCGCTCTCCCGAGATGCCCGGCGGTGTCCCGACGTGGGACGCAGACCCGTCTTCGCACGAATCGAGCAACGGTCTCGTGCCGGACTACGGCGAACTGATCGAGATCACCTCGCAAGCCAAGGCGGTGATCCAC
>WVWW01000204.1:943-1081 GCA_011773795.1 Acidobacteriota bacterium
TCCGACCCCGGATTGGGACTGACCTGGACGGCACCGAGTTTCGACGACTCCTCGTGGATGCGCGGCGATTTCGGCATCGGTTACGAGAACGGCTCCGGGGCGGAGAACCTGATTTCGACCAACGTGCCGGTCGGCACT
>WVWW01000113.1:0-242 GCA_011773795.1 Acidobacteriota bacterium
AAGCTGGCGCTGGAAAGCGACCCGCGCACACGCTGGATGGCAATCCTGATCGGGTCGGAACGCGATGCCCAGTACGCGCTCGAACAGCGTCGCGCGGAGGCCTGATCAGGCGATCTCCTGCTCCAGCGGCTCCGTCTCCTCGGCGAGCTCGAGGAGGTTGATGGCAACGCCGACAAAGTCCGTGTCGGTGATGATGCCGCGCAGGATCCCGTCCGTGACGATCGGCAGGCAGCCGATCTGGT
>WVWW01000113.1:289-543 GCA_011773795.1 Acidobacteriota bacterium
CCGCGTCGCGCAGCACGGAGTCGGTTGCGGCGAGTACGTTCGTGAGGGTGACGAGGCCGATCAGCTCACCGTCGTCGTTGACGACGGGCAAGTGGTGAATTCGGTTGTTGTGCATCAGCGTACGGGCCTCCGCGAGCGTCGCGGTCGGTAGCACTGTGATCAGGTCAGTGCTCATGATGGCTTCGATGCTGAACATGGCTCTTGTCCTTATTTTTACCCCTCCTCTTTCACGTTCAGTCTAGCCCGTGGGCGAC
>WVWW01000113.1:688-917 GCA_011773795.1 Acidobacteriota bacterium
CCCGCCCGAGCCCGACGCAACCCAGATCATCCAGGACGCCGTGGACCACTGGCGTGGCCTGTCCTCGGACAGTGTAATGACGATGGTCATCCATCGCCCCGACTGGGAGCGCTCGATGACCATGCGCGCCTGGACCAAGGGCGACGAGCAGTCGCTGGTGCGCGTCCTCGAGCCGAAGAAAGACCGCGGCAACGGCACGCTGACCGACGACGACAACATGTGGACGTTC
>WVWW01000113.1:1010-1264 GCA_011773795.1 Acidobacteriota bacterium
ACGGCGTGACCATCTACGAGATCGAGTCGATACCGCACGAAGATGCCGCGGTGGTATGGGGCAAGGAGGTGTTGCGGATCCGCGACGACCACGTCGTCGTGACCCACCGGTTTTTCGACCAGGACGGCGATCTCGTGAAGACCCTGAACACGATGGAGATCGGCGAAATGGGCGGCCGCGTCATCGCGCTCCGGCAGCGCATGGGCAAGGAAGAGGCACCTGACGAGTGGACCGAGATCCAGGTCGTATCGGTT
>WVWW01000045.1:0-167 GCA_011773795.1 Acidobacteriota bacterium
GGCTTCGACCTCGAGTTCCAACGCCGAAGTTTTCTCGTACCTGGTCCGGAAAAGGTGCTTGCCCGCCGGCACCCGGCCGCCCGAAGACGCCGGTTCGCTTCGCCGTTGCTCTCTTGGATTGGCAGAGGGGGACGGTCGACTAATCGCGGATCGCGTCGAGGCTGACG
>WVWW01000045.1:278-1531 GCA_011773795.1 Acidobacteriota bacterium
TCGATCTTGTCCACGCCGTGCGTGTGATCGGGAAAGTAGGTTCCCGGCGGGTAGGTGTAACGCGAGACGGAGTAGCCCTTGCGCTCGAGTTTTTCTCGCAACGCTCGTTCGGTCAACGCGCCGTCGCGTTCGCTGTCCCAGGATTCGACCGGCATGTCAGTCCAGCTTGCCGCGGATCTTGCGCGGGTACTCGGGGAAGTAGTGCTCGATCACGGGCAAGTCGAAGCGCGAGAGGATCGATTCCTTGGGTTCGCGTTCGAGCAGGAAGTTGAACGAGGCTTCGATCAGCTTCTCGGCGCCGGCGTCGCCGCCGTAACGCCGAACGTCGTCCGCCGAAGCCGTGACCTCGTGCGAACTCGAACTGCCGCCCTCGTGGACTTCCACGCGAAACGTGTCGCCGCCGATTCGGTTGACGTCGATTCGTGCCACGGTCGAAGCGTATCACGGTCCGGCGATTCGGCGCCTATTTGTAGCGCTTCCCGTGCTTGACCACGATGTCGACGTCGCGCAAAAGGTTGATGTAGCGCAGCACGTCGCCGCGGACGGCGATGATGTCGGCGTACTTGCCCTCGCTGATCGTGCCGACGTCATCCGAAACCTTCATCAACACGGACGGCCAGTAGGTCGCCGCGCGGATGGCCTCCATCGGATCGACGCCCAGCTCGCGCACCCAGATGTCGAGCTCGTTCCACGTCGACTGGCTGTGGAACTTCATCGGGATCCCGCTGTCGGTTCCGATCAACAGGGTCACGCCGGCCTCGCGCAACTGATCGAACTTCGTCTTCAAAGTCGGCCGCCGTTGCGGCGTGATCTGGAAGTACGGCAAACGATCCGGGTTGCGGATCGAAGCGCGGATGTCGGCGATGATGTCGGGCGTCAGACCGACGTGCCACGACGGGTCGTCGAGCATCTCGGGGTTGTCGCGGACGTACTCGTAGTTGAACAACCCTTCGATCGTCGGCGTCCAGAACAGAGGCCCGAGGTTCATCTGCGCCGTGCGCGCGCGGATCGCCTCGATGACCTCGTCGGGGTAACGCGGCGCGGTGGCCAGGCCGGTATGCTCGAAGCAATCCACGCCGGCCTTCAGGCCGCGCAGGATCTCTTCCGGACGGTGCCCGTGGGCCGCCACGGTGAGACCGTGCTCGTGGGCCTCGTCGACGACGGCCCGCACCTCGTCCATCGTCATCTGGTCCTGGTCGATCAGCTTGATGACGTCGACCCCGGCCTCGGCCAGCTGGCGGACCTTGGCCCGC
>WVWW01000067.1 GCA_011773795.1 Acidobacteriota bacterium
TACCTCCTGGGCACTTCCCTGGCCCGCCCGCTTATCGCCAAACACCACATCGAGGTGGCGCGCGAGCACGGCGCTTCCGCCGTCGCGCACGGCGCCACAGGCAAGGGCAACGACCAGGTACGCTTCGAACTGGCCTACGCGGCGTTGGCCCCAAACATGGAGGTTATCTCGCCCTGGAAGGAGCGCGCGTTCCTCGAGCGCTTCAAGGGCCGCCGGGACCTTCTGCGATACGCCGAAGAGCAGCGCATCGAAGTCGAAGCGACTCGGTCCAAACCGTTCAGCACCGACGAGAATCTGATGCATCGCAGCTACGAGGCCGGACTCCTGGAGGATCCGTCCCGGGAGCCGCCGCAGGATACGTTCAGCCTCACACGACCGCTGGCCGATGCGCGCGACGAGCCGAGCGAGATCGAGATCCGGTTCAAGGACGCCCAGCCGGTCGGCCTGGAAGATCGATCGACGGGATCGAGCTTCGAGGATCCGGTGGAGCTCTACACGTACCTGAACCGCATCGCCGGCGAGCATGCGATCGGCAGGATCGACATCGTCGAGAACCGCTTCGTGGGAATCAAGTCGCGGGGCGTGTACGAGACCCCGGCGGCCACCGTCCTGCACGCCGCGCTGCGCGACCTCGAGGGCATCGCCATGGACCGCGAGGTGCTGCGGCTGCGCGACAGCCTCTCGCCCAAGTTCACCGAGCTGATCTACAACGGCTTCTGGTTCAGCCCGGAGATGGACTTCATCCGCGCGGCCTTCGACCAGGCCGAGGAGCTGATCGACGGCCACGTCCGACTGCGCCTGTACAAGGGCAACGTGATGGTCCTCGGCCGCGAGTCGCCCAGCTCGCTGTACGACCGGGAGCTGGCGTCGATGGACGTCGAAGGCGGCTACGATCAGTCGGATGCGCGCGGGTTCATCCGCATCAACGCCTTGCGCCTGAAGGCTCACAAGGTGATCGTGCGGGGGGCGGGCAAGCCGTGAGCCGGCTTTGGGACAAGGGCGATCCGCTGGACGTTCGAGTCGAGCGCTTGACAGTCGGCCGGGATCCCGAGCTCGATGTTCGGTTGGCTCCGTGGGACGCCCTGGCCAGCGCGGCGCACGCCACGATGCTCGCCGAGATCGGCATCCTCGCTCCCCAGGAGCTGACGGTCCTCGGAACCGAGC
>WVWW01000315.1:0-485 GCA_011773795.1 Acidobacteriota bacterium
AAGCCCGGCCACTCCGGCGACTAGGAATCGACTACACCCACGATGACGTCGAGCGCGTGATCGACCATCGCGTCGCCGTCGAAGATGAAGCGCCCGTCGAAGCGCGTGCCCGCGAGCAGCAGCGGCAGCCAGATCCGGTCGTCCTCCCACATCTCGTCGTAGGGGACGCGATCCTCGTCGACCCAGACCGGAATCGCCTCGGCTGTCTCCGAGGGCGTTCCCTCGAAGCCGCTCGCGCGAAACACGTGGACGTGGATGCCGTAGCCGTCGAAGAACTGGAAGCGCAGCTCCCCCATCTNNCGACGAAGCTCTCGCCGTCCTCGAGGCGGCCACCCGGCCCGTTGATCTTGCCCGCACCGAGGCCGCGCTTCTTGTGGATCAGCAGCAGGCGCCCGTCGCGGTGCACGAAGACGAGCGTCGCGAAATCGGTCGGCTTCCAGTGGGACCAGTCGATGTCCGAGATACGTCGCGCCTGCATCGGAGCG
>WVWW01000315.1:621-779 GCA_011773795.1 Acidobacteriota bacterium
GCTTCGAACGGCATCTGGATCGGCCACCGCTGGTACACCGGACGCGAGGTCCGCACGGGTGAGCCCGTCCCCGAAGGAGAGCTCGCGCAGCTCGTGTCGCGGCTCCGGCGCTCGGGCATCCGCTACGTCTTCGTTCACACGGGACCGCTGCGCGGCGA
>WVWW01000315.1:957-1155 GCA_011773795.1 Acidobacteriota bacterium
TCGAGCTGTTGGCCGGTGTTCGCGAGCGATTCGGCGAAGACTGGATCATCAGTCAGGCCACACCGCGATCGGCGCTGTTCGGAATGGCGGTCGGGCCATTCCGCCGGAACTTCTGGTCCGGCGGCTTCTACCGGGCGACGATGGACATCGCGGACCAGACCGTGCTCATGGCCTACGACACACAGCTGCCCTTCGAGA
>WVWW01000321.1:0-673 GCA_011773795.1 Acidobacteriota bacterium
GATAGCTTGCCAGGACCGGCGTGACGGTCACCGCGACGAGCAGCGATGCAAGGATGCTCGTGACGTACGCGATGCCCAAGGGCCGGAGCATGCGCCCCTCCACCCCCGACAGGAAGAACAGCGGCACGAAGACGATCGAGATGATCAAGGTCGCATTCACGATCGGGGCGAGTACCTCGCGCGTGGCGTCCCGCACGATGGAAATACCCTCATTCGCCCCCTGCCGGGTGCGCAAGCGCTGAAAGGCGTTCTCGACCGCGATGATCGCGTCGTCGACGAGCGCGCCGATCGCAATCGCCATGCCCCCCAACGTCATCGTGTTGATGGTGATCCCCAACGCGCGCAGCGTGAGCACGGCGGTCACGAGCGACAACGGGATCGCGACGACGGAGATGAAGGTCGTGCGGAGGTTCCACAGGAAGAGGAACAGGATCACGATCACGAGCAGCGCGCCGTCGCGCAGCGCCGCCACCACGTTGTCGACGGCGAGGCGGATGAAGTCGACTTGCCGGAAGATGCCTGCGTCGATCACCACGCCTGCGGGCAGCTCCGTGCGCAGCCGTGCGATCTCGGCGTCGAGACGCGTCGTGAGCTCGAGCGTGTTGGCGTTCGGCTGCTTCTGGATCGCGAGGATGACGGCGGGCTCGCCGTTGACCGACGCGGCGCCGAACCG
>WVWW01000321.1:818-1064 GCA_011773795.1 Acidobacteriota bacterium
GTACCTCGGACACCGATACGCCGTACGCCCGGAGCCGGTCGGGTTGGACCAGGACCTGGTATTCGCGCACCATGCCGCCCAGGGGGACCACCTGCGCCACGCCGGGGACCGCCAGGAGCCGCTTGCGCACGGTCCAGTCCGCGAGGGTCCGCACGTCCATCTGCGAATGCCGGTCGCTCTGCATGCCCACCAGCATGATCTCGCCCATGATCGACGTGATCGGCGCCATGGTCGGGGGAGCGACGT
>WVWW01000118.1:0-281 GCA_011773795.1 Acidobacteriota bacterium
TTGACCAGCCAGACGCGCGGGCCGTGTTGACGGATCCGGTTGCCCAGCATCTCTGCGTAGACGCTCGGATGCAGGGGCAGGAACGGCTCGCCGAAGCAGGCGCTGAAGGTCGCCTGCGGCTCCGTGATGCCGCGCTCGGTGCCCGCGACCTTCGCCGTGTAGCCGCTGAGGAAGTAGTACATCGCCTGCTCCGGGTCGAGCGCGGCGATCGGGGGCAGCACGCCGAAGGCGTCGGCGGTCAGGAAGACGATGTTCTTCGGATGGCCCGCCCGCCCCTCGGC
>WVWW01000118.1:388-701 GCA_011773795.1 Acidobacteriota bacterium
CGAACATGCGCGTCGTGGCGAAGATCTCCGGCTCGTGCTCGGCGCGCAGCCGGATCACCTTGGCGTAGCAGCCGCCCTCGAAGTTGAACACCCCGTCATCGCTCCAGCCGTGCTCGTCGTCGCCGATCAGGGGCCGGTTCGGATCGGCCGACAATGTGGTCTTTCCGGTTCCCGACAGACCGAAGAACAGCGCGACGTCGTCGCGAGCGCCGACGTTCGCCGAGCAGTGCATGGCCAGCACGCCCTGCCTGGGCAGCAGGTAGTTGAGCAGCGTGAAGACCGACTTCTTGATCTCGCCCGCGTAGCTCGTGCC
>WVWW01000118.1:845-1048 GCA_011773795.1 Acidobacteriota bacterium
CAGATCAGGAGATTGCGGGCGAACAGCGCCGCCCACGGGCTTTCCGTGACCAGCCGAACGCTGATCCGGTGCGCGGGATCGGCGCCGCCCCACAGGTCCTGAACGAACAGCCTCTTTCCGCCGAGATGAGCGGTCACGCGTTCGTAGAGCGCATCGAAGGTCTGGGGTGGGATCTCCTGGTTGACCGTGCCCCAGCCCACGTC
>WVWW01000307.1:0-194 GCA_011773795.1 Acidobacteriota bacterium
GGATGTCGAGCTGCCCGACCAGCGTCTTGAGGATCATGCGCACCCGCTTGAACAAGTGAATCGATCCGAACAGGTCGTTGGCCGAAAACAGCTTTTTGATCGCGTCGAGTTCGTGAAGCAGCTGCTTGAACCACAGCTCGTAGACCTGGTGGATGACGATGAACAGCATCTCGTCGTGTTCGGGCGGTTCGGCG
>WVWW01000307.1:288-1941 GCA_011773795.1 Acidobacteriota bacterium
GAAAGCCCGGCCCAAACGCCAGACGTCGTGAAAGCTGTTGTACATCGGCGCAGGCGCCACGCGGATCACGTCCGGGCGCCGGTAGTCGGCGACCAGGCCGGCCTTTTGCAGCCGCCCCAGCACGCGTTCCGAATCCTCGCGCACGGCCAGCGACAGTTGAGCCCCGCGCTCGTGCGGATCGCGCGGCGTGAGGATTTCGATGCCCTCCGCGGCATGCTCGACCCAGGCTTCGAGGTACGCGGTCAAGCGTTCGGACTTGGCCCGCAGCGCCTCCATGCCCGCCGCCTCGAACAGCTCCAGCGAAGCGCGCAGCGGGGCCAGACCCAGGACCGACGGGTTGGACAACTGCCAGGAATCCGCGCTGGGAACGGGGACGAACGTTTCCTCCAGGTGCATCCGAAAGCGCAGCTCCGGATCGTTGCCCCACCAACCGCCGAAACGCGGCAACGCTTGGTTGCGCGCGTGCTTTTCGTGGACGAAGCAACCGGCGACCGCTCCCGGTCCGCCGTTCAGGTACTTGTAGGAGCACCAGACGGCGAAATCGACGTCCCAGTCGTGGAGCTCCAGCGGGACGTTCCCCGCGGCGTGAGCGAGGTCCAGGCCGGCCACGATCCCGTGCTTGCGCGCCGCCGCAACCAACCGCGGGATGTCGTAGCGGCGGCCGGTGTAGTAGTTCACGCCGCCCAGCAGGAGCATCGCGATCTCGGACCCGCGCTCGCCGAGCAAGACCTCGATGTCCTCGTCGTCGACCGTTGCGGCGCCGTTGCGCGCGCTTGGAACCAGGATCCCCTGTTGCGGGTCGAAGCCGTGCCAAGCGAGCTGCGTCTGCACGGCGTACGTGTCCGAGGGAAAAGCCGTCGGCTCCATGACGATCTTGAAACGCCCGGGCTGCGGGCGGTAGAACGAGACCATCATCAGGTGCAGGTTGACGGTCAGGCTGTTCATCGCCACGACTTCGTGCGGCGCCGCCCCGACGACCCGGGCCAGCGGGTCGCGGACCAGCTCGTGGTAGGCGAACCAGGCCGCGTCTTGCTTGAAGTGGGCGTCGACGCCCATCGAGCCCCAAGCGTCCAGCTCTTGCTGGACGACGTCGACCGCGTGACGCGGCATGAGCCCGAGCGAGTTCCCGCAGAAGTAGATCGACTCGTCACCCGACGCGGCGGGTGGGATGCAGAACCGCTCGCGGTACCCGTGCAGCGGATCGAACGCGTCCTGCTCCCGGGCCCACGCCTCGCTGGTGTCCAAAGCGGTCACGGAAGCATCCTACCAAGGCTCTAGCCGAATCGGCCGCCGTCGACGGCGAGGAACTCGATTGCCGTGCCGCCGAGCAGACGCTGCTTCGCGGCGTCGCCGACGTCGTCGAGAGAACGGATCAGGCTGCCCGGCTCGTGCTCGCCCAGCGGGAAGGGATAGTCCGTTCCCAACGCCACGCGGTCGACCCCGGCCAGCCCGATGAGGTAGCGCAACGCGGCGGCATCGTGGACCAGCGAATCGAAGTACACGCGCCTCGCCAGATCGCGCGGTTTGGACGGATCGTGCTTGGCGACGAGATCGGGGCGCACGGCCAGCCCGTGCTCGATGCGCCCCAACGTCCCGGGGAACGAACCGCCGCCGTGAGCGAAGGCGACGCGCAAGGACGGCAGCCGGTCGAGA
>WVWW01000160.1:0-869 GCA_011773795.1 Acidobacteriota bacterium
CCAGCACGGGCGTCAGGTGCTGGCCCGACAACTCGACGACGCGGCGGCGGTCGCGCGGATCGATCGAGCGAAATTCGTAGGGGATGCCTTTGTAGCCCAGCGCGACGCGAACCTTCATGTTGTTCGAGGTCTCGAAACCGTGGACGATGAGTTGACTGGCCATGACAGGAGACCTCCCGGTAGGATTGGTGCCGATGATAACCGACCGACCGACCCACGGCGGGTTGCGACCCTCAGGCGGCCCGGCGTGGCTGGCTTGCGTTGTCGCGCTCGTGGTTTCGTGTTCCCCGAACGCCCCGCAAAGCGAGTCCCCTTCCGCCTCGTTCGTTGACGTGGCGGGTTCGTCGGGCGTTTCGGCGGAAACCGTTTCGGGCGGCAACCAAGAAGAACACCTGCTGGGTACGACCGGAACCGGCGTCGCCGTCGCGGACTACGACAACGACGGCGATTTGGATCTCTACCTGGCCACCGCGCAGACCGTCGAGGACTGGGTCGCCCGGCGGCGGCCGCACGCCAACAAGCTTTACCGCAACGACGGAGACGCGACCTTTTCGGAAGTCGCCCCGCAAGCGGGCGTCGATCTTCACGGCTGGAGCAACGGCGTCTATTTCGTCGACTACGACAACGACGACGACAAGGATCTGTTCGTCACGGCCTGGGGCCCCAACGTGCTTTACGAAAACAACGGCGACGGGACGTTCGCGGACGTGACCGAGCGGGCCGGTTTGAGCGGCGCCCCCGACGGCTGGAGCACGAGCGCCGCGTTCGCCGACCTGGACTCCGACGGCGATCTCGACGTGTACGTCGCCAACTACGTCGAGTACGACCTTTCAAGCCCCCCGACGACGCAGATCTGGCAAGGCATCGAG
>WVWW01000160.1:990-1215 GCA_011773795.1 Acidobacteriota bacterium
AAGACGCCAAGGAGCAGGCCGGGATGGGCACCGACGCGGCGGACTACGACGGCGACGGGCGGCTCGATCTCGTGGTCACGAACTTCTCGCACGACTGGAACACGCTGTACCGCAACGACGGCAACCTGATCGCCGTCGACGCCACGTTCGAATCGGGGATCACGGACACTTACTTGAGTCTCGGCTGGGGCACGAAGTTCTTCGACTACGACAACGACGGCCTGC
>WVWW01000185.1:0-719 GCA_011773795.1 Acidobacteriota bacterium
GGCAGCTGCCGCACGCGCTTCGGAACCCCGAGACCCCGGGCGATCTTGTCCACCAGCTCGCCGAGGCGCGTGGTGTGCGCTCCGCCGAGGTTCCATACGTGGTAGCCGCTGCAACGGTCGAGGGCCCGCACGATGCCCTCCACGATATCCGAGATGTAGGTGTAGTCGCGAGCGGAGCTGCCGTCGCCGTACTGCTCGACCTCGCCGCCGTCGGCGAGCAGCCGGGCGAACTTGTGGATCGCCATCTCCGGCCGCTGGCGCGGCCCGTAGACGGTGAAGAACCGCAGGCAGGCGATCTGCATCCCGGTCAGGTGGTGGAACGAGTGGCACAGCACCTCGCCGGCCTTCTTGGTCGCTCCGTACGGCGAGATCGGACGGTCGACGGGGTCCTCCTCGGAGAACGGGACCTTGTCGTTGTTGCCGTAGACCGACGAGGACGAGCCGAACACGAACCGCTCGACCCCGTGGCGCCGGCAGGCCTCGAGCAGCACGGTCGTNNGACGCACGCCGGCGCGCGCGGCGAGGTGAATCACGGCGTCGATCGGCTCGGAGGCGAGCAGCGACTCCACGCAGGCCTCGTCGCGGATGTCCCCTTCGACCAGGCGGCAGCCGGCGGCGCCCGAAGCCGCTTCGATGTTGCGCCGCTTGATCGCCGGGTCGTAGAAATCGTCGAAATTGTCCAGCAAGATGATGCGCCTGCCCTCGTCGAGCAAGCGCTC
>WVWW01000185.1:847-1024 GCA_011773795.1 Acidobacteriota bacterium
TATGCACCTTCTTCGAGTTGGAGCGGATGGCACCCGTGGCGTTGCGCGTGTCGAGCACCAGGCGGGCATGGCGCGCGACGTGGTCGTAGTCGAAGGTCGAATGGTCCGTGACGATCAGCACCAGATCGGCCCGGGCCAGCGCGGCCGGTGTGAGCCGGCTGTTGCGGTAGACCCGCC
>WVWW01000214.1:0-156 GCA_011773795.1 Acidobacteriota bacterium
ATCATCTCGATCGGCTCGACCTCGGTGGGAGTCTCGGAATCCGGCGGGCTGCAAGCCCAGGCCGCGACCAAGACGGCGAGCAGCAGCGCGATGAACCTCGCCGAACTCACGGCGGGCCCGATCCAGGATCGCGGAGTTGCAGGCGGTCGAGTTCGC
>WVWW01000214.1:210-921 GCA_011773795.1 Acidobacteriota bacterium
GCGGAAGCGCTCTTCTTCCTCGACGTTGGACAGGAATCCGGCCTCGATCAGGATCGCCGGCATCATCGCGCCCATCAGGACGCGAAACGGCGCCTGCCGCACGCCGCGGTCGCGCGTACCGGTCAGCGCGTTGAGGTGCCACTGCACGCGCTCGGCCAGCAGGCTGCTTTCGGCCAGGAACTGGTTTTGCGCCAGGTCCCAGAGAACCAGATCGAGGTTGCGGTCGTTGGCCGCGTTGGTTTGATTTTCGGAGACCCCGGCGGCCCGGTTTTCGAGCGCGGCCAGCGTCCGCGCGTCGTCGTCGGTGGCGTCGTTGGAGAGGAAATAGGTCTCCGCGCCCGTTGCGGTGCTGCGCGGCGAGGCGTTGAGGTGGATCGAGAGGAACAGGTCGGCCCGGTTGTGGTTGGCGATCGCGGTTCGCTCGTCGAGCCCGATCAGCCGGTCTTCGTCGCGGGTCAACACGACCGTCAGGTTGCGATCGCGCTGGAGCCTGCGTTGAACGCGGCGGGCAAGATCGAGGGCGACCTCTTTTTCGCGCAAACCGGTCGGACCGGTGGCGCCCGTTTCGACGCCGCCGTGCCCCGGGTCGATGACGACGATCTTGCGGGTCGGGTCGCGCTCGGCCGGCGGCGGGGCCGTGATGCTGCCGACGGCGCCGCTTTGCAGATCCAACACGAGCCGGAACGGGTTGCGCAGTTCGAACGACTCGTA
>WVWW01000214.1:1022-1973 GCA_011773795.1 Acidobacteriota bacterium
AGATGATCTCGAGCCGCCCGCTGCTCTCTTCGATGACGTAGCCGACCTGTTCGGAGTGCGTCAGCACCAACCGTGTCGACGTGGTTGAACGGTCGACGGAAACGTCGACGCGCGTGCGCTGGGCGGAGATCGGGCTCGCGACTGCGAGGAGTACCAGCAGCGGAACCAGGCGAAGGGATCGGGGCACCATCGCGCGGCATTTTCTCACAGCGACCGGCGGCCGCCAAACGCGTTTCACGTCACACTCCCCGGCCCCTGGGAATACCAGGTTGCCCGGCGAAGGGTCAGGCGGCAAACAGAACCTGGTAGACGGGCGGAAGGTGGCGGGAGATCGCCGTCCAATGGTCGCCGCCGTCGTCCGTGGTCCAAACGCTTCCCGTCGTCGAGCCGAAGGCCAACCGATCCCCGGAGCCGTCGATGTCGAGCGCGTGCCGGAACACGAGATCGTAAGCGTGTTCCTGCGGCAGCCCCTCACGCAGCACGTCGAAGGTCTTGCCGCCGTCGCGGGTGCGGCCCACCACGACCTTGCCGTCGACCGGAACGCGGCACTCGTCCTTGACCGCGGGAACGAAGAACGCCGTTTCCGCATCGGTGGGGTGTGCGACGACGGCAAAACCGAAGACCGAAGGTTCTCCCTTCAACTCGGTCCAGTTCTTTCCGCCGTCCGTCGAGCGGAACATGCCGTTGTGGTGTTGGGCCCACAGCACGCCGGGATGGGCGCGGCACTGCGCGACGCGGTGGGGATCCTGGATCGACGGGTCGTTGCGCCGTTCGGGCGGCATGTAGGCCGCGAACATCCCCTCCGTGCGGACTTCCCAGGTCGCGCCACCGTCGAGGCTGACCCAGACGCCACCGCACGAGACACCGACGGTGATGTGGTTGCAATCTTGCGGGTGGACGCAGACGGAGTGGATGCCCGGGTCGTCGTACCCTCCGCCGAACCAAGACGCG
>WVWW01000158.1:0-173 GCA_011773795.1 Acidobacteriota bacterium
TTCCGCCGCAAATCCGAGGAGGTCTACGAGCGCAACGTGGAGCTCCTGGAGCTCGGGATCGCATGGGCGGATGAGAACCTGGATTTCCGGATCGAGGTGCCGCGACAGCCGACGACCGAGACCATGGTCGTGATGAACGGCAACCAGGCGATCGCGCTCGGAGCGATTGCGGC
>WVWW01000158.1:295-940 GCA_011773795.1 Acidobacteriota bacterium
CGGTGATGACCGAGACGCCGCTGGTGGTGGTCGACGTGCAGCGAGGCGGTCCGAGCACCGGGCTTCCGACGAAGGTCGAGCAATCCGACCTGTTGGCGGCGATCTTCGGTCAACCGGGCGACGCACCTCACGTGGTGCTGGCTCCCGCGACGATCGAAGATTGCTTCCACGCGATGGTGACGGCGAGGCGGATTGCCGAGACTCTGCGAACGCTGGTCATCGTCTTGACGGACGCCAATCTGGCCACGGGAGTGCAGCCGTTCGCGCGACCGGAGCCGGATCCTGCCTGGCAGGCGCCGCCGCCCGACCTATCGCCCNNCCTGCCTGGCAGGCGCCGCCGCCCGACCTATCGCCCGAGCCGGAGGGGACGCCTCCTTACGACTGGGATCCGCAGACCGGCCTCTCGCGCCGGTTCATTCCGGGACAGCCGGACGGGATGTTCACGGTGACCGGACTGGCCCACGACGAGCTCAGCCGGGTGGCGTACGCTTCGGATATCAACGAGCGCGCCGCTTCGATGCGGAGCCGGAAGATCGCGGCGTTTCAGCAGACGCTGAATCCGCCGGTCGTGAACGGCCCCGACTCGGGCGACCTGCTGGTGGTCGGCTGGGGAAGCACGAAGGGGGCGATCGAGGAGGCGGTGGA
>WVWW01000158.1:947-1126 GCA_011773795.1 Acidobacteriota bacterium
GGACGAAGCGTGTCGTCGTTGCACCTCGCCTTTCTCTCCCCGCTCGAGCCGGGGCTCCGGTCGATCTTCGGCGGTTTCAAGAAGGTGATGACGATCGAGATCAACTACAGCGACGACCCGGACGCGCCCTACATCACGGAGGAGAACCGGCGACGAGGCCAGCTGGCCTGGCTGCTGCG
>WVWW01000318.1:0-134 GCA_011773795.1 Acidobacteriota bacterium
GCATCGCGATGGCGATCAACTACGGCACCAACCGGGTGCGCTTTCCCTCCGCGGTTCCCGTGGGCTCGAAGATCCGCGCCGGCGCCGAGCTGGCCGAAGCCGAGAAAGTCAAGGACGGTGCCATCCAGGCGACG
>WVWW01000318.1:293-776 GCA_011773795.1 Acidobacteriota bacterium
GGCGGAGCCGGGCGCGGACCCCTCGCCGAACATCGAGCGCTACAAGAAGCTCGGCAAGACCGGGCTCGTCGTCCCCGATGTCGGTTTCGGTTCCAGCGGCTGCCCCGGACCCGAGGTGGTGCTCCACTGCTACGACCGCGGCATGACGCACTTCGACACGGCCGAAAAGTATGGCAGCGGCGGCTGGGGAAAGGGCGATTACGTCGAGAACTTCATCGGCGAAGCGCTGCACGACAAACGAGACAAAGTCACCATCACCACCAAGACCGTCGCCGAGGCGGACGACGACCGGAACCGGATCATGCGCAAGCTCGAACAGAGCCTGCGCCGCCTGCGCACCGACCACGTCGACGTCTACTTCAACCACGCCGTGAACGACCTCGACCGCCTGAAGAACCCCGAGTGGTTCGAGTTCGTCGAGCGGGCCAAGCAGCAGGGGAAGATCCGCTTCTCGGGCATGTCCGGACACGGCGGCCGACTTCA
>WVWW01000318.1:850-1102 GCA_011773795.1 Acidobacteriota bacterium
GGTCGCCAACCAGCAGGGAATGCCCCGCCTGTTCGCGAAGGCTCACGAGAAGGGGGTCGGCGTCGTCGCGATGAAGACGCAGATGGGTGCGCGTCTCAACGATCTATCGGCCTACGAGGAGCAGGGTGCGGCGTTTCCCGAAGCGGCGCTGCGCTGGGTGTTCTCGGATCCGAACGTCGACATGGCGATCGTGTCGATGGAGAGCATCGAGCTCGCGGACGCCTACATGCGCGCGTCGGGCAAGAGCGGTCT
>WVWW01000319.1 GCA_011773795.1 Acidobacteriota bacterium
GCAGCAAGAACCACGAGCCCACCACCACGATCCAGGTAAACGTCGACATGGCGGCGATTATAAGGTCAACATCGCAAAAGAAAAGGCCCGCCGGCGGAGGAGGTTGCCGGCGGGCCTTCCCTGCTTCGTCTACCCAATCTTTGTCGTCAAGTAAGGCTCAACGGAGGGGCCTCCGGACGAAGCGTTTCGTCCTCGTGGCGGTGGACCCAGTTGTCGATGGCACGGCGGTCGGCCTGGCCTCCGAAGCGCTCGAATTCCACTCCCATTCCCGGCACCCGAAGGTTTTGGTTGGAGGTGAACTCCGGAGGTACGGTGCGCACGACGCGACCGATCACGTGAACCTTGCCCTCGCGGCCGGGAAGCGGGAACGCGAGAGCGCAACGCATGCCGATGTCGATCGGCGAGGCCGTCTGAACGAAGATCCCGGAGGGGGACAGATCGCGTGTGTAACCCACGAGCAGCGATTCGGCGCCGTCGAAGAAGACCGGAACCTCGAGCGGCACGCGCGGCCGGCGCAGGTAGCACCAGACGCGGTTGCGGCCCATCGCGCGCGCCTCGTCCAGCGCCTCGCGCGCGCGGTCGAGGAGATCGTCGGCCGATTCCGCATCCGCGGGGAACGAAGCCGCGCCGAGGCTCAGCGTGATCCGACGATCGGCGCCCGGTCCTTTTTCGAAGAAGCGGTAGCTCTCGACGGTCGAACGGATGGTCGCCGCGAGTTGCCTGGCGTTGCCGCGGCCGGCGTTGGAGAGCAGGATCGCGAAATCGTCGTCGTGAAGCCGGCAAACGTGCGTCTCGTCGGGCACGGTGACGCGGAGGATGTCGGCGATCTTGCGCAAGACGTCGTCACCCGCCTCCCGGCCGAGCTGGTCGTTGACGTGGCGCAGGTGGTCGACGTCCGCGAGAATCACCGCCANNGCTGTCCAGCTCGGCTCCCAGATTTTCGTGGAGCAGATCGGGATGCGGCAGGCCGGTCAACGCGTCGACGTGCTCCAAACCGTCACGCAGCGCGTGTCCCGCCGAGCGCGAAAGAATCCGTCGCGCGATCACGATGACGCGGTCGCCGGGCGCTTCGAGGCGCTCGATCGTGGCTTCGACCTCGAGCTGCCGGCCGTCGGCGCAGTTCAGCGTGAGCGAGGAGCTTCCGGTGATCGCCGGTTCGGCGATCGTCCCGTGGTACAGCGCGATCCGTGACGCACGGTTGCGGTCGGGGCCGCAATGATCCTTGTCCCGGCCGACGATCTCGCAGGCGGGCCAGCCCGTGAGCCGCTCCATCGCCTGGTCGAAGGCCAAGACGGTCCCTTGCAGGTCGACGATGAATGCGCCGAGCTCGGTGGAGCGCGCTCGAGTCAGGGTTGTCATGGGCAGGTCCTCCTCTCTCCAAGGCGGAATCTAGGTCCCGCCCCGGGGGGAGGCAACCTGCGGAAACACGGTCAGTTCTTCGGTTTTTCGGTGTAAAGCGCGGGCAACTCGATCGCCGGGTTTGCGGCGGGTCGGCCGCCGGATCAGCCTGCGAGCATGCGGTTGAGCGCCCGTCCGACGTCGACGATTTCCTGCGGGTGGATCTCGTGTCCCATCGGGTAGGCTTTGANNGGGTAGGCTTTGAATTCAACCGCGTAGTTCAACCCGGTCAGCCGGTCGTAGGCCAGTTGCCCGGCCTCGGGGGGAACCATCGGATCCATCGATCCGTGCGCCTGGAAGATGGCGATCTCGCTGTTGGCCTCGCTACGCTCGTCGTCGAGGTTCTCGTCGCACACCAAGTAGGTCGAGAGCGCGACGATTCCAGCCAGCCTTTCCGGGTAGCGCAAACCCACGTGCAAGACCATCGCTGCGCCCTGGGAAAAGCCTGCCAGGACGATTCGATCGGTCGCGATCCCGCGTTCGTTCTCGCGCCGGATCAGGGCCTGGACCTGCACGGCGGATTCGAGCACACCCTGTTCGTCGACGTCCCGGCTAAGCGACAGCGCGCGGATGTCGTACCACGCCGGCATGACGAAACCGCCGTTGATCGTAACCGGGCGTTTCGGAGCATGGGGGAACACGAAGCGAGCCGCATGGGACGTCTCCACGCCGAGGTGCGGGACGATCGGTTCGAAGTCGTGCCCGTCGGCGCCGAGGCCGTGAAGCCAGATAACCGCCGAACGGGCCGGCGCCCGAGGCTCGATTTCGACGCAGTCCAGGATCGATTCGCTCATGCGGCAGGCAGGTTAGCAGC
>WVWW01000277.1 GCA_011773795.1 Acidobacteriota bacterium
GCGGGACAAGGCCTGGAAACTCGAAGAGAAGTTGGCCGCATCGACGGACCCCGCGGAGCGGGCGAAGCTCACCAAGAAGATCGACAAGTCTTACAAGAGCGCGGCGGCATCGTTCGAGCGTGCGGTGGGCAAGAACCCGATGATGCACGAAGCGCACAGCGACTTGGGCTACGCGCTGCGCAAGCAGGGTGACTTCGAAGCGTCGCTGGCCGCCTACAACCGCGCGTTGGAGATCGAGCCGCGCTACGCGGAGGCGATCGAGTACCGCGCCGAGGCCTATCTGGCGCTCAACCGCTTGGACGAAGCCAAGCAGGCCTACATGCAGTTGTTCAAGGGCCAGAGCGATCAAGCCCCGGCTTTGCTCGAAGCCATGCGGAAGTGGTGCGCCGAGCGCAGCGAAGATCCCAAGGGCGCCTCGGCGGAAGAGGTCGAAGCGTTTGCGTCGTGGGTCTCCGAGCGCGCCGAGATCGCCGGCCAGACGAAGTCGGTTTCGCAGTTGAAGGACGCCGACTGGTAAAGCGCATCGCAGCAGCGGTCGTGGCGATCGCGGCCGTCGCCGGCCCGGCGTTGTCCGCGGCCGGCGGGACCGACCACCGGCAGGTACGAGTCGACGCGTGGAAGTGGGATCTTCCCGACGGGTTTCCCGCGCCGGTCGTTCCGCCGGACAACCCGCTGACGCCCGAGAAGATCGAACTCGGGCGCCGCCTGTTTGCGGACAAACGATTGTCGGGCAACGCGACGCAGAGTTGCGCGAGCTGCCACAAGCCCGAGCTGGCGTTCACCGACGGGCTCGCCCGGGCAATCGGCTCGACCGGCGAAGAACATCCGCGATCGTCGATGAGTCTGGCCAACGTGGCCTACAACTCCACGTTGACCTGGCAGGACCCGACACTCACGCGGCTCGAAGACCAAGCGCGGGTGCCGATGTTCAACACGCACCCGGTCGAACTCGGGATGTCCGGCAACGAGGACGAAATCCTGGCGCGTTTGCACGACGACGCGGCCTATCCGGCGATGTTCGAAGCCTCGTTCCCCGGCGACCCGGAACCCGTGTCCGTCGACAACATCACGCGCGCGCTGGCCAGCTTTCAGCGCACGTTGATCTCCGGGAACGCGCCGTACCTTCGCTGGGTCTACGACGACGACCGCGACGCGCTCGGACCCGCCGCGCGGCGCGGCATGACGCTGTTCTTCTCCGAACGCACGAAGTGCTCGACGTGCCATGTCGGGTTCACTTTTTCGGGTCCGGTCCGCGCGCGCGGGCTCGAGGACATCGAGCCGGCGTTTCACAACACGGGGCTGTACAGCGAGGACGATCTCGGCAGCTACCCGGCCGACAGCCCCGGCGCGATCGAGAAGACCGGGCTGGACGAGCACCGCGGCGCATTCCGCGCGCCGACGCTGCGCAACATCGAGCTGACCGCGCCGTACATGCACGACGGCAGCATCGCGACGCTGGAGGAGGTGATCGACTTCTACGCCGCCGGGGGACGGGGCGCG
>WVWW01000165.1:0-252 GCA_011773795.1 Acidobacteriota bacterium
CGGGCTGCTGCCGTTCAAGGTGCGGGGCGCGCCGGTCGAGCCGACCCGCGCCGATTCGCACTTCGGGTCGTACCTCTGCTCCATCCTGAAGACCTCGCTGGAGCTCGCGCTGAGCGACTACGTGCGGCTGGAGATGTTCGTCACCCACCCGATCTGCGACGCCGCGCGCAACCTCGCCGCGATCTGGGGCCGCAACTTCCCCTACCCCTGCCAGATCCTCTACCTGCCCCAGAACCCGAACTCCGCGCATGC
>WVWW01000165.1:351-1318 GCA_011773795.1 Acidobacteriota bacterium
ACGCGGTGAAGCGGGAGCGGCCGTGGACGGTCAGCGCCGACGAGGCGTACGTCCTCATGGCCGTCGGCGGCGTGCTCCCGCGCGAAGAGCACTCCGCCCTGCTCCGCCATACCCTCCCCCTCCTCGCCGAGCGGGACCGCAAGCCGAAGGACCAGATCCGCGTCGTCTTCGAGGGCGGCTTCTGCGAGCAGCCGCCGCTCGACCTGATCCGCGCCATCGGCCGGTCGTGCTACGTGGTCGACGACGACCTGCTCATCGGCCTTCNNCAACCTGGCGGAGGCGTACCTCGAGCGATCCTCGCACAGCCCGGTCCAGCATGACCGCCGCAAACCGAAGGGCGAGATGTTGCTCCGCCGGCTGCGCGCCGCGGACGCCGACGCGGCGATCGTCACGGCGGCCAAGATGTGCGAGCCGGGCCTGGAGGAGCAGGTGGCCTACACGCGCACGCTCGACCAGGAGGGCGTTCCCTACTTCGTGAGCGAGTTCGAGGAGAACATGACCAGCTTCGATCATCTCGAGATCCAGCTGGAGACGTTCGTCGAGAACCTGCTGTTCGACTGATGCCGGAGGCGCGCATATGAGCGGGCAGGAGGGTGGCACGATCGTCGGCCGCGGCAACCGCGACGGGGCGGAGCTGTTCCGTCAGTGGTTCGAGGGGCTCACCCGGGCGGCCGAGGAGGAACGGGGCGCGGCGTACGTCTTCGTCATGGGCAGCCTGGTCGAGCTGCTCCGCGTGTTCGACCTCCCGATCGTGTTCCCGGAGATCAATTCCCTGCAGACCGCGGTGCGACGGGTGGCCCACGAATATCTGAACGAGGCGGAAGACTACGGGTACTCGCCCGACATCTGCGGGTACGTCAAGGCCGACGTCGCGACGCAGCTGCGGGGCGGGCAGCACCCGATGGGACGCATTCCGAAGCCGGCGATCGCCGTCTACACCAACGCGTGCAACACCTACATCAAGTGG
>WVWW01000165.1:1477-1632 GCA_011773795.1 Acidobacteriota bacterium
GTCATGAACCAGGCGTGGAAGGACATCCTGGCCCTGAACCAGAGCCGGCCGGCCGTGTTCAACGCCCTCACCGAGGGGACGATCTACCTCGGGGTCTCCAACGGCTTCCGCGGTTTCTCGGAGGGCGCGGACTACTTCACCCAGCTGCGCGACGA
>WVWW01000181.1:0-173 GCA_011773795.1 Acidobacteriota bacterium
CCCATCTCGCGTCGCAGCTCCGACGTCAGCGCCGGGCTCGGGCTCTCCTCGATCAGCTTCTGATGACGTCGCTGGATCGAGCAGTCTCTCTCTCCGAAATGAACGACGGTCCCGTGCTGATCGCCCAGAACCTGGATTTCGACATGCCTCGGGCGCGAGATGTACCTCTCCAA
>WVWW01000181.1:234-1023 GCA_011773795.1 Acidobacteriota bacterium
ACACGCATCCCCTTGCCGCCACCTCCGGCGGCAGCCTTGATCATCACGGGGAAGCCGATTCGGGCTGCTTCCTCGACCGCCTCCTCTTCGTCGTCGACGGCTCCCTGCGAGCCCGGCACCACCGGGACGCCAGCCGTGTCCATCGTGCTTCGCGCCTCCGCCTTGTTTCCCATGCGGCGGATCTGATCGGCGGTCGGTCCGATGAAGACGAGCCCGCTTCTCTCACAGATTTCGGCGAACTCGGCGTTCTCGGCTAGAAAGCCGTAGCCCGGATGGATCGCATCAGCTCCCGTGATCTCCGCCGCGGCGAGGATGCGGGGGATGTTCAGGTAGCTGTCACGGCTCGGCGGGGGGCCGATGCAGATGTCCTCGTCGGAGAAGCGGACGTGGAGCGAGTCGCGATCGGCCTCCGAGTAAACGGCGACGGTTCGCACATCGAGCTCGCGGCACGCACGAATGACGCGTAGAGCGATCTCGCCGCGGTTGGCGATCAGGATCTTGTCGAACACGCCTGCGGCCCNNGCTAGCCGGTGCCGTCCAGCTCGATCCGGAAGAGCACCTGGCCGTACTCGACCGGCTCGGCGTTCTGGACCGCGATCTCCCGGACCACACCGGCCACCTCCGACTCGAGCTCGTTCATGAGCTTCATGGCCTCGAGGATGCAGAGCGTCTGGCCCGTCTTCACTCGATCGCCGACTTCGACGTACGGTGGGGCGTCGGGCGCCGGAGCGCTGTAGAACGTTCCGACCATGGGCGAGCTGATGTCGACGACGTCCTCGTCGGCTTCGC
>WVWW01000181.1:1115-1361 GCA_011773795.1 Acidobacteriota bacterium
GGAGTCGTAACGGCCGCGGCGGTCCCGGCAGCCGGCGCGGCAGCGCCCGCATCCCGATCGGTTAGCGACAGCCGCGCGGTAACCGGCGGGGACTTCGACAGGACCACGCGCGTGCCCCGACGCGATATCTCGAGGGTGTCCACGTCGGACTCCTCGACGAGGTTGATCAGCTGCCGGATCCAGGCGAGATCGAACACTAGCTGATGCGTTCCAGGTACTTATCGACCGTGCGGTCCACGCGGACCT
>WVWW01000196.1:0-196 GCA_011773795.1 Acidobacteriota bacterium
AGGGGCAGCGTCGCTACGTCGAGTCGCTCTCGGCCTATGCCCGGCAGTTTCTGCAGCAGATGGAAAAGCCGGACGTCGATTCGATCGAGGGCCTCTCGCCGGCGATCTCGATCGAGCAGAAGTCGGTCTCGAAGAACCCGCGCTCGACGGTCGGCACGGTGACCGAGATCCACGACTACCTGCGGCTGCTCTATTC
>WVWW01000196.1:341-548 GCA_011773795.1 Acidobacteriota bacterium
CGCCAAGGAGGGCTTCGTGCGCGCCCGCATCGACGGCGAGCAGGTCGAGCTGCGCGGCGAGCCGCCGAAGCTCGACAAGCAGAAGAAGCACACCATCGACATCGTCGTCGACCGGCTGGTGGTCAAGCCTGAAATCGAACGTCGGCTGGCCGATTCAATCGAGACGGCGCTCAAGGTCGGCGACGGCCTGGTGGTCATCGCGCCCCA
>WVWW01000196.1:701-910 GCA_011773795.1 Acidobacteriota bacterium
CGCTATCGCCCCGTGGCCGGCGAGCTCCAATTCGTGGCGGATGCGGATGGTCGACACCCTGGCACGAGAGCTCGGCTTTTCGCTCGACCAGCCATGGCGCGATCTCCCCGAGAGCGCACGCGAGGTGATCCTGCGCGGCAGCGGTGATCGGGAAATGACCTTCGAGATCGCCGGCAAGCGCTCGAGCTATAAGTGGCGGGGCCGCTACG
>WVWW01000196.1:1101-1227 GCA_011773795.1 Acidobacteriota bacterium
AGATTACCGATCGGCTCGGATTCCTCGACGACGTCGGCGTCGGATACCTGACGCTCGACCGTTCGTCGGCGTCGCTGTCGGGCGGTGAGAGCCAACGCATCCGGCTGGCGACCCAGATCGGGAGCA
>WVWW01000265.1:0-214 GCA_011773795.1 Acidobacteriota bacterium
GCCGAGGCCCTTGCCCGAAAGCGGGCGCGGATGGAGGAAGCGGCACGGACCGAGCGGAAGGGAATCGAAACCGTCCTGGAGGAGACGAACCGGCAGATCGAGGAGATGAAGGAACAGATCGGCACGGAGAGGGAGGAGGCCGCCCGGACGCTGCGCGCCGAGGTGTCGCGTCTCTCCCGGGGGATCGCCGAGAAGGTCCTCGGAAGGCAGGTGG
>WVWW01000265.1:294-1349 GCA_011773795.1 Acidobacteriota bacterium
GGCGCATTTCTTCGGGAACGCACGGAATTGCTCAAGAAATCGATCGACGAAGCCACCCGCGCGAGGGAAGATGCCGCGGCCAAGCTTTCGTTGATCGAGGACCGTGTCGCCCGGCTCACCGGAGAGATCGCGGATATGAACCGGAAGATGGACGCCGAGGCCGACGAGGAAACGCGGCGGGTGCGCGAGGCGGCGAAGGAAGAGATCGCGCGACTCCACGCCCAGGTGCAGTTCGCCGCCGACCAGGAGATGAAGAAGGCCCGGGCCGAACTCCGCAGGGAGGCGGCTGAATTGTCCGCACAGGCCGCCAGGGAGATCGTGGCGAAGACGATCACCCCCGAGGACCAGGAGCGGATCGTCCGGGAGAACATCGACAGGATCCGGGAGATCGTGGAGTGATCGGGGGAAGCGTCGCAAGAAGGTACGCCCGCGCTCTGCTCGCCATCGGCCAGGAAGAGGGTCATCCCCGCAGAATCCTGGAGGAGGCGGAACGGTTCAAGGGACTGGTCGCCGAAACTCCTCTCCTGCGCGAGATGATGGAAGCGGCCCACATCAATCGCCGGGACAAGAAGGCGGCACTCGAGGCCTCCCTCAGGGCCGACGGGCTGTTGCCCTCGACGAGGAACTTCCTGTTCCTCCTGGTCGACAAGGGAAGGATGAATCTCCTCTCCCCGATCGTCTCCGAGCTTCGTCGACTGATCGAGCAGATGGAGGGGATCGAGCGGGTCGAGGTCTCGGTGCCGTTTCCGCTCACGGGCACCCAGCGCGACCTGCTGCAGTCCGCCCTCGAGCGGGAGACCGGCAAGAAGGTCTTGCTGGAGGAGAAGGTCGACCCGGACGTGCTGGGAGGGATGGTCGTCAAGGTCGGATCCACCGTCTACGACGGAAGCGCCCGCGCGCAGATTCAGCGCATCCGGGAAACTTTAGAGAAAGGGTGAGCCAAGCGCCATGAACATCCGCGCCGAAGAAATCACGGAGATCCTCAAGAGCCAGATCAAGGGGTACGAAACCCGCCTCGATGTCGCCGAGACCGGCGTCGTCCTGTCCGTCGGGGA
>WVWW01000265.1:1429-3112 GCA_011773795.1 Acidobacteriota bacterium
GGGGGAAGACCAGCTCATCAAGGAGGGGGACGTCGTCCGCCGGACGGGGCGCATCGTCGAGGTGCCGTGCGGGGACGCGATGATCGGGCGCGTCGTGAACTCCCTGGGGCAGCCGATCGACGGGAGGGGGCCCATCGAGACGAAGGAGTTCCGCCGCATCGAGGTCAAGGCCCCGGGGATCGTCCGGCGCCAGCCGGTGAAGGAGCCGCTCCAGACCGGCATCAAGGCGATCGACTCGATGATCCCGATCGGCCGCGGCCAGCGCGAGCTCATCATCGGCGACCGCCAGACGGGCAAGACCGCCGTCGCCCTCGACACGATCATCAACCAGAAGGGGACCGGCGTCATCTGCATCTACGTCGCGATCGGGCAGAAGCAGTCGACGGTCGCGCAGGTGGTCGAGAAGCTCCGCCAGTACGGCGCGATGGACTACACGATCGTCATCTCCGCGACCGCCTCCCAGTCCGCCCCGATCAACTTCATCGCCCCTTATTCCGGATGCACGATGGGGGAGTACTACCGCGACAACGGCCGCCACGCGCTGTGCATCTACGACGACCTGTCCAAGCACGCCGTCGCCTACCGTCAGCTCTCGCTGCTCCTGCGCCGGCCGCCGGGGCGCGAGGCGTATCCCGGAGACGTCTTCTACCTGCACTCCCGGCTGCTCGAGCGCGCCGCGAAGCTCTCCGACGAGGAGGGCGGCGGCTCGCTGACGGCGCTGCCGATCATCGAGACGCAGGCCGGGGACGTGTCGGCGTACATCCCCACCAACGTCATCTCGATCACCGACGGGCAGATCTACCTCGAGTCCGACCTGTTCTACGCCGGCGTCCGGCCGGCGGTGAACGTCGGCCTCTCGGTGTCCCGCGTCGGCGGCAACGCCCAGATCAAGGCGATGAAGCAGGTCGCCGGCACACTCCGCCTCGAGCTGGCGCAGTACCGCGAGATGGCGGCGTTCGCGCAGTTCGGATCGGACCTCGACAAGGCCACCCAGATGCAGCTGGCGCGGGGCGCACGGCTGGTGGAGATCCTCAAACAGGCCCAGTACGAACCTCAGCCCGTCGAGCTGCAGATCGTGACGATCTTCGCGGCGACCAACGGCTTCACCGACGGCTACGACGTCTCCCTGCTCGGGCGCTACGAGATCGAGCTTTCCGCCTTCATGCGGGACAAGCACGGCGCGACCCTCGCGGACCTGCGCGAGAAGAAGACGATCGACGACGACGTGAAGACGAAGCTCATCGCCGCCCTCGAGGAATTCCGGGGCGTCTTCCGGGAATAGCGGCGGGAATAGGGGCGACGGGGCGTCATGGCAAACCTTCGCGCGATCCGGAAGCGGATCGGCAGCGTGAAAAGCACCCAGCAGATCACCAAGGCGATGAAGATGGTGTCCGCCGCGAAGCTCAAGCGGGCGCAGGACGCCATCGTTGCCGCGAGGCCGTATGCCCGCCACATGCGCGAGGTCGTGGAGGGGCTGGCCCGGCGGGCCGGCCCGGAGGCGCACCCGCTCCTCTTTCCCCGCGAGACAAGGAAGCTCGGGCTCCTCGTGGTCTGTTCGGACCGCGGGCTGTGCGGCGGCTTCAATTCGAACCTGCTCCGGGCGGTCAACCGGTTCCTCCAGGAGAACCGGGAGAGGGGCGAGGAGGCCGTGCTGTTCGCGGTGGGGCGAAAAGCGCGGGACTT
>WVWW01000194.1:0-2302 GCA_011773795.1 Acidobacteriota bacterium
CTCACGACGAGCCTCTACTTCTTCTTCTTGAACATGGCGAGCATGCGGTGGGTCACGAGGAACCCGCCGACGACGTTGATCGTCGCGAATGCCACACCGACCACGGCGATCGTCCGCGACAGCTCGGGGTTTTCGATCTGGCCGGCGATCAGCAGGGCGCCGATCAGCGTGATCCCCGAAATCGCGTTCGACGCCGACATCAGCGGCGTGTGCAGGGTCGGTGGAATCTTGGTAATGACCTCGAACCCGACGAAAATCGCCAGGACGAACACGGTCAGTGCGCCAACGAAGAGTTCCATCGCCTTCTCGCTTAGGCCGGTGCGGCCGGGGTGAGTGCCGGAAGTCCCATGACTTCGCGAACACGCGGGTGAACGATCTCGCCGTCCCGGGTCACGAGCGAACCGGCGACGACCTCGTCTTCGGTGCTGATCTCGAGCTTGCCTTCCTTGGTCACCATGTTGAGCAAAAACGTCACGATGTTCTTCGAGAACATCTGGCTGGCGTGGTAGGGGACCGACGCGGCGAGGTTCGTCGGCCCGAGGATCGTGACGCCGTCCTCGACGACCGTCTGACCGGCCTGCGTCAGTTCACAGTTTCCGCCGGTCTCGGCCGCCAGATCGACGATCACCGACCCCGGCGCCATGCCGCGGACCGCATCGGCGGTCAACAGCAGCGGCGCCTGGCGTCCGGGGATCGCGGCGGTGCTGATGACGACATCCATCGGCTCGACCGCCTTGGCCAACGCGGCGCGTTGCCGCCGGTAGAACTCCTCGTCCATCGCCTTGGCATAACCGCCCTTGTCCTCCGCATCGCCGGCATCGAGCTCCAGCTCGACGAACTTCGCGCCGAGGCTCTCGACCTGTTCCTTCACGGCGGCGCGGATGTCGTAGGCCTCGACCTGCGCGCCCAGCCGCCGCGAGCTGGCGATCGCCTGGAGGCCCGCCACGCCGGCGCCGATCACCAAGACCTTCGCCGGCTTCACCGTGCCCGCGGCCGTCATCATCATCGGGAACATCTTCGGCAGGTGCTCGGCGGCGAGCAGCACGGCCTTGTACCCGGCGATCGTCGCCATCGAGGAGAGGATGTCCATGCTCTGCGCGCGTGTGATGCGCGGCACCAGCTCCAGCGCGAAGAGCGTGGCGCCCGTCTCAGCGATCGTCCTGACTTGATCCGCCGCGGTCAGCGGCTCGAACGACGCGATGAGCACCTGGCCTCGACGGGTCGATGCGACATCGGCCGTCCCGGCTTCGGGGTTCGCGCCCAGGCCGCGGATCTGCAAGACGACATCGGCCCTCGAGAAGACATCGGCACGCGAGACGATCGTCGCGCCTTTCTCCGAAAACGTCGCATCGGGGTACCCGGCGGCGTCTCCCGCAGCGGTCTCGACGAGCACCTCGGCACCGAGCTTGGTCAGCGAACCAAGCACCGAGGGCGTCAGCGCGACGCGGGTCTCCCCGGGGAAGGTCTCCTTGACGGTTCCTACGATCATGTTGGGATCACTCTCAGGATCGGCCGGTTACAAGGGGCGGATTCTAGCTAATTCCGTCGCTCGGCGACAGCGAGCGGAATCGAGACGAATTCGTCAAGAAACGGGTTTGACCGAAAGGGTCTCATTGTTCCCGTTTCAGGGAGAACGCGGCCATGCGGGAAAACCGAAGCCGATCGGCTTGTGGGTGGGGAGTGTCTAGCCGATCGCCGCGGCGAACAGCGTCAGGATCGCGACGAGCGTCGCGGCACCGGCGACGGCCAGCCCGATCGTGGCCATCCGCTGGGCCTTGGCGGCGCCGACGTGGGCCTGACGCGCGCCCGCGGCGGCCTGACGCGCGATCTTCAGCGCCTCGCGGGCTACCTCGTCGGCCGGCGGCGCGGTCGGCGCCGGGTTCTCTTCCTCTTGTTTACGTTTGATCCAGCCTGCGACCAGGCCGATCGTCTTGGGGTCGAAGTGGTCTTTCTCGAGCAGCGCCTTGACGCGGTCGAGCCCCATTCGCTCGAGCCGCTCGAGCATCTGGCTCGGGGTTTCGAGGGTCGTCTTCATCACGTCACGTCGTTGGCATCGAGTAGAGCCGCGAAACCAAGGCCGCGATCTCGTTGCGGTCCTCATCACTCGTGGGAAAAAACCTGGCGCCACACTCGTACGATGTCCCGACCCCGCGGGTCACATGCCGGATCTGCAGGTTGACCTTGATTTCGATGTCGCCCACACAGACGCGCCCCGCGCTGCAGGCGGCGCCCGGTTCGAGCCCCGATATTCGCGCCGGTAGCTCGAACGAGCCGCCGTTCACACTGAGTTCCTTGAGCGGGT
>WVWW01000194.1:2320-30981 GCA_011773795.1 Acidobacteriota bacterium
GATGAACTCGGGGAGCCTTCGACGTCCGTCCTCTCGCCGGTCCTGAACTTGTCTGGGCATCGTCTTTCCCTCTCGTAACGAAACATAGATCCGCCCGGAACGAAGGCAAGTAGCCCCAAGAAGTCGTCTTTTCTTGAGTTTTTTGATCCTAGAAGAAAGTCCGCCACACCATGAACCCGGCGTACCCCGACAGCAGTAGGGCACCCTCGGTGCGGCGCAACCTCTTTTGGGTGATGCCGAACGGCAAGAGGATCAACGAGAAAGCCGCGAGGACCAGCAGATCGATGCGGCCGCGATCCTCCGGGACGGGGACGGCACGGATCGAGGCCGAGACGCCCAGGATGAACAACAGGTTAAAAACGTTGGAGCCGACGATGTTCCCGATGGCCAGGTCCGCATGACCCTTCAGCGCGGCGAACATCGAGGTGGTCAGCTCGGGCAGGCTGGTGCCGACCGCGACGATCGTCAACCCGATCAGCGCCTCGCTCATCCCGAGTGCCTCGGCCACGCCCGAAGCTCCCGCGACAGTCCAGTCGCTGCCCAGCAGCACCCCCACCAGTCCGGCAACGGTGAGCGGCACGGCGATCATCACACTCGGAAGGGCGGCCTGTTCCTGTTCCTCTTCGGCCTCGTGGATGAACTGATCGTCCCGGCGAGCCCGGATCGCGTTGCGTGCAGTGATGAACAGGAAAACGGCGAACGCGAGCAGCAGGATCGCGCCGTCGATCCGGCCGAGCCGATCCGGCGCGCTCCCCCAGACCCAGTCGCCGGCGAGGACGATGGCCAACCCGGTCGCGCCGAGCATGATCGGGATCTCACGCGTGACGATCGTGCGATGGATCCGCAGGGTCTGGATCAGCGACGTGAGACCGAGGATCAGTCCGACGTTGGCGATGTTCGAGCCCACGACGTTGCCGAACGTGATCGCGCTGTTGCCGGTCAGGGCGGCCTGCACGTTCACCGCCAGCTCCGGAGCGCTCGTGCCGAACGCCAGCACGGTCATGCCGATGACCATCGGGGACACGCCGAGCCGTCGTGCCAGCGCGGTGGCGCCGCGGACGAGCGCCTCGCCGCCGCCGAGCAGCACGGCCAGGCCCACGATCAAGAGCAACCAGTTCATCCGGGGTCAGGTCTCACACATCGAGCCGCGGATTCTACTCCGGAACGAAAAGATAACCATGGTGAATCCAACGGCCGATGCACTCCAGCAAGCGCTCGCTGCTCGCGTACGCAGCGAGCGTCGACGCGTCGAGCGGCTCCGCCCCGGTGATCAGCGGGGCGAACGACACCTCGCTCCCGGAGAGCCGTTGACTCTCCCCACCGACGAACAAGGAGACCGATCCGTCCGCGTGACGGTAGTGCGCGAAGCGGGCCGGTGCGGCGCGCTCGAGAAGAAAGCCCGGGTCGGTCCAAGCCTCGCGCAACCTGGCGGGCGTCCATTCGAGGTCGCCCTCCGGATCCGGGCGCTCGCGCTTCGGCTCGGTGGCGAAGCGGCCGAACCAGCCGGCCAGCGCGTCGTCCCCGCGATCGATCCCGTCGAGCACGGCGCGCACGCGGCGCAGCATGGCGCCGTCGATCTCGCCGGGCTCTTCGCGGGCCGTGAGGTCCGGATCGGCGTAACGCAGACCGGCGTCGGCGCGCTCCGTCAGATCCGCGCCGAACGCCGCGGCGAGCTCTTTCTGCTGCGGAGCCCGAAAACCGATCGAGAAGGTCATGCAGGCGTCGATCGCCACGCCGAGATGCGGGAACCGCGGTGGCAGGTAGAGCATGTCACCCGGTTCGAGCACCCACTCCTCGTCCGGATCGAACTGCAGCAGCATCCTCACGTCCAGATCCGGGACGTTCCTCTCGCCGGCGGGGCGCGGCCGGTCTTCGATCTGCCAACGGCGGCGCCCCAGGCCCTGGAGCAGGAACACGTCGTAGTGATCGAGGTGCGCCCCGACGCTACCGTCGGGCGGCGCGTAGCTGACCATCACGTCGTCGAGCCGCCAGTTCGGCAGGAAGCGGAACCGCTCCAGGAGGCGCCCCACCGCGGGAATCCACTGGTCGACTTCGTGGACGAGCAGCGTCCAGTGGGTCTCCGGAAGCGACTCGAACGTTCCCTCGGCGTGCGGCGCGAGACGCAGCTCCCAGGGGTGCTCGCCACGCTCGAGGATCAACCGTGAGGCGACACCGTCCTCGAGCGCCAGCCCCGCGAGCTCCCCGGGCCGGATCGGGTTCTCGAATCCCGCGAAGGCCCCGCGGACCAGCAACGGCCGTTTCTGCCAGTATTCCGCCAGGAACTCGTCGACCGACAGCTCGCCGAAACGCTGTTCTGACCGATTCATGGGCCCGACGAGGATAGCCCACGGGAGGTACGAACCGATTACAATCCTGTGGATTCGCAACCATGGGGAACTTCGTTCCGCGATCGGTGTCCATCCAGGCAGACCCCGGACGTTTCATCCGGCGTGAGGTTGCACCATGACGCTCCTTCGAAGCTTGACCCTGTTCGCCCTGCTGCTCCTGGTCGCCCTGCCGGCGGCTATCACGTCCGATCCGGGCTCCGTCCCTGACGCCGATCGATCGACTGTCGAGCGTGCCGATGCGCTGTACGAGGAGGGCTCCTTTCGCGCAGCGCTGAAGCTCTATCTCCAGGCGGCGGACACGGTTGGTCTCGACGATTCCGAACGGACTCGCCTTCAGCTGCGCATTGCCGATTGTTCGTGGCGCGACTGGGCGGCGACACAGCAGCGCGACCAGACGCAGCTCGAGGAGGCGAGGAAGGCGTTACGCGAGATGATCGCCGCCGTGCCGCGCGCCGAGGACCGCGACCGCAACTGGGCCGAGGCGCAGGAGTCTCTCGGCGACTCGTTCTGGATCCCGCAACAGACACGCAACTGGTACACGGCCTGGAATCACTACCAACAGGCGCTGGCCTGGTGGGCCGGCTCGACCGATCTCGATCTGGCGCGCGGACGCTACCTCGGGATCATCCGCAAATCGACGACGCCGCCCGATCCGGGGCCGTGGCACTACTACGGCCAGTACGGCAATCAACTCCCGCTCGACATCCTGGAGCAGGCGCTCTCGATCGCCGAAACGGCGACCGAGCGCGCGCACCTGAACTACCAGATGGCGATGACGCTGCGCTATCAGGGTGGCGAGTGGCGCGACGACGCGATCTTCCAGTACGCGCAATGGCTGGCCCAGACCGGTCGTGTCGAACTCGATGAACAGGGAAACGTTACGCACCGACCGGACTATGTCGAGGCGGTGGCGCGCTACCGTCAGCTGCTCGCCGAATTCTCGGAAGGGGAGTCGCGCTGGTATCGCCAGGCGCAGCAGGAGATCCGCCAGATCGTCGACCCCCGGCTCGACGTGGCGGTCTCCAACACGTTCCTCCCCGAATCCGAGGTCCGGTTCGCGCTCGGCTCCCGCAACGTCGGCCGAATCGACTTGAGCCTGACGTCGATCGACCTTTCGGGAAAGCTGTTCCGCGACCGCGAGGGGCGTCATCACGACTGGCTGGCGCAGCTCGATCTGACGGGGCGCGAGCGCATCGCCGACTGGACGGTGACGCATCCCGACCATCGCGATCACCGGCCGTCGTCGGACGAGCACGTGATCGAGCACGCCCTAGCCCCCGGGGCGTACATCCTCGAAGCCCGCGCGGAAGGGCAGCGTTCACGAGCGCTCGTCCTCGTCACCGATCTGTCCGTCGTCATCAAGACCGCGGGTAAGCGGGCGATCGTCTACGTCTGCGACGCGCTCGACGGCTCGCCTGTTCCCGGCGCGAACGTGCATCTGTGGCAACTGGGGTACAACCGCCACGAATGGCACTGGGACGGCGGAACCCAGACCACCGACGAGAACGGCCTGACGGAGTTCGAGCTGGCCCGGGACGGCCACACGATGCTGGCCGGGGTGCGTGCCGGCGAGCGGCAGGCGCTCGGCATGAGTGGAACGTACCGCACGAGTCGCGCCGACGAGAGCTGGCACGTCTACACGTTCTCGGATCGTCCGGCCTACCGTCCCGGGGAAACCGCGAAGTTCAAGGTCATCACCCGGGCGAAGAGGGACGGCTCCTACAGGACGCCGTCCGGTGAGGTGCTGGAGTACACGATCCGTGATGCCCGCCGGAACGAGCTGGCCAAGGGTGAGCTGACGCTCAACGAATTCGGTAGTGCCTGGGGTGAGCTGGAGCTCCAGCCCGATTGGGCCCTGGGAGAAGTGCACATCGAGTTCCGCGTGCCCAGCCGCAAGACCGGCGCGGGACAGTTCCCGCTGTTCCGCATCGAGGAGTACAAGCTGCCGGAGTTCACCGTCAACGTCGAGACGCCGCTCGACGAAACGGGCAGGCGCAAGGTCTTCGTGCTCGGCGACACGATCGAGGCGTCGATCGTTGCCGAGTACACCTTCGGCGGTCCGGTCGCCGGTGCGACGGTCGAGGTGCTCGTGCACCAATCGAGCTACTTCCGCCGCTGGACACCGCAACGGCCCTACCCGTGGTTCTACGAGGAGTCGTCGAACCATTCGATGCGCTGGTACTACGGCGAGCAGACGATTCACCGCGAGACGTTGACGACCGACTCGAACGGGCGCGCGATCGTCAGCTTCACGACCCCGTTCGGCCAGAACCAGGATTTCGAGTACCGCATCGAGGCCCGTGTAACCGACGCCTCGCGTCGCGAGATCGTCGGGCAGGACACGGTACGTGTCGGCCGGCGCAGCTACTTCGCGACGCTTCAACCGGAGCACAACCTGTACCGGCCCGGCGACAAGGTCACGATCGAGATCAACACGCGTGACGCCAACGACGAGCCGGTCGCGGTCCGCGGCAGGGTCACCGTCGTGAAACAGACCTGGACCGAGCGCGAGCATCGACCCGCGTCCTACGAAGAGCGAGAAGTCCTGAGCGTCGAGGCGACGACCGGCAAGGACGGAACCGCCGAGATCGATTTCGAAGCGGCCACCGAGGGCTACTACCGGATTCGCTGGTTCAGTCGCGACCGTGACGGCGCACCGGTGCGTGGAGACACCACGGTCTGGGTGTGCGACGCCTCCTCGCGACACATCGGCTACCACCACGGCGGTGTCGACCTGTTGATCGACCGGGACACCGCGAGGGCGGGTGAGACGTTGCCCGTCATGATCAGCGTCCCCGTCTCGAACCGCTGGGTGTTGCTCACGGTCGAGGCCGAGGGGATCCTCGAGCATCGCCTCGTTCACGTCGAGGACCGGGTTCGATTGGTCGAGCTGGACGTCGACGATCGCTTCGTCCCGAACGTCTACCTGGCCGCCGCGATGGTCCACGACCTCCGTGTGTTCTTCGATCAGGAACAGCTGATCGTTCCCCCGGTCGAGCACTTCCTCGACGTCCGCGTCGAGTACGACCGCGACCGCTACCTACCGCGGCAGGACGGCACGGTCACCGTGTTGACGCGCGACGTCGACGGCGACCCGGTGTCCGCCGAGGTCGCGCTGGCGTTGGTCGACAAGTCCGTCTTCTACATCCAGAGCGACTACGCCGGGGATCCACGCCAGGTCTACTTCGGCAACCGTCGTTCGCCCGGCGTCCAAACGGGGACCAGCCTGCAGATGCAACCCTACCTTCCGATCGACGGGCGCGAGGAGGAGAACGAGACCAAGTCGAAGAACCAGCTGGGCAAGGCCGGGCTGGCCGACCGCGACCAGGCCCTGAGGATGGTGGCGAATTTCGAGGCGGACGCCGTGATGGAGTCCGCGGCCCAGGCACCCGGCGTCGCCGCGAAACGCGCGGATGGCCGCGGCAACCGTGAAGGTGCCGCTCCCGACGTCGAGGTGCGGGTGCGCACCGACTTCCGCTCCACGGTCCTGTGGTTGCCGGATCTCGTCACCGGCGCCGACGGACGGGCGACGGTCGACGTGACGTTCCCCGAATCGCTCACCACCTGGCAGCTCAAGGCGCGGGTGGCGACACGGGACGACGCGTTCGGGATCGCCGAGGCCGACGTGAGGACGAACCAGCCGGTGATCATGCGTCTCCAGAACCCGCGGTTCCTGGTCGTCGGGGATCGCGCGGTGATCTCCGGCATCGTGCGCAACGACAGCGAAGAGGAGATGACTTTTGACGCCTCGCTGGAAGTCGACGGCGTTCGTCGGATCGGACGGCGGCCCCGGCAGTTCAGCCTGAAGCCGGGCGAAGAGACGCGTCTCGACTGGGCCGTGATCGCGGAATCCGCCGGAACCGCGAGGTTGACGGCGAAGGTCACGGCCGGTTCGTTCGGCGACGCGATGCGCCGCGAGATCCCCGTCCTCGAACACGGGATTCACAAGCAGATCGCGCGCGCCGCACGGCTCGCCGATGGGGTCGGGTCCATCGTCCTCGATCTACCGGCAGAGCGACGTCCGGGCTCGACGTCGATGATCGTTCAGGTCACCCCGTCGCTGGCGGTCACGATGCTCGACGCGCTGCCGTACCTGATCGACTACCCCTACGGCTGCACCGAGCAGACGATGAGCCGGTTCCTGCCCGCCGCGATCGTCGCGCGCACGTTCGAGGACCTCGGGATCGATCCCGACGAGGCGATGCACAAGGTCTACGGCGGAATCGAGCGACAATTCGTCGACAAGACCCATCCGCATGGGAAAGGTCGGGACCTCGACCGTGCCACGCGCAAGGGTCTGAAGCGGCTCTACGACATGCAGCACGGCGACGGCGGCTGGGGCTGGTGGAAGGAGGGCGACAGCGACGCCTACATGACGGCGTACGTCGTCTGGGGTCTGTCGCTCGCGAAAGACGCCGGTATCCGTATCGAGGGTGATGCGATCTCGCGCGGCGTCGAGTTCCTGCGCAAGCGCATCGTCGAGTTCGAGTCCAGCCCCGACATGCAATCGTTCATGCTCTTCGCGTTGGCCTCGGCCAACCCCGGTTCTCCACACCGTTTCGAGAACGTCGCGCTGGAGGGCCTGTGGGAGCGGCGCGAGCGGCTCAACGCCTACACGCGCGCGCTGCTGGCGCTCGCGGCGCACGAGTTCGGCCGCCGCGACATGGCCGAGACGCTCGTGCGCAACCTCGAGAACGGCGTCAAGATCGACGACGACCCGGCAAACTCGACCGTGCAGCGCGGTTCGCGAAACACGACCTCCCGACACGACGTCACCACGGCCCACTGGGGCGCCGACGGTTTCTGGTGGCGCTGGTCCGAAGGGCCTGTCGAGACGACGGCGTTCGTGCTGCGCGCGATGCTGGCGATCGATCCCGACAACGCGCTGATTCCGCCGGCCACGAGCTGGCTGATCCAGAATCGGCGCGGGGCGCAGTGGTCCAACACGCGCGACACCGCGATCGCGGTCCTCGCCCTCACCGACTACCTGCGGGCCACCGACGAGATCCGCGGCCGGCACGGGTTTGCCGTGGAGGTCAACGGCCGGGCCGTCGAGACGGTGACGCTCGGGGGCGCCGAGCTGATCACCGCTCCGAGCCGGTTTACGATCGACCCGGCGTGGCTGCGCGCGGGCGAGAATCGCATCGAGGTGCGCCGAACCACCGGGAGCGGACCGCTTTACGTCATGACGCAAGCGACTTTCTTCAGCCTCGAGGAACCGATCGCGGCAGCCGGGCACCAGTTGTTCGTGCGCCGCCAGTACAACCGCATCGTCGCCCGCGAAACGCTGCTCAACGGACCGCGGGACGAGAAGACCCCGCTGCTCGACGGCGGCGAGCTCGCCTCCGGCGATCGCGTCGAGGTGGTGCTGACGATCGAGGCCAAGAACGACTACGAGTACCTCGTGTTCGAGGATCTCAAGCCGGCGGGACTCGAGGCGATCGACGTGCGTAGCGGCGGTCCGCTGTACGCGTCCGAGCTCAAGCCGAGCGCCGTCGAGCTGCGTCTCGAGGGTGGCGTCGACCGGGTCGACCTGACCGGTGCCAGCCGTTGGGTCTACCGCGAGCTGCGCGATCGCAAGGTCGCGCTGTTCATCGACAAGCTCCCGCAGGGGGTGTGGGAGATCCGCTACACGCTGCGCGCCGAGACACCGGGCGAGTTCCACGCCTTGCCGTTTCAGGGGCATGCCATGTACGTCCCGGAGATTCGTGCCAACGGCGTCGAGCAACGGGTGAACGTTTTCAACTGAATCCCGTCCTTCTTGAGCTACTTGCGGATTGCGCGTGCCTGAACCTAACTTCCGCAAAGAAGAGACGCGTGTACCCGCGAGGTGAGCGATGGCGACGACGTGGTGCCCGGTGTGCGGTACGCCGCACGAGAACAGGGCGGACTGCCCGGGCGAGTTGATCTCGGAGACACCCGAGCGGCACGGCTGGCGCGTCAACGTCGAGACGCCCTCCGGTATCGAGGCTTACGGTGTGCTCGTCGCCAAGACGAACGGCGGCCTGTGGCGGTCTCGAGTGTTGACTTATCCCAACGTGTTGTGGGCGATCCCCGGGGGCAGTGGGACGATCAAGTTCGCCGCGGATTCCCCGGTCGACGCAGAACGCCAGGCGATCGAGTTCATCCGTGCTCACTGCCGCGAGCGCGGCTTCGCGTTGCGCAACGAGGTAGCTCTCTCGACCCCCGAAAAGATCAGCGGCGACGCAGCGGAACTCGTGCAACCCGTCGCGGCGACGCGCATCATCCGCTTCCTGCCCATCCGCTTCGGTGTGGTCAACCCGTCGGAGATCGGCGGGACCGGCAACCTCTCCGAGACGGGTCTGTTCGTCATCACCAACCACCCGCTCGACGTCAACACGCGGCTGAGGCTGCTGCTCGACGTGGCGGACAATCCGCTGACCTTGACCGGTGACGTACGCTGGATGAACTCCAACCCGCGCGTCGGCCGGTCTCCCGGAATGGGCGTTCAGTTGTACGCGCCCCCGGATCAGTACGCCGATTACGTTCGCACCCTGTAGCCGGGGCCGGCCAGGGTCTACAATGACGGGCGATGATCCTGATCGCTGCACTGGGAAACGATCGCGTGATCGGTAGCGGGGACGGCATGCCGTGGGACGTGCCCGAGGAGTACGAGCACTTCCTTTCGCTCATCGAAGGCCAGAGCGTTCTGATGGGCCGACGTAGCTGGGAGATCTTCGGCGGTGATCTGACCAGCGCTCACAACATCGTGATCAGCAGGTCGGTTCGTCGTCTCATGGGCGCCAAGGTCGCCCACAGTCTCGGCGAGGCGATGGAGCTCGGCCGGTCTTACGGGAAGACGTTGTTCTGTGCCGGCGGCGCCGGCGTCTACGCTCAGGCCCTGCCCCACGCCGACGCGATGTACCTGTCGTTCATCAAGGGCGAGTTCAGCGGCGATGCCTACTTCCCGCAATACGACGACGCCGACTGGATCATCGACATGCGCGTCGATCACCCGCGATTCGAGTACGTGGTGTTTCGCCGCCAGGCAGCTGCATAAGAGGCAAAACCGCCATTAGTTGGGTGTTGAGCTCAGACCTGGCATAATGCGCCCGGCGTCGTGTGGATTTTCCGCGGCCCGGCACGAGGATTATCAGCGCATGAGAATTCCCGGCATGATCCTGCGCCGTTTGTATACCAACGGCAGCCTGCAGAACGTCGAGGGCGGGATCCGCTTCGAGGTCAAGAACCGGTTGTCCGACGCCACGCTGACGAAGATCTCCGAGATCAAGATCAACGAGGCGGAGATCCCGCTGGACGAGTTGGTGCTCGAGTTGGGGGACGGAAAACAGATACGCGCCAGCGAGGTAGGCAATGGCGAGGCGCTGCAGTTTCCGCTGCGTCAGTCGATCACGATGAGCGCTCCCCGCGAGGAGCTGCGCAAGGGCAAGCACCAGATCAAGATGGCGTTCGAGACCAAGCCGTTCGGCCGGCTCTCGTTCCGCGTCACCGACGCGCTGGCCGACGGCACCGCGCGACCCAAGCCCAAGAGCGACGGCGCTCCGCGGATCCCGTATGACAAGGACTACGACCACAACCCGAAGATGATCTCCAAGCGCCGTCGCTTCATCGAGGAATTCACCGGGGCCGACCTCGACCACACGTCACGCTACTCGTTCGATCCCGAGCTCACCCAGGGCAACATCGAAAGCTTCACCGGAGTGGCCCAGGTGCCGGTCGGGTTCGCCGGGCCGTTCAAGATCCACGGGGAGCACGCGAAGGGCGACTTCATCGTCCCGCTGGCGACCTCCGAGGGCACCCTGGTGGCCTCGTACAACCGCGGGATGAAGGTGCTCAACCTTTCCGGGGGGGTCGAGTGCACGGTGCTCGAGGATCGTATGCAACGCGCACCGGTCTTCATTTTCGACACCGCGCGCGAGGCGCGCGAGTTCAAGCACTGGGTCGACCGGCACTTCGCCGACATCCGCGCCGCCGCGGAGGGCACGTCGAACGTCGCGCGGCTGCTGGAGATCGACTCTTTTCTGGCCAATCACTTCGTGTTCATGCGCTTCAACTTCTCGACCGGAGACGCCGCGGGGCAGAACATGGTCGGGCGCGCGACGCTGGAAGCCTGCGACTGGATCCTCGAAAACTCCAACACGGTGCGCAAGTTCTACCTCGAGTCGAACCTCGCCGGAGACAAGAAGGGCGCCCAGGTCAACATCATGCGCACGCGCGGCAAACGCGTCGTCGCGGAAGCCACGATCAAGCGCGACGTGCTGATGGAGGAGATGCGCGCCGACCCCGAGAGCATCTTCTACCACTACAACGTGGCCAACGTCGGCGCGTTCCTGTCGGGCGCCAACAACAACGGCTGTCACTCGCCCAACGCGATCACCGCGATGTTCATCGCCACCGGCCAGGACGTCGCGACCGTCGCGGAGTCGTCGGCCGGCGTCGTCTATGCCGAGCTGACCCCGGAGAGGGACCTGCACATGTCGCTGACGATCCCGTCGCTGATCGTCGCGACCCACGGCGGCGGCACCGGCCTGCCGACGCAGCGCGAGGCGCTCGAGGTGCTGGGTTGCACCGGTCCGGGCAAGGTCAACAAGTTCGCCGAGATCGTGGCCGGCGTGGCGCTCGCGGGCGAGGTCTCGCTGGCGGCGTCGATCTCCTCGCTGGAGTGGGTCTCCAGCCACGAGCGTTTCGGCCGCAACCGCTAGGCTAGTCCAATCTGTCCAGCTCGGTTCGCGTCCGTGCGTTTCGGACGTTACCCGTGTTCAGCGTCCGGGCTGGCTCGAACATCATGACCCAGGCTTCGTCCTCGGCGATCGGAAGGTGCTCGACCCCACGCGGTACCACGAAGAACTCGCCCTCGTTCAGCGTCACGTTGCGATCGCGCAGCCTGATCGTCAGGCCGCCGCGCACGACGAAAAACATCTCGTCCTCGTTTTCGTGCGCGTGCCAGACGAACTCACCCTTGAGCTTCGCCAGCCGCACGTGCTGGCCGTTGAGCTCGGCGGCCAGCCGCGGGTTCCAGTGATCGGAAAAGCTGTCGAATGCGGCCCGGAGGTTGACCTTGTCCTGCATCGCTAGAAACCCTTTCGCAGACGGATCTCGGGCACCTGCACGAAGCAGGCGCCCTCGTCGCCGACGATCTCGAGATCGTTCAGCCTGTAAACATGCATCTTCATCGCGTGATCGCGGGAAGACACCACGACGGTCAAGTACTTGAGTCGTTTCGCACAGGGGTTCGGCGCGTCCCGGGTGTCGCTGCAGACCAGCCCCGCCTGGTACTTGCCGAACTCGTTGGTTCGGAAGCGACGCCCGCGCACGCCTTCGCGGAGGTATTCGGCCTCGCTGATCTTGTCGAGCAGCAGGAATACCTCGGCGTCGCCGACCGGTCGGCCGCCGGCATCGCGGACCGTGCCATAGAACGCCCAGGCGTCGGATGCGCAGTCGAGTGCGCCGACTCCCGGTGTTGCCAGCAGGGCGGCAAGAAGCAACAAGGTGGCTCGCACGGTTCAAGCATAATGCCCACGACCGCCGGGACCCAACCGCTGGTAGGATCGGCCGCGGGGAGACCGATGAACGGAGCAAGCCGACCGTCGACCTGGAAGGAGCGCCTTCACGAGGTGATCTTCGAGGCCGACACGCCCGCCGGGAAAACCTTCGATGTCGCTCTGCTCGCGGCCATCGGCGTCAGCGTCGCGGTGGTCGTGGTCGAATCCGTTCCCTCGATCCGCGGCGTTCACGGTTCGGCGCTGCGGATAGCCGAATGGGGTTTCACGATCCTCTTCTCGGTGGAGTACATCCTCAGGCTGATATCGATCCGGCGACCCTTGCGCTACGCGATCAGCTTCTGGGGCGTCGTCGATCTGCTGGCCGTCATGCCGACCTATCTCGGCCTGTTCGTCGACAGTGCCCACGCCCTGCTCGTGATTCGCGCCCTCCGACTGCTGCGCATCTTTCGCATCTTTCGCGCCGCAGCCTTCTCCAACGAGCTTGGGTTGCTGGTCCATGCCGTCAAGGCATCGCGTGCAAAGATNNTTCTGATTCTCGGAGCCGCGGTCTACGCGATCGAGGGCCCGGAGCACGGTTTCGAGTCCATTCCGACCGGGATCTACTGGGCGGTCGTGACGATCACGACCGTCGGCTACGGCGACATCGCTCCGGAGACCGTTCCCGGTCGTTTCATCGCAGCCCTCGCGATGGTGCTCGGCTACAGCCTGATCATCATCCCCACGGGGATCTTTTCGATCGAGTTGGCACGTTCCGCGGAAAAGAGGATGACGACGCAGTGTTGCCCGGGCTGCGCCCGCGAGGGCCACGATCGCGACGCCTCGCACTGCAAGTACTGCGGGGGGCGACTGTGAGCTTGCGGATCGCGGTGAGCGGCGCCTCGGGCCTGATCGGAGGCGCGCTGTGCCGCGCTCTCGCCGCGCGCGGCGATCGGGTGCTGCGGTTGGTCCGGCGCACGGCCCGCGGGGACGACGAGATCTCCTGGGACTGGCCGTTGGGTCGGCTGGAGGTCGCCAAGCTGGAGGACCTGGACGGCTTCGTTCATCTCGCCGGCAAGTCCATCGCCGTGCGCTGGAACGCGCAGACCTTGAAGCAGGTGCGGGAGAGCCGCGTGCACGGAACCGCTCACATCGCGGAGAGCCTTGCGGGCCTGGAACGACCGCCGGGCGTTCTCGTCAGCGCGTCCGCGATCGGGTTCTACGGCGATGGCCGTGGGCGCAACCTGGACGATCTGATGCCACGCGGCGAAGGCTGGATGGCGGGGCTCTGCGAAGCGTGGGAGGCGGCGACGTTGCCGGCCGCCAAGGCGGGGATCCGCGTCGCCCTGCCGCGGATCGGCGTCGTCCTCAGCGCCGAGGGTGGTGCGTTACGCAAGATGCTGCCCGCCTTCCGGCTCGGCCTGGGCGGGCGACTCGGAGACGGCAAGCAGGGGATGAGCTGGATCGGGCTGCACGACCTGGTTCGGATCTTGATCTTCGCGATCGACAACGCCGAAGTCTCCGGAGCCATCGTGGCCACCGCGCCGCACCCGGTCTCCAACGACGAGTTCACACGCACGCTCGCGCGCGTGTTGCGGCGCCCCGCGATCCTCCCGGTTCCGGCGTTCGTGATCTCGATGATGTTCGGCGAGATGGGCCGCCGTCTGTTGCTCGACGGCGATTTCATTCGACCCACGCGGCTCCAACAGACCGGCTTCCGATTCGACGATCCGACGCTCGAGCCCGCACTGCGCAGAGAGCTCGACCGGATCTGACGCGCGCTCGTGCGGTGCTAGCATGGCCCCACGGAGGCTTCGACCGATGTCCCAGTCCGACTTCAAGCGCGCCATCGCAGCGGGAGTCCCAGCGGCTCTACCCGACATGCCTCCCGTCGAAGATGGGATCGATCGCGCACCCGCTCGACGACAGCTGCTCTCGACCGCCGAACGAAGACAGGCGCTGCGCAACGCGTTGCGCTACTTCCCGAAGGAGATGCACGCCGAACTGGCCCCCGAGTTCGCCCGAGAGCTGGCCACGGACGGACGGATCTACATGCGCCGTTTTCGGCCGGCGGAGTACGAGATGCGTGCCCGCCCGATCGACGAGTACCCCGCACGGTGTCGCGCGGCGGCGGCGATCATGTTGATGATCCAGAACAACCTCGATCCGGACGTCGCGCAGCACCCGCACGAGCTGATCACCTACGGCGGCAACGGCACGGTGTTCCAGAACTGGGCGCAGTACCGCCTGACGATGCGCTACCTCTCGGAGATGACCGACGAGCAGACGCTGGTGCTCTACTCGGGTCACCCGCTGGGCCTGTTTCCGTCGCATCCCGACGCGCCCCGCGTCGTCGTCACGAACGGGATGGTGATCCCGAATCATTCGACACCGGAAGACTACGAGCGGTTGAACGCGCTCGGAGTGACGTCCTACGGCCAGATGACCGCCGGCAGCTTCATGTACATCGGACCGCAGGGGATCGTGCACGGCACGACGATCACGCTGCTCAACGCCGGGCGCAAGTATCTCAATGCCACGGGCGACGACCCGCTCGCCGGGAAGCTGTTCGTCACCTCGGGACTGGGCGGGATGAGCGGCGCGCAGGCCAAGGCCGCGGTGATCGCCGGCGCCGTCGGCGTGATCGCCGAGATCAACCCCAAGGCGCTGCACAAGCGTCACGAGCAGGGTTGGTTGCAGGAAGTCGCCACCGATCTGGATGCGGTGCTCGATCGAGTGAAGCGCGCGCGCAAGGAGCGGACGCCGCTGTCGCTCGGCTACCTCGGCAACGTCGTCGATCTGTGGGAGCGCCTCGCCGCCGAGGGCGTCCAGGTCGAGCTCGGCTCGGACCAGACCTCGCTGCACAACCCCTACGCCGGCGGCTACTACCCGGCCGGTCTGAGCTACGACGAATCGAACCGGTTGATGCGCGAGGATCCGCCGCGCTTCAAGGACGAGGTTCAGGCGAGCCTGCGCCGCCAGGTCGACGCGATCAACGCGCTGGCGGCGCGCGGGATGCACTTCTGGGACTACGGCAACGCGTTCCTGCTCGAGGCCTCGCGCGCCGGCGCGGCCGTCACGCGGGCGGACGGCGGCTTCGTCTACCCGTCGTACGTCGAGGACATCATGGGGCCGATGTGCTTCGACTACGGCTTCGGCCCGTTCCGCTGGGTCTGCACGAGCGGTAGCGACGACGATCTTCGCAGCAGCGACGCGATCGCTGCCGAGGTCATCGAGACCGCAGCCGCGGATGCGCCCGCCGAGATCAAGGGTCAAATGCTCGACAACCTGCGCTGGATCCGCGAGGCGGAGCGCCACCGGATGGTCGTCGGCTCCCAGGCGCGGATCCTCTACTCGGACGAGGAGGGACGCAAGCGCATCGCGCTGGCGTTCAACGACGCGATCGCGGAGGGTCGCATCTCGGCGCCGATCGTGCTGGGCCGGGATCACCACGACGTTTCGGGCACCGATTCGCCGTATCGCGAGACGGCCAACATCCGGGACGGCAGCGATCTCTGCGCCGACATGGCCGTGCACAACGTGATCGGCGACGCGTTCCGCGGCGCGACCTGGGTCAGCCTGCACAACGGCGGCGGCGTCGGCTGGGGCGAGGTGATCAACGGCGGCTTCGGCATGCTGATCGACGGCACCGAGGACGCCGCGCGGCGCATCCGGCAGATGATCGCGTGGGACGTGACCAACGGGATCGCCCGGAGAGCCTGGGCTCAGAATTCCGGCGGACTCTACGCCATCCGCAAGGCGATGGAACTCGACGAGCGGCTGCGGGTGACCCTGCCCCACGAGGCCGACGACGAGACCGTTCGATCCGCCGTCCCTTGATCGGGGAGTGAAGCATGAAGCGAGAGGTCCTGTTGCCGGCCACCTTGCTTGCGCTGCTCGTCGCCGGTTGCAGCGCACCTCCGCAAGAGAGTCACCCGCCGGGTCTTCCACCGGACACGGGTGACGGTTGGGCCGTCGGCTCGCCGGCTGACGCCGGGATCGACGCATCGGCTCTCGATAGGCTCGGCGACGAGATTGAGAACGGCGAGTTTCCGAACACGCACGCGCTCTTGATCGAGCACAAAGGCACTCTTGTCTACGAGCGTTACTTCTCGGGCACCGACGAGCGCTGGGGTGAAGACCTGGGTGAGATCACGTTCGACCGGGATACGCTGCACGACGTTCGATCGATTTCCAAGAGCGTGACGTCGGTCGTCCTCGGCCTCGCGCTCGAGAACGATCTTGCGGCGGTCGAGGAATCCGTGTTCGACCATTTCCCGGACATGGCGCCGGCCGATGGTCACCGAGCGATCTCTCTGCACCACTTGCTGACGATGACGCCGGGCCTCGAATGGAATGAAATGAAGCTTCCCTACACCGACCCGGACAACGACGAGATCCGGCTCTATCGCGAGCCGGACCCGGCGCGCTATGTCCTGTCTCGCCCACTCGCGGCCGAGCCGGGCAGCGGTTGGTACTACAGCGGCGGAACCACCCAGGTCCTTGCCGACGTGATCCATCGACGGACGGGGAAAACGCTGACCGTCGCGGCAGAGGAGTTGCTCTTCGAGCCGCTGGGAATTGCGGATTTCGAATGGCTGGGGCCGGGAACATGGACTCCGGACAATCCGGCGGCGATGTCCGGTCTCCGGCTCCGCGGCCGAGACCTGGCCAAGATCGGCTCCGTCTTCCTGCACGGTGGGCGGTGGAACGGTGCGCAGGTCGTTCCGCGAAGCTGGGTCGAGCTCTCGATGACGCGTCACGTGCAGGAGATCCGCGATTGGAGTGCGGGAGGCTTCTGGGGCTACGGCTATCAGTGGTGGGTCGGCGGGTTCTCGACAGGCGAGCGTGTTGTCGCCGGATTCGGCAACGGCGATCAACGGTTGTTCGTGCTTCCCGACGACGGCATCGCCGTGACGATCCTCGCCGGCGAATACAACAAGCCGTCGGGGAACAGCTGGAAGATCCTCGAAAGGATCCTGAGCATCGTCCGGGACAATTGAGCCAAGCAGCCTGCACCCGTCAGATCGACCGACGATCATCAGGCCGCACAGAGCCGGAACGGGTTGCATCCGACGACTCTTGTGCCCGTTGAACCTCGGTCGCCGATTGACACCTCAATGCCCCGGGTCTAGCATCTGCGCTGGCCCGACTTTCAGGTATATGCCGATCCAAAGAGAGGACCCCGTGAGAAAAAACGCGCTCGTCTGGTTAGCCTGCCTGGGACTGGTTCTGTTTGTCGGTTGTGCCGCGGACACCGGCGGCGAGGCTGAAGCAGGGGGAGATCACGGTCACGACCATGCGGACGGCGATCAAGACCATTCTCACGGCGAAGCTGGCATGGAGGTCGCGGCCGTCGCCGCAATCGAGTCCAAGAGCGACTCCGGCGTGACCGGAACGGCGTCGTTCAAGGTCGCCGGCGACCAGGTCATGCTGACCCTGGAGATCGCCGGCGCGACCCCGGGCGAACANNGATCACGGCCAGTGGGGCGGCGAGTCGTTCCACCTCGGCGACGTGGCGAACCTGGAAGTCGGAGAGGACGGCACCGCGACGCTGACCGTGGCGACCAACCTGTGGTCGATCGGAACGGGCGCGGACAACGACGTGATCGGACGCTCCGTGGTCGTCCACGCAGGTGCCGACGACTTCACCACCCAGCCCACCGGTGCCGCCGGTGGCCGGATCGGCTGCGGGGTCATCCAGGCCGCTCAGTAACCAATGCGCCAAGGCGCGATCACCATAAGGGTTACCCACGACCCTCAACGCCTCGACGGGGACCCTGCGACAGTGTAAAACGTTCGCGTTGCCGCGGGGCACAGGCGTCCAGGCGGATCCGGAGGTTCGATTGCGATGAGTGAGTACGTCAATTTTCTCATGGCCGACGTGAAGGCCAAGAACCAGGCCCAGCCCGAGTTTCACCAGGCCGTCCAGGAGGTCGCCGAGTCGATCGAGCTGGTCCTCGAAAAGCAACCCGAGTACCGCACGGCCAAGATCCTCGAGCGCATCGTCGAGCCGGAGCGCGTGATCATGTTCCGCGTCCCCTGGGTCGACGACCGCGGCGAGGTGCAGGTCAACCGCGGCTTCCGCGTCGAGATGAACAGCGCGATCGGGCCCTACAAGGGCGGCCTGCGCTTCCATCCCTCGGTCAACCTCGGCATCCTGAAGTTCCTCGCCTTCGAGCAGGTGTTCAAGAACTCGCTGACCACGCTGCCGATGGGCGGCGGCAAGGGCGGCTCCGACTTCGACCCCAAGGGCAAGAGCGACAACGAGGTGATGCGCTTCTGCCAGTCGTTCATGACCGAGCTGTTCCGGCACATCGGCCCGAACACCGACGTTCCCGCCGGGGACATCGGCGTCGGCGGCCGCGAGATCGGCTTCCTGTTCGGCCAGTACAAGCGGCTGGCCAACGAGTTCACCGGCGTGCTGACCGGCAAGGGCCTCAACTGGGGCGGCTCGCTGATCCGGCCCGAGGCGACCGGCTACGGCGCGGTCTACTTCGCGGCCGAGATGCTCGCGACCCGCAACGAGACTCTCGAGGGCAAGACCTGTCTGGTATCCGGTTCCGGTAACGTCGCTCAGTACACGACCGAGAAGCTGCTCGAGCTGGGCGCGAAGGTCGTCACGCTGTCGGACTCCAGCGGCTACATCTACGACGAGGCCGGGATCGACGAGGACAAGCTGGCGTTCGTGATGGACCTCAAGAACGTCCGCCGCGGCCGCATGAGCGAATACGCGCAAAAATACTCGAGCGCCGTCTACACCGAGGCGGATCGCAGCGCGGACCACAACCCGCTGTGGGCGCACAAGGCGGAGTGCGCGTTTCCCAGCGCGACCCAGAACGAGATCAACGACAAGGACGCGGCGAACCTGCTGAAGAACGGCGTCTACGTGGTCTCCGAGGGCGCCAACATGCCCACGGTCCCCGAGGGCGTCACCGCCTTCGTCGACGCCGGCATCCTGTACGGACCGGGCAAGGCCGCCAACGCCGGCGGCGTGGCGGTCTCCGGGCTGGAGATGGCGCAGAACAGCATGCGCTACAGCTGGACCCGCGAAGAGGTGGACCAGCGGCTGCGCATGATCATGAAGTCCATCCACGAGGCCTGTGTCGCCGCCAGCGAGCGTTTCGACCGTAAGGGGAACTACGTCGACGGAGCGAACATCGCGGGTTTCATCAAGGTCGCCGATTCGATGCTCGACCAGGGCATCGTTTGACGAGCCGTCCCACGATTCGGATTCGACGGGCGCCCGGTGGGCGCCCGTTTCTTTTATGATGTTTTCATGAGCAAGCCGACACAGGAAGCCGCCTGGCCCAGGTTGCACCGTTTCCAGGACCTGATGCCCAACCGCGTCCGGCACATCCTGCTCGTGTCGAGCCTCTACGACTCGTTCATCCTCACCGAGGACGGCCAGCTCAACGAGGCGATCCTGCGCCAGTTCATCGACCTCAACCTGAGCCAGAACCCCGACCTGATCCGCGTCTCCACCGGCGCGAAGGCGCTGGAGCTGATCGGCCGCCAGCGCATCGACATGATCGTCGCCAGCATCCAGGTCGGCGACATGAACGCCGCCGAGCTGGCGCGCAAGGTCGCCGCCGTCAAACCTGAAATTCCGGTGCTGGTGCTGGCCTACAACAACCGCCGGCTGACCGATTTCACCGCGAGCAACGACGTCAGCGCGATCGACCGCGTGTTCCTGTGGCAGGGCGACGCGCGGATCCTGCTGGCGATGGTCAAGTACGTCGAGGATCGGCGCAACGTCGCGTCCGACACGGGCGTGCGCGGCGTTCCGGCGATCATCGTGGTCGAGGACAACGTCCGTTTCTATTCTTCGTTCCTTCCGGTCATCTACTCCGAATTGTTCGAGCACACCCGCAATCTGATCGAGGAAGGGGTCAACCTCGCGCACAAGATGTTGCGCACGCGTGCGCGGCCGAAGGTCCTGCTCTGTGTGTCCTACGAAGAAGCCTGGGATTACTTCGAAAAGTACGATGCGAACATCCTCGGGATCATCTCGGACATCGAGTTCTCGCGTGACGGCCAGGTCGACCGCACCGCCGGCGTGCGGTTGATCGAGCGTGTTCGCGAGCGGCGCCACGACATCCCGATCGTGCTGCAGTCGAGTATCGCGGCCAACGAGAGCCTGGCCCAGGACCTCAACGCGATGTTCCTGCTCAAGGGTTCCGAGGTCCTGCTCAACGACCTGCGGCGGATCCTGATCAAGTCGTTCGGCTTCGGCGATTTCATCTTCCGCATGCCCAACGGCGAGATCGTCGGCAAGGCCCACGATCTCAAAGAGCTGATCGAGAAGCTCGACGAGGTTCCCGCCGAGTCCATCGCCTGGCACGGCGGGCAGAATCACTTCTCCAACTGGNNTGACGGTGGCCGACTACGGCGGGCTCGAGCGTGTTCGAGGCGAGCTGGTCCGCGTGCTTCGCGATTATCGCCGTGAACGCGACAAGGTCGTCGTGGCCGATTTCAATCGTGCGACTTACGATCCCGAGCTCAGCCTGTACCGGATCGGCGGCGGCTCGCTCGGCGGCAAGGCGCGGGGGCTGGCGTTCGTCAACCGCTTGCTCAACGAGACGCGTATCGCGGACCGCTATCCCGGCACACGCATCGTCGTACCGCGTGCTGCCGTCGTGGGAACCGACGTTTTCGACGAGTTCCTCGAGACCAACGAGCTGAAGGACTGGGCGATCCAGTGCGAGTCGGATCGCGAGATCAACGCCCGTTTTCTCGCCGCGCCGTTCCCGCGGGAGGCGTTCGAGGATCTGCGCGTGTTTCTCGCCAAGAATCCCGTGCCGCTGGCGGTTCGGTCGTCCGGCCTACTGGAGGATTCGCCGAACCAGCCCTTCGCGGGCGTCTACAAGACTTACATGTTGCCCAATCGCGACAAGAGCCTCGACCAGCGGCTGATCCAACTGGTGTCTGCGGTCAAGCGCGTCTATGCTTCGACGTTCTCGCGCCAAGCCAAGGCGTACCTCGGCATGACCCCGTACCGGCTCGAGGAAGAGAAGATGGCGGTCATCGTCCAGCGCGTCGTCGGTAGCGCGCGGGACAGCCGCTTCTACCCCGACTTCGCCGGCGTGGCCCGATCGCACAACTTCTACCCGACGCCGCCGCTCAAGGCGGAGGAGGGAATCGTCGCCGTGGCGGCTGGTCTCGGCCGCAGCGTGGTCGAGGGCGCGAACTGCTATCGATTCTCGCCGGCGCACCCACGCGTGCAGGTCGGCGCCTCCTCCACGCACGAGATCCTGGCCAACTCGCAGCGCGAGTTCTATGCGATGGACCTGTCTCGCGAGCCGGGTCGGAGTGATGCCGAGGGCGACGAGATGGTGCTCTGCAGCCTCGAAGAGGCCGAGCGTCACGGTGTCCTCGACGCCATCGCATCGACTTATTCGCCCGACAACGACCGCCTGAGCGACGGGATCGGCCGTCCGGGGATGCGCGTGGTCACCTTCGCGCCGATCCTCAAGCACGACGTGTTTCCGCTGGCCCAGTTGCTGGGCCAGTTGCTCGACTACGGCGAGCAGGGGACCAGCGCACCGGTCGAGATCGAATTCGCCGTCAACCTCACGGTGCCCAAGCGCGAGCAGCCGGAGTTCGGTTTCTTGCAGATGCGGCCGCTGGCGCTGGCCAGCGAGGCCGAGGAGCTCGAGATCGGCCACGTGCTGTCGTCCCAACTGGTTTGCCGCAGCGACAGCGTGCTGGGCAATGGGCGCATCTCCGACATCTCCGACGTGGTGGTGGTCGGTCGCGATACATTCGACCGCAACCGCAGCGCGGAGGTCGCCGAGGAGGTTGCAAGGCTCAACGCGAAGCTGCAGGCCCGCGGGCGCCCGTACCTGCTGGTCGGGGTCGGTCGCTGGGGGTCCAACGATCCGCACCTCGGGATTCCGGTGCGCTGGAACGAGATCGCGGGCGTGCGGGCGATCGTCGAGTCCGGCTTCCGGGACATGCAGGTCACCCCGTCCCAGGGCACCCACTTCTTCCAGAACCTCACCTCGTGCAACGTCGGCTACTTCACCGTCAACCCGGAGGCCGGCGAGGGCTTCATCGACTGGGAGTGGCTGGCTCACGCGAAGCCGGTCGAGGAGAGCGAGTTCGTACGCTGGTTGAGTTTCGACCAGCCGCTGCTGATCAAGATGAGCGGACGCACCGGCGAGGGTGTCGTGCTCAAACCCGGTGCGGAGGGCTAGGCCGGATGACGCAGGATGAAAAGAAGCAGGCGGTCGCGCGCGCGGCACTCGAGCTCGTCGAGCCCGGCATCGTGCTGGGTGTCGGAACCGGCTCGACCACCAACTGCTTCATCGATCTCCTCGGGCCGCTGGCCGACAGGCTCCACGGCGCCGTCTCCAGCTCCGAGGCCAGCGCCGAACGGCTCGCGGCCCTCGGCGTGCGTCTGCTCGATCTCACCGACGTCGGCCGCATCCCGCTGTACGTCGACGGCGCCGACGAGGCCAACGCGAAACTGCACCTGATCAAGGGCGGCGGCGGAGCGCTGACGCGCGAGAAGATCGTCGCCGCGGCCAGCGAACGATTCGTCTGCATCATCGACGACACCAAGCGTGTCGAGACACTGGGCCGGTTTCCGTTGCCCGTGGAAGTCATCCCGATGGCGCGCAATCATGTCGCGTCGCGCATCGAGTCGCTCGGCGGTCGTCCCGTCCCACGCGAGGGGTTCGTGACCGACAACGGCAACGTCATCCTCGACGTACACGAGCTCAGGATCGACGACGCCCCGGGTCTCGAGACCGAGCTCGACGGGATCGCCGGCGTGGTCGCGAACGGCCTGTTCAGCCGGCGCCCGGCAGACCTGCTCCTGATCGGCTCGGAGCAAGGCGTGGAACGGTTCTAGCTCACTCCACGTTCAGCCGCAGCTCGCTGACCCCGCCCTCGACGACGTCGACCATGCCCGACCCGCCGCCCGCCACGCTCACGCGGTAGCTACCCTCCGGGAGGTTTCGAGCGACGGCGAGGCCATCCGGTCCGGAGACCGGTGCGGGGTTGAACATGAACAGCGTGTCGCTCGCCAGCCAGCGGGGCTCCGCGTGAATCTCCAGTGCCCGACCTTCCACCGGTGCACCGTCAGGAGCGACGAGGGTCACGGCGATGCTGCCGCCGAAACCGGCGTGCAGGGTGATCTCCGTGTCCGCCGACGGGACGACACCGGTCAGCCGCGCCGGGGCCCAGCCACGCGTCAGCGCGGTGACGTCGAAGCTGCCTTCGGGCGGGACGTCCAGCACGAACGACCCGTCTTCCTGCAGGCCGGACTGCGCCGCCAGGTCCAGGCGATAGGTTCCGGCCGGAGCGGCGACGACGATTCCCTGCGAGAGCGGCGCGCCCCGTGGGCCCACCAACCGGCCGCGGATCTGAGCCGCGCTCTCCTCGAGCACCAGCTCGAGGTCGTCGATCTGAGTGTCGGCCAGCAGCTGGATCGGAGCCGACCGGACGGGGCGGTAGCCGCCCCGAGAAGCGCCGATCCGGTAGGTACCCGGTTGCAGATGCTTCAAAGAGAAGCGCCCGCGAGGGTTGGTCATCGTGAAGGCGCCCCTCGCGCCGATCGGATCGAGGTCGCGGTTGGCGGCGTGGATGGCGACGCCACGCAGCGGATTCCCGTCCGCGTCGACGACGCGGCCACGGATCCCGTTGACCGCGATGTCGAAGTCGCGCGACAGCGAACGCACGTTCCCGACACGCACCCTCACCGTCTGACGCGCGCCACCCGACTCGACGAGAACGTCGTACTCCCCCGGATCGCCGAGCTCGATGCGATAAGTACCGCTCCCCGGTTCGACCTGCGTGGAGGCCGTCCCGGTGCCGGGGAAGCTGCCGCTGGCCTGGAAGGTCAGGAAGCCGCGCTCCGCGAGGCGACCGCCGACCCGCACGACGCCGCTCACCACGATCGATCGCGACAGATCGAAGTCGACGCGGCTCTCACGCTCGCTGACGACCGTCACGCCCTTCGCGGTGCCGAACGGGGCGCCGTTCTCGACGAACGCGTGAACGCGGCACTGCGCGTCCGGAAGCTTCGTCACACGGTAGTACCCCTGCAGGTCGGTCTTCGCCGACCGGTTGGCTTGCATTTCGGGGCACTCGACTCCTATCCCGACGTCCGCCACCGGCCCGCCGTCGCGATCCCGTGTGTAGCCATGGACAACCCCGCCTTCCGAGAACTCGATGTCCAGCGCGGCTACCTCCACGTCCTCGATCAGCTCCAGCTCTCCGAACCACGGCGCAAACTCGGGGTGTTGCGCGGTGGCGACGAAAAAACCGGCGGACAGCCCCGCGATCACGAAGCGTCCCTCGACGTCCGTTCTGGCGTCGAACGACCGGTCATCGTTTCCCGCGGACGCGCTCGATCGCGGGGCCAACCAGATCCGGCTCCCCACCGCGGGTGCCCCGTCGGGTCGCGTCGCGAGGCCCTCGACACGGTGACCCGGCTCGAGGTGGATATCGCCGACGTCCACACTGCGGTGTTCCTCGACGATCACATCGGGGAAACGCGCGACGCGATACCCGTCGGCACGGATCTCGAGCGTGTGCCGCCCCGCCGGCTCGATCGGCCAGAGAGAAAACCGTCCTTCCGCGTCGTCGACCTCGGATGTTGCCGGCACGTTCTGCGGGCCGTCCTGGTAGCTCGCCTCGACCTCGAACCGGCTGACCGCGTTGCCCTCGGGGTCGAGCACGCGCCCCGCGATACTCGCCAGCGGCGTCAGCGCGATGTTCCACTCGGCATCCCGGTCCAGCGTGAGCGTCTCCTCGAACACGTCGAATCCGTCGCCGCCGGCGCTGAGTCGGATCTCGCTGTTGGCCGGTAACCCGTCGAACTCGAACTCGCCGTCGCCGGTCTCGATACGGTGCTCGGCCTTGACGGGGACCGTGTAGCCCACCTCGATCCAACTCGAGGGGACGCTGTTGCCGAAGCCGTCGACGATAGCCCCGGCGAGGCGGATCCCTTCCACCACCCTCAGGTCCCCCAGGTCGACGATTCTTCCGGGGCCCAACTCGATCTCGCCGAGGTCCAGTGTCTGGAAACCGGCGACCTTGAGCTGGAGTTTCAGCGGCTTGGTGGGGAGCCCGGTCAGACGGAAGCGGCCGTCCTCTCCGGCTTCACGCAGACGGACGACGTCCGCACCGGAGTGAACCAGTCGAACCTCGGGCTGCACCAGCTCACCGTCCCGGGGTGCCAATCCGAACTGCAGCGTCGCCGGTCGTTCCAGTCGAAGCTCCAGCTTGCGCCGGGTGCCCGGAACCGCACTCACGCGATCGGAGGGCACGCCGTACCAGCCGTCGGCGAGCCCGCGATAGACCCAGCGCGAGCGGAGCTCCATGCCGGGATGCCGGAACTCGCCCCGTTCGTCCGTCACCAGCGGCGGATCGAAGACGACCTCGGTGCGATTCGAGAACGGGACGGTGTACTCGTCGCGGCCGATCTTCGCCCCGGCCACGGGGCGGCCCCGGTCGTCCAACACGAGGCCGCCGAGCGGCGCCCCCTGCTCGAGCTCGAACAGATGAAAGAAGTCTCTCGGAAGGGGAGCCGGCAAGCCGGCTGCCGCATACGCGTGGAGCGGTGATGCGGCACCGATGCGAGCGCCGGTTTCCGGGACGCCGGTGACGACGAAACCACCGTTGGGGTCGACTTCGAACTCGGCGCAGGCGTCGAATCCGAAACGCGAGGCGCCCCGGTCGCAGAGCCAGACGGTCGCATCGGGCAACGGCTGGCCGGTCGCTCGATCGATGACGTTACCGCGCACCGTCTTCCCCGCGGTCATGCGCAAGACGAGCGGTTCACCTGGCCGGTGCTCTTTCGATACGACAGGGACGAGACCCGGGGACTCGACACGAATCCACGTCTCGTCCGTCGCGAGATCGACGTTGAATCGCCCATCCTCGCCGACCCGGAGCACGCGCTGCGTCGAACGCGGATCGTCCGGGGATTCGAGCACGCGGACCGTTCCGCTGCGCGGCTCGCCCTCGGGGCCGAGAATCCGGCCCTCGACGCCGGCGCCGGCCGGCCGGAAAGCCAGGGCCGAAAAAAACGCCAACGCGAGCCCGATGCGAAACCGTGCGTGCATGCCTGTCCTCGGGGACAATTCTATCCACGCTCCGTCATGCCTGGCGACCGCGTGGGTCCGTGGTTAAGATCCCTACGTCATGTCCCGGCCCACCTCCAGCCTCGTCGCCGGGTCTCTCCTACTTCTCGTCGCATTGCCGGCCCTTGCCTGGCAAGAGACCGAGTCGGAGGAGGGCGACGAGAAGAAGAAGGGACAGTGGTCCGAACGTGTCGTCGTCACCGCCGAGGTCGAGGGCGCCGCGTCCGCACCGCGGGGGGCCAGCACGACGGTCCTCGAGCCGACCCGCACCGCGGATCCTCCGCAGGCCCTGACCGACCTGGTGGCGATCGCGCCCGCGGTCAGCGAGAACGGCCAGGGAGGCCTGTTCCAGAACGTGTCCATCCGTGGCGTATCGCGGCAACGCGTGCGGCACATGATCTCCGGCGTCCGCATCACCGACGAGCGCCGCGCGGGCCCCGCGACGTCGTTCGTCGATCCGTTGCTGATGGGGTCGGTCGAGGTGCTGCGTGGTCCCGCGACGACGTTCCACGGCTCGGGGGCGCTGGGCGGAACGATCCAGGCCCTCCCGCGCAGGTTTGACGGCTGGAGCGTCCAGACGGGATGGATCAGCGAGGGCGACGGGCGGTTCCTGATGGCCGGAGGCGGGGGTGAAGGCTGGTCCATCGGCATCGCGCGGCGCGAACAGGAGGACGCGGAGTCGGCCGACGGGACGCCGCTGAACGATCATTTCGAGCAGACCTCCGCCGTCCTGCGTTTCGACTGGGGCGCCAAGGACAAACGCAGCTATTCGGTGCTGATGATCCCGAGCCGCGGCCGCGACATCGGCAAGGCCAACTCCGACTTCCCGGCCCAGGTGACGGTCTACCCTGAAGAGAGCCACGACCTCCTGGAGTTCACGGTTCGCGGCCGACGCGAGTGGCGACTGACGACCTACGTGCACGATCGTAGACTCGAGACCCTCGTGACGCGACCGCTCGAACTCGGTGAGGTCGTCACGGACAGCACGGACTACGGCGCCGGTTGGGATCGAACCGACCGCTTCGGCGAAGACGCTTCGCTGCACTGGGGCTTCGATCTGTTCGGGCGCACCGGTGTCGACTCCACCGAGACCGTGATCGTGACCGATCCGATGAACCCGTCGACCACCGTCTCGCAGCCGCTCGACGGCGGGCGTGAGGCGGAGTGGGGGGGCTACACGGTCGTGCGCTGGAAGGGCGGTGGCGCGGACTGGGAAGGCGGTTTCCGGTTGTCGCGCGTCCACCAGGGTAACAACGGGGATCCCGGCCTCGACCGTTCGGCGCTCAACGGCTTCGTCGGGGTGACCAAGCCCATCGGCACCCATTGGGAGATTCGCGGTGCGGCGAGCTCCGGGCAGCGCTTCCCCAGCCTGGGCGAGCTGTTCTTCAGCGGCGTCACGCCGCGTGGCGAGGTGTTCGGCAACCCCACGCTAGGCTCGGAGCGCGCGCTGAACACGGAGCTCGGCTTCGCCTACAAAGGACCGCGGTTGATCCTGCGCTCGGCCGTGTTTCACAACGACATCGACGACTACATCGAGCGTATCGAATTCGCTCCCGACATGCTGACGTTCGCCAACCTGACGTCGGGGAAGATCGAGGGCGTCGAGCTCTCCGCCCTGGTGCGGACGGAATCGGCCTGGCTGGTCTCGTTCGGTGGCCACCTGCTCGAGGGTCGCGCGTCCGACGACACCCCGCTGGCCGACGTCCCGCCGCACGAGATCTGGACCGAGGCGCGCTGGATCAAGGACAAGTTCCGGTTCAATGCGCGGTTGGCGCACCGTGCGAGCAAGGACGATCCCGGCAGCGGCGAGAATCCCATCTCCTCCGTCGAGCTGCTGTCGCTGTCCGGGCGCTACCAGGTCACGCCGAGCTGGGGCCTCTACGCCGGCGTGCGCAACGCACTCGACGAAGCGTACTTCCGTTCCGCCGACAACAAGGCGCCGCCGGCCACCGGACGAACCTTCAGCATCGGGTTGGCCTGGAGTTCCCGTTAGGCTATTCTTCGCGGTCCAACGAAACCGATCCAATCGAGCCACGACATGAACGTTCACGAGTATCAAGCGAAGGCGCTGTTCCGCGAGTACGGCGTCACGGTTCCCGACGGTGAGCTGGCGACCAACCGCGAGGAGGCGCGCGCCGTGGCGGGCCGGCTCGGCGGCAAGGTCTGCGTCGTCAAGGCGCAGGTGCACGCGGGCGGCCGCGGCAAGGCCGGCGGGATCAAGCTGGCGAGCTCACCCGACGAGGCGGCCGAACACGCCGAGGCGATCCTCGGCATGACGCTGGTCACGAAACAGACCGGTGCCGAGGGCAAGAAGGTCCGCAAGGTCTATGTCGAGGACGGCTGCAAGATCGCCCGCGAGCTGTACCTGGCGATCACCCTCGATCGCGAGAGCGAGCGCTTCGCCGTCATCGCCTCGACCGAGGGCGGGATGGACATCGAGGAGGTCGCCGCCGCGACGCCGGAGAAGATCCACACCGTGCTCGTCGATCCGGTCGAGGGGCTGGCTTCCTGGCAAAGCCGGGCGCTGGGGTTCAAGCTCGACCTCGACGGCGAGCAGGTCAAACGCTTCGACCAGTTCGTCGGCGGGCTGTACCGGCTGTTCGTGGACAAGGACGCGTCGCTGATCGAGATCAACCCGCTCGTGGTCACCGAAGAGGGCGACCTGCTGGCGCTCGACGGCAAGCTGAACTTCGACGACGGGGCATTGTTCCGGCATCCCGAGATTGCCGCCCTGCGCGACCCCGAGGAAGAGGACT
>WVWW01000194.1:30987-32652 GCA_011773795.1 Acidobacteriota bacterium
GTCTCGCGATGGCCACGCTGGACGTCATCACACTGTCCGGCGGCAACCCGGCGAACTTCCTCGACGTCGGGGGCGACGCGGACAAGGAACGCATCGAGAACGCGTTCAAGCTGATCCTGCAGGACGAGAACGTGAAGGGCATCCTGGTCAACATCTTCGGCGGCATCGTGCGCTGCGACCTGATCGCCGAAGGGGTCGTCGCGGCGACCGAGTCCGTGGGTCTGTCGGTGCCGCTCGTCGTGCGGCTGCAGGGCACCAACGCCGCGCAGGGCCGGAAGATCCTCGCCGACTCCGGCCTCGACATTCGCTCGGCGGAAACGCTGCAGGATGCCGCGGACGCGGCGGTCGCCGCCGTCGGGCAGGGGGGCTGAGATGTCGATCCTCTGCGACAGGTCGACCAAGGTGCTCGTCCAGGGCATGGGCCGTGTGGGCCGTTTCCACGCAGGGCTGTCCATCGAATACGGCACGCAGATCGTCGGCGGCGTGCACCCGGGCAAGGGCGGCGGCGAGATCGACGGCGTGCCGGTCTACAACACGGTCGAGCAGGCGGTCGCCGCGACCGGCGCCGACGCGTCCGTGATCTTCGTGCCGCCGGGCGGTGCCGCCGACGCGGTGCTCGAAGCGGCGGCGGCGGGGCTGAGTCTTGCCGTTTGCATCACCGAAGGCATCCCGGCGGCGGACATGGCGCGCACCAAGCTCAAGATCGCCGACTCCGGGATGGTCCTGATCGGACCGAACTGCCCCGGCGTCGTGACGCCCGAGCAGTGCCGCATCGGCATCATGCCGGCCGAGATCACGACACCGGGACCCGTCGGCGTCGTCAGCCGCTCGGGCACGCTGACCTACGAGGCCGTCGATCAGCTCACCCGGCTGGGATTGGGCCAGTCCACCTGTCTCGGCATCGGCGGCGACCCGGTCGTCGGCTCGACGTTCATCGACATCCTGAAGCTGTTCGAGGCCGATCCGGAGACGGAGGCCGTCGTCATGATCGGCGAGATCGGCGGCAGCGCCGAGGAAGAGGCGGCCGAGTTCATCAAGAACGAGATGAGCAAGCCGGTCGTCGCCTTCATCGCCGGCCAGAACGCGCCGCCCGGCAAGCGCATGGGCCACGCCGGGGCGATCATCGCCGGCGGCAAGGGCCGCGCCGCCGACAAGATCGAGGCGCTGGAGGCCGCCGGGGTCGCGGTCTCGCGTTCCCCCGCGGACATCGGCGAGACGATGAAGGCCAAGCTAAGCTAGGACCGCTTCCGAAGCCCCGGGTTAGACTGTCGCGTCCGCGGGGAGCGCATGTCGGTGGAACCGGGCCAGAACCTTCTCCATTACCGCCTGATCGAGCAGATCGGCGAGGGCGGGATGGGTGTGGTCTGGAAGGCCCAGGACACGACCCTCGATCGCGAGGTCGCGATCAAGATCCTGCCGCAGGACGTCGCGTCCGACGAACAGCGACTCGCGCGCTTCGAGCGCGAGGCCAAGCTGCTGGCGTCGCTCAACCATCCGAACGTGGCCACCGTGTACGGCGTGCACACCGTCGACGGTCAACCGTTCCTCGCGATGGAGCTGGTTCCGGGCGAGGACCTCGCGGAGCGTCTCCAACGCGGACGGCTTCCGCTCGATCAGACGCTGAGCATCCTGCGCAGCATTGCCGGCGCGCTGGAGGCGGCCCAC
>WVWW01000312.1:0-9985 GCA_011773795.1 Acidobacteriota bacterium
GTTCCACCTCGCCGCCGAAATCGGCGTGGCCGGGCGTGTCGACGATGTTGATCCGCGTATCGCCGTAGACGATCGACGTGTTCTTGGCCATGATCGTGATGCCCTTCTCGCGCTCGAGATCGATCGAGTCCATCACGCGCTCGGCCACGTTCTGGTTGTCGCGGAAGATCCCGCTCTGCCACAGCATGGCGTCGACGAGCGTCGTCTTGCCGTGGTCGACATGGGCGATGATCGCGAGGTTGCGCAGGTTGTCCCGTGTCTGGATCGGCATCACCATACTCCCAAAAACAGGCGCTAACCGGTGACGATACCACCGCCACTCCGCACGTGCACACGGCCTTGCCGCACGGCTGGCCGCGGTGCCACAATGCGCGCGCGATGACCGACCAGGACTCCGATCTTCAAACCGTCGAGCGGATCTACGACGCCCTGGAAAGCGGGAACGCCGAGTCCGCACTGGCCCTGGCGCGGGCCGCGCTGGCGTCGGATTCGGACGATCCGGTCGTCCGTTTTCTCGCCGGGCTCGCCTGCCTCGATCTGGACCGCCCGGCGGAGGCTGCGCTCGAGCTGGAGTGCGCGGTCAAGCTCGACGGTGACGACGTCGAGTTCCGGTCGCAGCTCGCCTACGCGCTGTTTCGCTGCTGTCGGTTCGCTGAGGCGCGTGCGGAAGCCTCCACGGCGCTCGAGCTCGACGACACGATCCCGGACGCGCATTACACCGCCGGCCTGCTCGCGGAACGCGCGGGCGACCTGGAGCAGGCGGACGCCGCATTCCTGCGCGCTCACGAGATCGATCCGCAGACGTTCCCACGACCGGTGCGCTTGAGCGAAGCGGCTTTCGAGGCCGTCCTGCACGACGCGCGTGACTACCTCGACGCGACATTCCGTAAACACCTCGACGACGTCGCGGTGACGGTCGAACCGCTGCCCAGCGACGAGGTGCTGCTCGAGACGACTCCACCGATGGACCCCGAACTCCTGGGGCTGTTCGTCGGCGTGCCGTTGTCCGACCGGACGAACTTCTCGGCGGGTGGTGAGCTACCGCCTCGAATCCTCGTGTTCAAGCGCAACCTGGAACGGAGCTTCCCCGACGAGCGGGCGCTGAAGGAAGAGATCGCGCGAACGTTGCACCACGAGCTCGGTCACTATCTGGGGTTGGACGAGGACGAGCTCGACGCCATCGGCCTGGGCTGACCGCCTAGTCGTCCGCAGGACGTTCGCCCTCGACCCACACCTCGCCCCCCTCGAAGCTCTCCTTCTTCCAGATCGGGACGGTGCGTTTGAGCGTGTCGATCATGAAGCGACAAGCGTCGAATGCCGCGGCACGGTGTGGTGCGGCGACCGCGACGGCCACCGAGGCTTCACCGATTTCGAGCACGCCCAGGCGGTGCACCGCGGCGGCAGCCGTGATCTCGTAACGTTCGAGCGCGTCGGCTCGCACGCGCTCGAGTTCCTGCAGGGCCATGTCCTCATAGGCACTGTACTCGAGACGCAAGACCGTGCGCCCCTCGTTGCGATCCCGCACGGTACCGAGAAAGAGGGCGACCGCTCCGTCGCCGGCGGTTCGGACCACCTCGATCAACGCCTGTCCATCGATCGGCTCGCGCTGGATGCGTACCACCTCAGCCTCCACTCACCGGTGGCAGGAAGGCCACCTCCCGTACGCCGTCCAGGCTCGCATCCCATGCGGCGTACTCCATGTCGCAGGCCACCAACGGCCGGAACCCGGTCGTTTCCAGCGCCGGGTAGCGCTCGACCAGCCTGCTCCACAACGCCGCCACGTCGGCGCCGTCGGGGATTTCGATACGGTCGCGCGGCGCGCCGGTCGAGTCGGCGAGGGAAGCGAAGAAGAGGACTTCGACGGTCATGGCGCCCAGGATACTACCGGGCTCAAGCGACGAGGTCGCGGGCTCCCGCGGTGACCTGTTCGACGACTTCGTCGAACGGACGCTCGATCACGATTCCGGCCGCGTTGCGGTGGCCACCGCCACCGTAGCCGGAGGCCAGTCCATGGACGTCGAGCTCGTCCTTGGATCGAAGGGACACCTTGACGCGGGCGTCGGGCAGCTCGCGGAAGAGCAGCACGACATCGACCCCGTCGATCGCCAACAGCGCCGTGGTGATCTCCCCCGTGTCCTCGTCTTCCGCTTCGAGGTCGGCGATCAGCTCGCGTCGCAGGTGCACCGCGGCGATGCGGCCCCCGCCGTCGATCACGAGATTCGCGAGGGCGTGACCGAGCAAGCGCGTGTAGGCGGCGGAGTTGCGTTCGTAGACACGGCGGTAGATGTCACCGGTACGGACCCCGCGCTCGAGCAGCTCGGCAGCCGTCCGGTGTGTATACGGCGATGTCGAATTGAAACGGAAGAAACCGGTATCGGTGGCGAGGCCGACGAAGATCGCGTTACAGGCCAGCGAATCGGGTTCCCAGCCGCGGTTCTGCAACAGATCCCAGATCAACACCGCGGTCGAGCTGGCCCCGACCTTGAGGATGTTCTCCGCCCACGGTGCCTCCCGCGTGGGATGGTGATCGATGCACAGAACGTTCCCGGCGACGGCCAGCATGATCGGTTCCATCCGCCCCAGCCGGTCCGGTGCCGAGTTGTCGACCAGCACGACGCGGTCCGCGCCGCGGATCTCCTCGTCGTGGACTTCGGGGTCGTAGACCTCGATCTTCGGCGAGTCCTCCGCCATGAACGCGAGTGTCTCGGGCGTCGGATCGCCGTTGATCAACCGGACGTTCTTGCCCGACGAAACGAGGTAGCGAGCCAAAGCGATCTGCGAGCCCAGCGCGTCACCATCGGGTTTCATGTGGGTCGTCAACACGAAGGATTCGTGGCCTTCGCAGTTGGCCGCGAAGCACTCGTGCTGTTCCGCCGTGAGTTGCATGTCCGGACCTGGCGCGGAGACGCGCGACGCGAAAAAAGGCTCCCACGATAGGGTCGAGGCCAGGTGGTGTCAAGAAGTCGATACGGGTTCCGTTTCGAGCAGCGCCTTGAGGATCAGCGCCTGGTACCAGGCGTCGTAATCCGCGCGGTGGACCTGTGCCGGATCCTGCGGCTCGAGGTTGAGCAAACGCTGGAGGTTCTCCTTGGAGGTCTTGGTCCAGGCCAGCCCCAGGCGGCCCATGGCAAGGCTCTTCGAATCGATTCCTTTGTAGCCGAACGGGTTCGAAAGCTCGAAGTGACGGTAGTAGTACGCGATGTAACCCCAGTCGAAGACCGCGTTGTGCCCGACGAACACCGGGCGCTCCCGAGATCCGCGGTTGTGCTTGCGGACCCATTCCGACAACCGCCTCAGCGCATCCCTTGGTTCGACACCCTCGCGTTCCAGACGCTTTGCATCCAGGCCGCAGACTTTCATCGCCCCCGGATCGAAGCCCGGAAAGATCGGCTTGAGCTCGACGTAAAACGACTCTCCGAGGCGCAGCGCCCCGTTCTCGTCGTGAAGCGCCGTAGCTCCGATCGACAGTAGGTTGAACAGCGGCGGGACCGGGCCGGACGCCTCGACGTCGATGCAGAAATAGACCATGGCCGCGTCACGATACCGGTTGTTCCGGCATAATGCCCACCGCGAAACAGAAGACAGCCGAAGGACGCTGCATGGTACGAACGGGTTTACAGCGCTGGCTCACGGAAGGACCGGCGTGTGCCGGTCTCGGCGACTCGCCACGTTATGGGCTGGTCGCCCACCCGGCGACGATCGACACGGCCGGACGACACGTGCTCGAAATCGCGGGATCGAGCGCGCCGGGACTGCCCACCCGTTTGTTCGCGCCCGAGCACGGCCTGTGGGGACGTGAACAGGACATGGAGTCCGTCGGTGAGGTCGTCGACCCGTGGACCGGGATCCCGGTGATCAGCCTCTACGGTGAGGACGCCTCGAGCCTGCGGCCTTCTGCCGAAACTCTCGAGGGCCTCGACGCCGTTGTGGTCGATCTACAGGACATCGGCAGCCGCTACTACACCTTCATCTACACCATGGCCTACGTCATGGAGGCGGCCGCGCCCACCGGCCTCCCGGTCGTGGTCCTCGACCGGCCGAATCCGATCGGCGGCATGCGGGTCGAGGGCCCGGTCCTGGAGCCCGGTTGGGAGTCGTTCGTCGGACGCTACCCACTCCCCGTTCGCCACGGAATGACCGCGGGTGAACTGGCGCGCTGGTTCAACGACACACAGGACATCGGATGCGACCTTCGCGTCGTCGAGATGACGGGCTGGGAGCGGTCCATGGAATTCGAGCGGACGGGGCTCCCGTGGGTTCCCCCCTCGCCGAACATGCCGGCGGTGCGAACGGCTCGCGTCTACCCCGGCGGATGCCTGATCGAAGGGACCCGGCTCTCCGAGGGGCGCGGGACGACGCTGCCGTTCGAGCTGGTCGGCTCACCCACCCTCGACGCGCGCTCGCTCGCGGGACGGTTGCGCGAGCGCGAAGCGCCCGGGGTCGCCTTTCGGGCAACGGCGTTTCGCCCGATGTTCCAGAAACACACGGGAGAAACTTGCCACGGCGTGCACGTCATCGTCACGGACGACGCGACGTTTCAACCCTTCGAGACCTATCTCGCGATCCTCGCCGTGGCTCGCGAGAGCGCCGGCGACGACTTCGCGTGGCGGACCGAGGCCTACGAGTTCGAGGTCGACCGGTTGGCCATCGATCTGCTCTGCGGAACCGACTGGATCCGTGCCGGTCTCGAGTCGGGCGTCGAGGTCCGCGAGCTCACGCAGCGTTGGCAACCGGGGCTCGACCGTTTCCGGCGCGAGCGAGAGGCGTTTTTGCTGTATCGCTGAGCTTGCGGACGGACGGCTGCGGTCAATCTCTCAGCGGCGTGTTGTCGGCCGCTGTACGTTCCCCGCACGATCCTGTTTCGTGTTGCGAGGTCGGGATTCTNNACGGGCCTGCCACCCGTACCGGTTTCTGGCGTCCCAACATGCCGGTTGGCGGCGGGGGGGTGATTCACCGTCCAACTGGTCGTTACGCCCCTGTTCACGTCCTCGCCTGGCGGTTTGGTGAAGCCGTTCGGTTCGGACGCGCGTAAGGTACGCCGTCCCGCATCGGTGGGAACGGTTGCCGGGGCGGTTCACGCGGACATCCTGACCGCAAACTGTCGTACCCGGCCTGCAAGCCTCTAATTGTCCAATCCCGAGGCGCCTTCCATCACCAGGCCCGGTTTCTGCTCGACGAGTCCTGCCTCGGAAAGCTGACGAATCAGCGGTTGGACCGACCGTACCGACCGCAGCAGGGAACGAACGGCGATCGATTCGCTGCTCTCCCGGGATGCGCTGAACAGCGCTTCCCATTCGGTCTTCTGGGCCGGATAGCGGCGGAGCCGGATCGGCGCGTCCTCCTCGAGGTCGAGGATGTCGCGGATCTGATCGAGTGCCACGGCGTAGCCGCCGAGCTCGTCGACGAGCCCCAGCTCGAGGGCATCCTCACCGGTCCAGATCCGGCCCTTGGCGATCTCCCGGACCCGCTCCAGCGGCAGGCCGCGGCCCTCGGCGACCTTGCCCGTGAAGTCCTCGTAGATCCGGTCGAGGCTGGCCTCCAACCGTTCGTTACCGGCCTCGTCGTAATCGGAGTGGCTGCTCCAGTGCTTCGCACCCGGATTGGTGGCCACGCCGTCGAAAGAGATTCCCAGCTTCTTCCAGAACTCGTTGGTCAGCATCTTGCCGCCGTAGACCCCGATCGAGGCCGTGATCGTTCCCGGGTGGGCGACGATCCGGTCGGCGGCCATCGCCACGAAATAGCCGCCCGAGCCCGCCAGGTTGCCCATCGAGACGATCACCGGCTTGCCCGCCTCGCGCGCCCGGACCGTCTCGCGCCAGATCGTGTCCGAGGCGACGTACGAGCCGCCGGGGCTGTCCACGCGGAACAGGATCGCCTCGATTCGGTCGTTGTCGATCGCCGCCCGGAACGCCTGGGTGACGGTTTCGGAGCCCATGATGATCGTGCCGTCGATCGGCGAGTAGCGGCTCGGACCACGGGCGACGCCGCCGTAGCCATGGATCAGGGCGACCTGCGTCCCGCGCGTGTGCGGGCGGCCGGCGCGCTCGAGGTACTGATCGGCGTACAGCAACCGGGCCCGCTCGCTCGTCTTCTCGCGCAGGCTGTCCATGATCTGATCGCGGTAGCTCAGGGAATCGACGAGGCCGGCGTCGAGCGCCTCTTCACCGATCAGCGGTCCGCGCTCGGCGAGGTTGCGCACGTCGTCCTCGGTGATCCCGCGCGCCTCGGCGATCCCCGCGACGATCTGCGAGAACCGCGATTCCATCACCCGCTGTAAGGCTTCGCGGTGCGGCTCGGTCATCGAGGTGTGCGTGTAGCTATTCACGGCGTTCTTGTACTCGTAGCGCTGGCCCATCCGCGGCTCCAGCCCGATCTTGTCGAACGCGCCGCGCAGGAACATCGTCTCGTAATAGAGCCCGGTCAGGCCGATGTCGCCCGACGGCTGCATGTAGACCTCGTCGAACGCCGTGGCCAGGTAGTACCCGCCGTTGCCGGGACCGAACTCGCCGAACGTCTCGGCGAAGGCGATCGCCGGCTTGCCCGACTCGCGGAAGCGCAGGATCGCGTCACGGACCTCCTGGATCTGGGCCATCGCCATCGACTCGCCGCTGATCCGCGCCAGCACGCCGACGACGCGACGGTCATTCGCCCCTCGTTCGAGGGCCTCGACGACGTCACGCAGCTGCAACGCGCCGCCGAGCATGATCTGGGCCAATGGGTCGTCGGGGATCGTCTCGATGACGCCGCCTTCGAGGTCGAGCTCGAGCACCACCCGACTGGGCACCGACGGCGTGGACGAGATAGAAATCAGCATCAGGGCGACGACGGCGAAGAAGGCCAGGATGGACAGCACGCCGATCGCGGCCAGGATGCCCACGATCACTTTCTTCATCGATCCTCCAGGATGGGTCCGGTTGACCCAAGGCCAAGATGGTACCGCAACGGGAACGATGCCACCTGCGGTCCCGTCTCGCTCGACGCACCTCGACGCGCCAGGTTTTTTCAGTTGCCGTCGCCCCGCGCCTCGCGCGGTGCCACAATGCCCGGCGTGTGCACGATGAGTTGGCTGCGGGACGAGGACGGCTACGACCTGTTCTTCAACCGCGACGAGAAAAGATCGCGGCTTCGCGCCGAACCTCCCGAGGTTCGGAGCATCGGGACGACGTCGGTCCTGGCGCCGCGGGACGGCGAGGCCGGCGGGAGTTGGATCGCGGCCAACGAGCACGGGGTTTCGCTGGCGTTGCTCAACGGGTATCTCGGAGCCGACGTTGCGGCCGCCCCGGCGGCCGGCGAGTGGACCAGCCGCGGGAAGCTGGTCATGGACCTGGCCGATTGCGCGACCGCCGGCGAGGCGGCCGAGCGTCTTCAGGGCCACGACCTGACGAGCTTTCGCTCTTTTCACCTCGCCGCATTCGATCCCGGTTCGTCGTTACTCTTGAGTTGGAGTGACGGCAGCCTGGAGTGCTCGACCGACGACTCTTTTTCGGCCCCGTTGATTTCTTCGTCGTTCAACTACGAGGAGGTCGCCGAAAGTCGCCGCTCTCTTTACCGTGAGTTCTCCGAGGCGGCCGGAATGCACCCCGTCGAAGCGGCCCTCGCCTATCACCGCAGCCACCGGCCGGCACGTGGGCCCTACTCGGCCTGCATGCATCGCGAGGACGCGCGCACGATCAGCTTCACATGGGTGCGCGTCGATGCCGACCGGGTGCGCATGCGTTATGCGCCCGACTCGCCCTGTCGCGGCTGGCCTCCCGGCCCGGCCCTCGAGCTGAATCGCGCCTAGAACCTCGACCGCTCCCGTTCGCGCGCAGGCAGGATCTCGAGGCAGGTCGTCCACCAACCGGTCAGGAGCGTCTCGACGAACTCCTCGGGCAGCTTCTCTTCGCGCATCTCCGCCGCCAGCGCCTCGTGGTCGTACGGCAGCGGCTGGAACTCGATGCCGATCGAATCGCCCGACGCGGCGATCGTCGTGTACCAGACGTGGGTATTACCGTCGTTGGCGGGACGACCGATCACACCGACGTTGACCACGTCGCGCCCGCTGGGCAGCCGGCGGTGCCAGTGCAATCCCGTGTGCGTGCAGAGCAGCGCGTCACAACGCTCGCGGTCGAGCAGTTTCTCCAGGAAGGTCACCGGCGAGGTCGACTCGAACAGGAACTCGTTGACCTGGCGCGGCGAGCCGTGGACGAGGAGAAGCTCGCGATCTCCCAAACGGACACGGCGCCGCTCCGGCAGTTCCCCCATCCAGCGCTTGAACCCGTCGGAACAGTTCCGCTCGGTGTAGCGGTAGGACAGGCCGGCGAAGTGGTTGTCCCGCGGGTCGGTGTAGCCGCAGTTGCAGTCCTCGGCGCCGGAGGCGAGCGACTGTTCGTAGTTCCCCTGGATGACCCGCACGTCGTTTTCGACCAGCAACGGGTAGACCTTCTCGGGATGCGGCCCGAAGCCGCCGAGATCGCCGAGGCAGTACACCGCGTCCGCGTCACGGGCTCGATGCAAGAGCGCACGCAGCGCGTGGTGGTTGCTGTAGACACCCCCGAACACGAGGATGCGCTCGAACGGCCCTTCCGCCGAGGTCGCGTCATCGACCGGGCGCAGCAAAGATTCACGCGCGGCGCGACGATCCTCCGCCCCCAGCGAACGGCCGGCGTTTAGCGACGCCTCGACAAACTCCTCGAGCTCGACGACACGCTCGCCCCAGGTCGCCTTGCCGGTGTGGTCCGGGAACGGACTGTTCTTCCCGCTCATGTCTTGCAGCTCGCGCCCTGGACGTGACACGTCCAGCAGGCCTGGTGCTCGAGCGGATACGAGCCCAACGTGTCGGACAGGCTCTCCCCCATCTTGCCCGCGGGATCGTTGACCAGGATCGGGCAGACCCAGACACCGCGCCCGGTGACCATGCGACAGGAACTGCACTGGAGATGATCCCAACCCGCGCCGGCGTCGTCGCCGGGGCTCAACTTTTGCCAATCGGCGTACGCGCCGCCGCGCGAGACCTCGGCACCGATGTGGAAGACGGGAAGCACCTTCAACCTGGGCTTGTCGATACCGATCTCGCGGAGCAACTCGAAGAAGCGCTGCTTGCCGGTGTCGCCGCTCACGTCCTTGCAGACCTCCGTCACCGTCAAGACGGGGTTGATCCCCACCGAGACGAGGTTCTCGATGCCTTTGAGCACGCGGGCGAAACTCCCCTCCCCGCGCACCGGGTCGTTGGTCGCGGCGTCCCAACCGTCGAGGGAGACCCGCAGGTCGAGCGAGTAGTCGGAACCGTCGGCGAGTGCCCGAAGCCGGCGGCAACGGTCGCGCGTCAGCAGCAGCCCGTTCGTCAGGACGGTCGCGGGGCCGCGCGCGAGGGTCGCTTCGAGGATCGCCTCCATTTCCGGGTTGAGGAACGGTTCGCCACCCGTGAAATAGAACTCCCGCACACCGAGCCCGGCGGCTTCGTCGAGGTACTCACGCACCGTCGCGAGCGAAAGGTGCTCGTGCGTGCGGTTGGTCGGACTCGCCGACACCAGGCAATGATGGCAGGCCAGGTTGCACAGCGTGCCCGCGACCTGGAACCAGAGTGTGTCGAGAGCCCGCAGCTCGACCTGTGGCGCAGTCGTGATCATCGGCAGGATCATAAACTCGCGGAGCGTTTGGTTCATTCCCCTGCCCGTTTCTCGCCGAATGTGCTATCTCCGTAGGCGTGACGGGAATCACGCTCGAGCACCGCGTGGAACGGGACGACCTGGCGCTGGGCGCCGTGTGGGTCCGCGGCACGTCGATCTCGACACCGTCGCCGCTGTCCGATGCGTTGAGCGCCCTCGTCGAGGAGCGGCAGGCGGAGCTCCCGCCCGAGTTGGAGCAGCGGCGGAAGGAGTGCCGGGACATCCTGCGCAACGGGGTCTACAAACCGACGGGTCGCGCCAAGCCCGCGAGCGAGTTTCTCCTGCGCTGCGCGCGCGCAGGGACCTTCCCCCGCATCAACGGACCCGTCGACGCCAAC
>WVWW01000312.1:10044-11415 GCA_011773795.1 Acidobacteriota bacterium
GCGCGCAGGGGCAGAGCTACGTCTTCAACGCGGCCGGACATGTGATGGATGTGCAGGACCTCGTCTGCGGCGGGTACGTGACCGCGGGTGAATGGTTTCCCGCGGTCAACCCCGTCAAGGACAGCATGGCGACGAAGACAACCGATACGACGACCGAGGTGGCGGCGGTGATCTATGCACCCGCTTCCGCGGCGGCGGACGGTACGCTCGAAGAGGCTTGCAACGAACTACTCGGGTGGCTCCGGTCGTGCGCTGGCGGGGATGCCGATGGCGGGTACGAGATCCTGCGAACCGGCGAAAGCAAGACGATCGCGCCTGCTAGGGTGGAATGACGATGGACACGAAACGCATCGCGGTCATCGGCGCCGGCCCGGTCGGGCTCGAGGCGGCGCTGTACGCACGGGCCCTGGGTCACGACGTGACGCTCTTCGAACGCGGCCGCGTCGCGCACCACGTGCGGGAATGGGGCCACGTGCGTTTCTTTTCGCAGTTCGCGCTGAACCACTCCCCGCTCTCCGCGAAGGTCTTGACCGAAGAGGGACGGACGCTTCCCGGCGATGACACGTATCTGACCGGGGACGAGTACGTCACGAATTTCCTCGAGCCGCTCGCCGGCTCGGCCGCTTTGCAGGGGGTCGTGCGCGAGCACACGGACGTCCTGTCGATCGGCCGTGACGGTCTTCTGAAGCGCGACCTGATCGGTGGCGACCGGCAGGCTTACCCGTTCCGCTTGCTGGTCCGCGATGCGGGCGTCGAAACGACGGCGGCGGCGGACGTCGTCCTGGACTGCTCGGGCACGTGGCGTCAACCGAACGCGCTGGGCAACGGCGGGATCCCGGCGCCCGGGGAAACCGCCGCAGGTAAGGCCATCCGGTACCGTCTGGACGACATCCTCGGCGCGGACCGGGAACGCTACGAGGGCAAGCGGGTACTGCTCGTCGGCACCGGCCACTCGGCGGCAACGGCCCTCGACCGGCTCCTGCAGCTGGACGACACCTCGACGATCTGGGTGCGCCGGGACGCAGGCATCCGGCCTTACCCGATTGACGAGGACGATCCTCTCCCTGACCGCGATCGGCTCAATCGACTGGGCAACCGCGTCGCCGGCGGCGGCGAGCCGAGCATCGACATGCGGCCCGCCAGTGCCGTGGAGCGCATCGAGACGATCGACGACGGGTCGATCCGCGTGACGCTGACGAGCCCGACCGGCGAGGAGATCGTCGACGTCGACATCGTGGCGGCCCTTGTCGGCTACCGGCCCGATCGAACGCTCTACGCGGAGCTCCAGGTGCACGAGTGCTGGGCCACCATGGGGCCGATGAGGCTCGCCGCGACGCTGCTGGGCTCGGACGAGGCCGATTGCCTGGCTCA
>WVWW01000282.1:0-17908 GCA_011773795.1 Acidobacteriota bacterium
CCCCGCCGAGCAGGCCGAATCCCGCCTCGCGTAGCGGAACCTGAAGCAGCAACACCAGTGCCGCGGCGCCGAGCGCGAGCAGGGTGAATCGCGCGAGATGCCCGTACTCGTCATGGCGGTCCCCGCGGCCGACGGCCTGGGCCGTCAATCCGGTCGTGGTCATGCGCAGGAAGCCGAACGTCCAGTAGACGTAGTCGAACAGGATCGCGCCGAGCGCCACCCCGGCGAGGAAGCGGATGTCGGCCAGGTGGCCGAGCATCGCGGTGTCGACCAGTCCGGTGATGGGGACGGTCATGTTGGAAAGGATGTTGACGGCCGTCAGCCGGGTGAAATCGCGGCGAAGATCGAGCTGGGACGACACGCCGCTCACCTTACCGAAGGGGTCCGGCCGATGCCAGCGGTCCGATTCGCGATCGATGGTAGGATTTCGGGCCTTATTGGCGCTGCGCGCGGTGCGCTTCGCCGGATTTCTGACTGGGGGCTCAAGTGCTGGAAGACCTGGCCGGAACCATTGCCGACATCGTCAACGGGACACTCGGTCCGATCGCGAGGTTCCTCGAGGGCTACGTGTGGGGCTGGCCGGAACAGTTCCCGCTGCTCGCCGCGGTCTTGCTCGGGACGGGGCTGTTCGTCACGCTGCGGCTGGCGTTCATCCAGGTGCGCGGCTTCCGCCACGCCATCGACATCACCCGCGGCAAGTACGACGACCCCGAGGACGAGGGCGATCTCAGCCACTTCCAGGCCCTGACCACGGCGCTCTCCGCCACCGTCGGCATCGGCAACATCGCCGGCGTGGCGATCGCGATCCGCATGGGCGGCCCGGGCGCGCTGTTCTGGATGTGGGTGACCGCGTTCTTCGGCNNCGCTTGCGGTGAAGTTCCGCGACGTCCACGAGGACGGTTCCGTCTCCGGCGGTCCGATGTACTACATCGAGAAGGGCCTGGGCGGCGGCTGGAAGTGGATGGCGATGATCTTCGCCGCCTGCGCGGCGATCAGCTCGTTCGGCGGCGGCTGCATGAACCAGTCGAACACGCTGGCCAACCAGGTCGAGAACCAGTTCGGCATCCCGACCGTCTGGACGGCGCTGATCTTCGCCACGCTGGTCGCCGTGGTGATCATCGGCGGCATCAAACGCATCGGCGCGGTCACCGCGATCCTGGCTCCCGGGATGGCGACGCTCTACGTGGCCGGCGCCCTGCTCATCCTGGCCATGAACGCCACCGCGATCCCCGGCGGTCTCGCACTGATCGTGAACCAGGCGTTCAACCCCGAGCCGCTGGTCGGCGGGGCCGTCGGCTCGTTCATGATGACCTGCCTGTGGGGCATCCGCCGTGGTTTGTTCAGCAACGAGGCGGGGCAGGGCAGCGCGCCCATCGCGCACGCCACGGCCAAGACCGACGAGCCCGTCCGCGAGGGGCTCGTGGCCTCGCTCGAGCCGTTCATCGACACGCTCGTGATCTGCACCATGACCGGGCTCGTGATCGTCATGACCGGCGTCTACAAGGAGAAGGCAGAGCAGGATCTCTCGCTGGGTCAGGTCGAGGCGGTCATGGCGGCTACAGCGCCCGACGAGCGCATCGTGGACCTGCGCGACGCACGCAGCGCGGGTTCCGTGGAAGTCGTCGGCGGCCGGGCGACGGACGCCTCGTTCCTCGTGTTCCATTCCGCCGTCGAGGACGCCGTGGTCACGGGATCGGACGGCTCGCCCTGGAGCGGCACCCTGGACGTCGCGGCCGACGGCAGCGTCAGCGTGGCCTCGGGCGACGCGCCGACCGTGGTCGGCCGGGCGCTGCTCACCGCCGCGCCGTTGACCGCGCTCGGGTTCGCCACGGGTCTGCCCGGCGACTGGGGCGATCTGATCGTGACGATCGGCGTCATCCTGTTTGCGGTGTCGACCGGGATCTCCTGGTCGTACTACGGCGACCGCGCGGTCGAGTACCTGTTCGGCGCCGGCGCGATCAAGATCTACCGCTGGGTCTTCATCTTCTTCTTCTTCCTCGGCGGGATCCTGCCGCTGTCCGCGGTGTGGACCTTCGGTGACGTGGCGCTGGGGCTGATGTCCTTCCCCAACCTGATCGCCTTGATCTTCCTGTCGGGAGGGGTGGCCAAGATGACCCGTGACTACTTCGCCAAGGATCACAAGAGGTACGACTAGGGGAATCGATTGACCCTGCGTAACGCACTGTTCGGCCTGTACGCCGTCGCCTGCCTGCTGGCGATGACCTGGCCGGGGTTCGCGCACTTCGGCAACTCGATCGAGCCCTACGTGCTCGGGTTGCCGTTCTCGTTCGTGTGGGTCATTGGCTGGGTGCTGGCCACGTTCGTCGCGCTGGTCGTCTACCACAACACCGGCGAGCGGGAAGACTGATCCGTGCCCGAGTCGTGGATCGTCATCGGGATCAGCGTGGCCTACCTGGCGGCGTCGCTGGTCGTGGGCATGTGGCCCGGGCGCAAGTCCTCCGACTCCGCCGCCGGCTTCGTGGCCGGCGATCGCACGCTGGGCCTGCTGGTGATGTACTTCATCACCGGGGCGACGATCTTCAGCGCCTTCGCCTTCCTCGGCGGCCCGGGCTGGGCCTACTCGAAGGGCGCCGCCGCCTTCTACATCCTCGGTTACGGCGCTCTCGGGTTCGTTCCGTTCTACTTCCTGGGTCCGCGCGCCGCGCGACTCGGCCGGCACTTCGGCTTCGTCTCGCAGGCCGAGATGATCGCGCACCGCTACGGCGTGCGCACGATTGCCGGTGTGATGGCGATCATCAGCGTGGCCGCGTTCATTCCCTACCTCGGGTTGCAGATCAAGGGCGCCGGTTACGTGCTCTACGCGGTCACGAACGGCCAGTTGCCGACCTGGCTCGGCGGCGCCCTGGTCTACGGCGTCGTGCTGATCTACGTGCTGCGCAGCGGCGTGCTCGGCGTGGGCTGGACCAACACGTTCCAGGGCATCTTCATGATGGTGCTGGCGTGGGGGCTGGGGCTGTACCTGCCCTACAAGCTCTACGGCGGCGTACAGCCGATGTTCGAGGGCATCGCCGCGAGCAGGCCGGAGCACTTGCTGGGGCCGGGGCTGACGACGGCGGGGGATCCGTGGAGTTGGGGGGAATACTCGNNGAAGGCCTTCACCGCGCAGGACGATCGCACGCTGCGCAAGACGGTCGTGCTCTACCCGACGTTCCAGATCTTCCTCGTGCCGCTGTTCCTGATCGGCTTCGCCGGCGTGAACTTCGCCTCGCACCCGGAAAAGTACGACCAGATCCTGCCGCACATGCTGATGAACATGGAGATCCCGGCGCTGCTCGTCGGGCTGTTCTGCGCCGGCGCGCTGGCGGCGTCGATGTCCTCGGGCGACGCGATGGCCCACGCGGCGGCGTCGATCGCCGTACGCGACGGCGGGGTGCGCGCGTTGGGACTCAAGCTGAACGATCATCAACAACGGCTCTGGATCCGCGTGGCCGTCATCTTCGTGTTGATTGCATCCTACGTGCTGACGCTGGTCTACCGCGGGGACCTCGTTCAACTGCTGTTGTGGGCCTACGGCCCGGTGGGGCAGTTCTTCCCCGCCGTCGTCGCGACCTTGTACTGGAAACGGGCGACCGGCGCCGGCGTGCTCAGCGGGCTGATCGCGGGCGGCGGTGTCACCGTGTTCTTCAGCCAGTTTGCCGACCTGCGCCCGTGGGCGATCCACGCCGGGACGTACGGCGTCGTCGTGAACGTCATCCTGTTGATCGTCGTATCCCTGGGGACCGCCGGTTCGCTGAAGAAGCAGGACCCGGACTACTTGCGAGCTGCCGGCAAGGCGTCGTCGTGAGCGACGAGGATCCAAGACCGCTTGACGGGCGTGCGGACGCACCGACGAGGAGCCTCGACTCGCAACTGACGCCGCGGCCGGACGCCGAGGGCGACGAGGCGTTGCGCGAGCAACCGGGCGAGTTGATCGGCCGCTACAAGCTGCTCCAGCAGATCGGCGAGGGCGGCTTCGGCGTCGTCTACATGGCCGAGCAGGAGAAGCCCGTCCGGCGCAAGGTCGCGCTCAAGATCATCAAGCTGGGCATGGACACGAAGCAGGTGATCGCGCGCTTCGAGGCGGAGCGCCAGGCGCTGGCGCTGATGGATCATCCGAACATCGCCCGCGTGCTCGACGCGGGAGCGACGGAACGCGGCCGGCCCTACTTCGTGATGGAGCTCGTGCGTGGCGAGTCCATCACCGACTATTGCGACAAGAACGGCCTCGACATAGAAGATCGCCTGTCGCTGTTCCAGCAAACCTGCCACGCGTTACAGCACGCGCATCAGAAGGGCATCATCCATCGCGACATCAAACCGTCGAACGTGATGATCACCCTGCACGATGGGCAACCGATACCGAAGGTCATCGACTTCGGCGTCGCCAAGGCGACGAACCAGCGTCTGACCGAGAAGACGCTTTTCACCGAGTACAAGCAGTTCGTCGGCACGCCGGACTACATGAGCCCGGAGCAGGCCGAGATGTCGGGGCTGGACATCGACACGCGGACGGACGTCTACTCGCTGGGCGTGCTGCTCTACGAGCTGCTCACGGGCACGACCCCGTTCGACACGGATTCGCTCCGCGAGGCCGGCTTCTCGGAGATGATGCGCATCATCCGTGAGGACACGCCGCACAAACCGAGCACCCGGCTGAGATCACTCGGCGAGACCGGGGACCGCACCGCCGAGCGGCGCCGTGTGGATCTCCGTCGTCTGAGCACGATCCTCAGCGGGGATCTCGACTGGATCGTGATGAAGTGTCTCGAGAAGGATCGGACACGACGTTACGAGACGGCAAACGGCCTGGCATTGGATATCGGGCGGTTTCTTGCGGACCAACCCGTGCTCGCAGGGCCGCCGAGCGCCGGATACAAGCTCCGCAAGTTCGTCAAACGACACCGCGCCGGCACGTACAGCGCGGCCGCGATGCTGCTGTTGCTGCTGATCGGAATCGCGGGAACCGGTTGGGGACTCCTGCAGGCCATCGAGGCACGCGAGGAGACTCAGCAGCGGGCGGCCGAGCTCGAGACGGTGATGGAGTTCCAGCAGGCGATCCTGGCCGAGATCGACATGAAGCAAATGGGGCAGGATATCCGGGAGGCCCTGAACGCGGAGCTCGATGCCGAATCGGCAATCGCGGCCGACGAGGCCTTCCAACGGGTCAACATGACGAACGTCGCGCGGGATGTGATCGAAAAGAACATCCTGGCCCGGGCGGTCGACGCGATCGAGGCGCAGTTCGGAGACGAGCCCCGGATCGAGGCCGCGTTACGCCAGACCATCGGCGACACCTACCTGGAGCTCGGTTTCTATCCCGAGGCGCTGCCCCAGATGGAGCTGGCGTTGGACTCGCGTCGCCGCCTGCTGGGGGCGGACGATCCCGAGACCCTGGCATCGGTCGGTAACTTGGGCCGCCTGCTCAGGCGGATGGGTCGACCCGAGGAGGCGGAGACCTACTACCGCGAGGCGCTGGAGGGTCGTCGCCGCGTGCTCGGCGACGACCACCCCGACACGCTGGCCTCGATCAACAACATGGGCGCGGCGCTCCAGGCGGTGGGCGACATGGCGGGAGCGGAGGTCCACTTCCGTGAAGCCATGGAACGGCGCCGGCGTGTGCTGGGCGACGACCACATCGAGACCCTGATATCGATCAACAACGTCGGTTTCATACTCAAGCGGATGGGCAAACTGGACGAGGCCGAACCGTACTACCTCGAGGCCGTCGAACGCGGTCGTCGAGTCCTCGGCAGTGACCATCCCGATACGCTGACCTGGGTCAGCAACGTAGGCGTGCTGATCGGGGCGATGGGACGGCGCGAGGAGGCCGAACCGTACTACCTCGAGGCGCTCGAGGGGCGTCGCCGGGCGCTGGGAGACCTGCATCCGTTGACCCTGCTCTCCTACGCCAATCTAGGCCGTCTGTTGATGCAACTCGATCGCCCGGATGAAGCCGAGACCCATCTGAGGCGAGCGCTGGCCGGTCGTCGTCGCACGCTGGGTGACGATCACCCCAAGACACTCCTCTCGATCAGCGATCTCGGAAAATCTCTGGAGGCCATCGGCCGCCTGGACGATGCCGCGGCGCACCATCGAGAGGCGGTCGGGCGGAGCCGCCGGGTGCTGGGCGAGGGCGACTGGGGTCTGGGACGAGCCCTGTTCTATTACGGGCGTACGTTGATGGCGCTCGAACAATACGAGGATGCGGAGAAGACTCTCGTCGAGGCGCACGGGATTCTCCACGCCGCCGGGGGGGCTCAGGACGTCTGGACGCGCGTGTCCGTCGACGCGCTCATCGAAGTTTTCGAAGCCTCCGGTGACGAGCAAGGCGCGGACCGATGGCGCGCGGAAAAGGCGGGCGAGGACCGCCGGTAACCCGGATCAACCCATCCAGAACCCCTTACGGTGCGAGACTCCGAGGACCTTGTGGCAGGCCGCGCAGAAATAGACGTAGCGCCGGCCCAACGTGCCGCGGATCTCGCGGAACCAGACCTCGCGAACCTGCTCCGAGCAGTGCGGGCAGACGGGCGTCACGTCGTTCTTTTCCTTGATCTCGATCATGATCTCTCCCCGGATTGAAAGAAGGATAACCGCAGGCTAAACGGCTATTCGCAGTACTTGTTGCCCCTGTCGAAGACGATGCGCCACACGCCGGGTTCTTCCTGTTTCCAGATCGACGTGTAGGTGCTCGTCCGCTTGCCTTCTGCGTTCCACACGGGGCCGGTGCTGATGGCCAGGTCGCCCGATGCCAGGACCGAGACCGTTTCGGGCTCCCAGGAGAACGGAGCGTCCGGCTCCGTGAAGTAACCCTTCCAGTGCGCGGCCACGGCTCGTTTGCCCCGGCGGGCGGTCGTTCCCGACAAGAACACCGCTTCTTCCGACAGGAACGATTCGAAGGCGGCGTGGTCCCGGTCGGCCATCGTACGGGCGAAGGCGCGCTCGACGCCCGCGACCTGTTTCTCGAGATCGGTCGAGCGGGGCTCGTCCGAAGCGACCAGGCCGGACGCCATGAGGACGGCGATGATGGTGTAGATCCCTCGACGAACGTTCACGTTTTTCTCCTTGTTCCGGCCATTATCGGTCATTCACGCACAAATCCGGCTCGGCCGGGAACTCTCTCCCGGGAGCGGTGTCCGATCCCTGCAGGAGGTAAGACCCCATGCAAGGAAACACCCCGGATTCCAGGAGGGATGGCCTGATGCGCAAGCTCATCCTCTCGATCGTTCTGCTCGTCATCCTCGGCGCGTTCGCCGGTCTGGCGGACGGCTCGAAACCCGCGNNGCCGGTCTGGCGGACGGCTCGAAACCCGCGTTCGGAGGACTGGTCGTGACCGTCACCGACGAGAACGGCGAGGTGATCGGCGCGACGGTGACGATCTCGAACACGAGCGGGCTCATGACACCCCGATCGGTCAAGTCCGGCAGGCACGGCCAGGCGCGCTTTCCCGAGCTGCAAGCCGGCGGAGGTTACCGCATCGAGGTCGCGCTCGACGGTTACGGCACGCGGGTCGTGGAGGACATCACGATCGCCAAGGGCGACCTCGTGCGGATCTCCGTCGTCTTGACGCCGGTCATGCGGGAAGCCGGCGATGAAAAGCGGGTGCCGCCACCGCCACCCAAGGTGCAGCAGCGTCCGCCTATCGCGGATCCGACCCCATCGGTCGAGGAGCGACTCAGCGTCACCAACCAGGCTGCGTCCGCAAAGGTCAGAGCCTATGCGGAAAAACCCGTCCGGGACCTCCCCGCGACGGGCTACGTCGGCTCCAAGAACAAGCGTGAACGGTGGGACGACGACGGCAACGTCATCGTCCACGGCCAGCGCGACCACGAATACCGGCAGAAACTGAAGTACAGCCGGTTCAACACCGAGGCCTACGACGAGATCCGCGAGCACGACTTCCGGCCGGTGTTCGGGGCACCGCTGTCGACCTTCTCGATCGATGTGGACACCGCCTCCTATTCGAACGTGCGGCGCTTCCTCGACCAGGGCGTCATCCCGCCCCCCGGCGCGGTGCGCATCGAGGAGCTGATCAACTACTTCAACTACGACTACGCCGAGCCCGACGGCAAGGCACCCTTCGGGATCGACGTCGAGGTCAGCGAGGCGCCGTGGAACCCGCGCCACCGCTTGGCGCGCATCGGTCTCAAGGGCCGCGAGCTCGCCGCGCGTCACCGCCCGCCGTGCAACCTGGTCTTCCTCATCGACGTGTCGGGTTCGATGAACCCCGCCAACAAGCTGCCGCTCGTCCAGCGCTCGATGAAGATGCTGGTCGACGAGCTGAACCACCGCGACCAGGTCTCGATCGTGGTCTACGCCGGGGCCGCGGGGCTGGTGCTCCCGCCGACCGAGGCGTCCGACCGCGCGACGATCCGTGACGCGATCGACTCACTGCATNNGCGTCGTGCTGGCGACCGACGGCGACTTCAACGTCGGCATCAGCGATCGCAGCTCGCTGATCCGGCTGATCGAGAAGGAAGCCAGGACCGGCGTGTTCCTGACCGTGCTCGGCTTCGGCATGGGCAACCTCAAGGACTCCCGCCTCGAGCAGCTCGCCGACCACGGCAACGGCAACTACGCCTACATCGACACCATCCGCGAGGCGCGCAAGGTGCTGGTCGAGGAAGCCGGCGGCACGCTCGTCACGATCGCCAAGGACGTCAAGATCCAGGTCGAGTTCAACCCGGCCGAGGTCGCGGCCTACCGGCTGATCGGCTACGAGAACCGCGTGCTGCGCGACGAGGACTTCAACGACGACACCAAGGACGCCGGCGAGATCGGCGCGGGCCACACGGTCACCGCGCTCTACGAGATCGTCCCGCAGGGCCTACGCCATCCCGCACCCGCGATCGATCCGCTCAAGTACCAGCAACCGCGCTACGAGGATCGCGAGAGAAAGGTTCACTCGGGCAACCTCCTGACCGAGGCCGCGGGCTCGGGCGAGCTGATGACGGTGAAGATCCGCTGGAAGGAGCCCGACGGCAACCGCAGTCGACTCCAGGAGCTCGCCGTCGTGGATCGCGGTCGTGGCCTGAACACGGCGAGCGAAGACTTCTGTTTCGCCGCCGCGGTGGCAGGCTTCGGGATGCTGCTGCGGGACTCCGACCACAGCGGCGACCTGACGTTCGACGACGTCATGGCACTCGCCGAGAACGGCATGGGCCGGGATCGCCACGGTCACCGGTCCGGTTTCCTCGAGCTGGTGGACAGGGCGGGTAGCCTGAAACGCTACGCCAGTCGCCACTAGCCCTTTGCGACGTCTTACGAGGCCCCGATCGGCTTTTTTCGGTCTTGCCGGTCGGGGCCTTTCTCTTTAGATTGGGCCCCGGATGGAGCCCCGGGCCCAACTCGAGCGCTTGCTTCCGTGGACCCTCGCCGTCATCGCGCTGGTCCGCTCCTGGCCCTATTTCTTCTTCACCCCCGACGACTACTACATCTACCTGAGGTTCGTGCAGAACTTCGTGGAGTTCGGCGAGCTGTCGTTCAACACCGGCGAACCGACCTACGGGTTCACCAGCGCGCTGTGGTTGTTCGTGCTCGCCGTGGCGGCGAAGATCACGGGCAACGCGTTGCTCGCCGGCAAGGTGTTGAGCCTGCTCGCGACGAGCGTCAGCCCCGTCCTGGTGTACTTCGTCGTGCGCCGGCTGACCGCCGAGACAGGGCTGTCCTTCCTGGCCGGGCTGGTGTGGGCCGGCAACGCCTGGTTGGTCCGCTGGTCCGCCAGCGGCATGGAGGCGGGACTGTCGGCCACGCTGGCGCTCGCGGTGGTGTTGCTAGCGATGCGTTCGCGGGAGCGCTCGACGCCGCCGTGGGGAGCGGGGATCGCGGCAGGTCTGGCGCCCCTCGTGCGCCCGGAGATGATCGGACTGGCGATCCTCTTCGTGCTCTTCTGGTTGGCGACGGACGCGGCGACCGGGGCCGCGAGGCGGCGAAGCGCCTTCGGGGCGATCGTTCCGCCGGCGCTGATCCTCGCCGCCGCGCTGGGTGGGCTGTTTCTGCACTTCGGTCGTGTTTTCCCGAATACGGCCCACGCCAAGGGCTCGATGGTCGAGGGGCTGGCCAAGCTGGTCCCTTCGGTCGAGCGCACGCTCAAGGTGCTGGCGTCGACTTCGGCGATCGAGATGGCGATCTTCGCTCTCGCCGTGCTGCTCTGGCTCTACCGCGGGCGCTGGCGCAGGCTGCTCGAGCGTCGCGATCCCGGGTTCGTCCTGCTGATGCTGGCCTGGTGCGTCGGGGTGATCGGTCTCTACGGCGTACGCGGGGTCACGGTGTACACGCGGTACCTGTTGATCTTCATGCCCTTCGTGGTGATCGGTGGGTTCGCCCCGCTCGCCGACTGGTGGAAGGCCGGGGGGCGCCGGCAGGCGGCTGTTCTGCTGGTGGGCGTCGTCGCGCTGGTTCAGAACATGGTGCTCGACCTGCGCGTCATCCGGCCGGCGACGATCGCCTACCAGGAGTCGGAGAAGCGGGTCAACATCGCGATCGGCGAATGGCTGCGGGAGAACAGCGCTCCCGATGATGTCGTGGCCGTCCCGGACATCGGTGCCATCGCCTACGTCTCGAGGCGCGAGATCCTCGACCTCAACGGCCTCGTCACGCCGGAGCTGATCCCGTACAAGCGCGACAAGAACATCAACGCGTTCCTCGAGCAGAACCCGCCGCAGTACATCATCAGCATCGACCCCGACCCGGACTGGCTCGAGAAGAACGGACCCGACCTGGCACTGAGTCCCGTGATGAGCCTGCCCTTCGAGAAGATGTTCATCTTTCAAGAGGGCCCGCTGTACTACTCGCTCTACCGCGTCCTCCCCGAGGAGGAAGCACCCCGCGACGGGGTCGCCCGGGCGCAGGGTTAGATGAGCAGTACACAACGCCAAGTCCTCACGACGACCTGCCTGGCGCACGGCCTGATCCACGTTTACGAGCTTGCCGTTCCCGCGCTGCTGTGGATGATCCAGACGGAGTTCGGCGCGAACGATCTGCGGATGGGTGAGATCGCGACGTTCTATGCCTTGCTGTTCGGTGTGGGCTCGCTACCGGCGGGTTGGCTGGTGGACCGCATCGGCTCGCGTCCGTTACTGGTGGTGTGCCTGGCGGGCTCGTCCGCCTGCATGGTCGGCATGGCGCTCAGTCCGGGCCTCGCGGCGCTGTCGCTCGCGGCCGCGGGGATGGGCCTGTGTTTGAGCATCTACCATCCGGCGGGGACCGCGCTGATCACGCACGCGATGCCGCCATCGGGCCGCGTGTTCGCCTGGCACGGGATGGCCGGCAACACCGGGGTCGCCGCGGCGAGCGCGCTCGCGGGTCTGCTCGGGGCCTGGCTCGGCTGGCGCTGGGCCATCGGCTCGCTGGCAATCCTCGGGTTCGTGCTGGCGCTGACTGCGTTGCGCTTGCCCTCGCCGACCATCCACGAGATTCGCTCGCGTCCCGGGGAAGGGGAGTGGCGTGGATTTGCGCTGCTGCTGCTGGCCACCGCCTTCATGGGCATGGTCTACCGCGGCATGACCACGTTCCTGCCGAAGTTCTTCGCCGTGAGCTACACCGACGATCTGGCCCGCGGCACCGCGCTGGGAGGCGTCTTGACGACCGCGGCGTTGCTCGTCGGTCTCGGCGGGATGTACACGGCGGGCCGGCTGGTCGATCGCGGCCACCATGCGGCCTTCGTCTTCCTGATCGGTGGGACCATGCAGATCCCGCTACTCGTCGCGATTCATTGGATCGTCGGTCCGGCGCTGGTCCCGGTGTTCATGGGCGTCGCCTTCTTTCACTTCTTCACCCAACCCGCCGGCAACAAGCTCGTCGCCCAACTGACCCCGCCGCGGCTGCGTGGCCTCGGGTACGGCATCTACTTCCTGATGACGTTCGGCGCCGGCTCGGTAGGCGGCGTGATCGGCGGCTGGATCAGCAAACGAACCGGTCTGGCCAGCGTGTTCCCGGCCCTGGCGGCCCTGTTGATCCCATCGATTGTCGCCGTGGTGTTGCTGTGGTTGGTCTTCCGGCCGGAGCGACGCAACGGCCGACCTACCGTGGAGACGCTGTAGGGCTCAGGATCACCCCCGCTTCTATCTCCACCCCCCGCCACAGCGGGACCCGACTCGCGCACTCGAGGTCGAAGCAGAGATCGAGATCGTAGTCGCCCTCCGGGAGGCTCGTTACGATCACCTTGCTCCCATCGACCTCGACGTTCCGGGGCTCGCTCGTTCGTTCGCCGGGCCGTTCGTGCAGCGGGGCGACGCGAATCGCGCGCACGGAGGCCCCGTCCAGCTGCACCTGGGCGAGGTCGATCTCGATCGCGCCTCCGATTCCGGGTAGCGGCGGTGAGACCTCGACCGTTTTCCCGCGTTCGAGCGTCGCGTTGACCGAAATGTCGAGCGAGGGTTTCGGCAGGAACAACGGGTTCCAGAGCGTTACCGTCGACCGGATCTCTCCCTCGGGCAGGTCGCGGAACTGGACGTGGTCCGGCTCGGCCACCAGACGCCCGTGACCGATCCGGCGTTCGTCGCCGTCGCCGGTCGTCCATGTGCCCGTCAGCTCCGCCGGCGGGTCGAAGATGCCGGTCTTGATCAGATCCGGCAGATCGATTCCGTCCGGTGGGATCGGCACTACCGAGATTGCCGGGGCGCAGTCGATTGGGATCGCGCCGAGATCCGTCGGGCTACCGGCGGCCACCGTCAGCACCGCGGCCTCTTCCGGAGCTTCCGTGCCGATTGCCCAGGTCCAACGATTATGGCCCTGGGGCCGGACCAGCAGGTTATACGCCCCCGTATCGAGCGGCCCGATGTGAAACGTGTTGCGCCGTTCGCCCTCGAGCACGTGGGCCTTCGACCTCAGAACGCCGTTCTCCCACCAGGAATCCGGCTCGTCGTTCGGGACGCCGTCCAACACGAGAAGGTCCGCTTCCGGGGGCAACTCGCCTCCGTCGGAGCAGTGCAGCGTCGCGCGCAGCACCCCGGCCGGAGCGAGCCGGATCTCGATCTCATCCGTCTCGGTGTCGCGGTATACCTTGTCCATCTCCCGCTGCCAGGAGGTGTCGCCCTTGTTGCGGAACTCGGCGAAGAACATGGACTCGTCCTTGCTTTCAAAGGAGCCCGAAAGCACGTACAGTCCGGGGTAGACACCACGCAGCCACAGGTGGCCGCTGCCGTCCGTCTTACCGGCCGGACGAGCCACCCAGTCGATCACCTCCCTGTCCGTGAGGAGCGAGACGTAGTCATCGCCGCGGGTCAACGCGACATTCACGTCCGGGGTCGGTTCTCCCTCACCATCGAGAGCGACCGCATGGACCGTCGCGCCTTTTCCCAGCTGCAACCGCACCTGGCGCTTCTTCGGGTCCGGCGTGAAGAGTGTGCCGGCTTCCACGTATCCGGGCTTGCCGGCGACGAACAGGTGCTCCTGGTCGGCCAACCCGTAGAGAAAGGCATCCCACCACGCGGCTTTGTCTTCCGCGATCGGCTCCCGACCGCGCGCGTCGGGGTCGGCAGGCCAGGCCTCGACCTGCGCCCCGCGGACACGTCGGCCATCCGGGCCCTCCACGAGGACGCGGACGGAGTCACGGCCGCCCCGCGGCGAGCCGTCGACGACGAAGTCGATGACCTCGTAGTCACCGGCCTCGAGTCGGACCCGAGCCTCCGGCGGTTCCGAGAACTCGAGGCCGGGAGACTCCGGGCGAACCGTCCACAGGCCCGTCGGCACGACCATCTCGTACTCGTAGGTCGGGTAGATCGGCCGCGCCGACACGCGATCGTACTTCGAGCCACCGCGTGCCTGCGCCGCGGACAGCCACGCGCCCGGCTCCATCAGATGGGAAACCACGCTCATGCCGAAGGCGTCTTTCTTGAAGGTCACACGCCCCCCGATGGTGGCCAGGGCCGCGAACTCGAAGTTCACGTACCAGGCTTGCGCACTCAACGGCAGATCGAATTCGGCGACGTCGTTGGGGAAGAGGGTGCGGTTCACCTCCACGCTCGTCAGCAGATAGCCCGGCACCGGGTCCACACGCGCGGTCCAGCGGCCGGCAACCAGCCGCACCTCGCGCTCGATGAGCTCGTTCATCGCGATCTCGGTTCGGTACTCGCGATCGAGGTCGTGCAGCAGCATTCTGGCTCCCGGAAGCTCCTGCCCACCGACCGAGACGCGAAAGACGACCGGCGTCCCCCGGACGAGTCGCACCGTCGAGACGAGTTGCCGGGCATCGTCCTCGACCGTGATCGAGTGTTGCTCGATCGAGGGGTGATCCGGCAGCGAGACAAACTGACCGCGTTCGGCCAGGACGCGTATCGCATACCGACCCGGCCCGACCGAGTCGAAGCCCACGCGTCCGACGTGATCGGTTTCCCGTCGCTCCCTGAAGTAATGCCGACGGTCCGTGTTGTCGATCTTTTGCAGCGTAACGGTCGCGCTCGCGACCGGCTGGTCGATCTCATCGACCACGTGAAGCTCGACGGTCGCCGCGGCAGTGAACAGCGGCCACGTACCGCACGAGGCCAACAAAGCTGCGAAAGTCCACCAACGGATCGGGCGCACGTATCGACTCTCCGGGTCCTGACTCGAACTACGGGCAAATGCCGCGGCGTGTCTAACCGATCGTAAGAGAGGCGCGGCGATCTCGATCGTAAAGAATCGTAAAGAAACCACGCGCGGCTCCGCAGCGGGTCTAGACTCGGGTCCATGAGAAAAACGTTCGTCTGCTGTTTACCCGTCCTGATGGCGTTGACCGCGCTCGCCGCCGAGCTGCCGCGTCTCGCCCCGGAGGATGCCCGTGGCGAGACGATCCTCGTGCGCGGTCGAGTTCTCGACGGTGAATCCAGGGCCGTGGTCGGTGTCGAGGTGTTCGCCTATCACGCCGATCACCAAGGGCGGTACCACGAGGAGGCCTACCGGGGCACCGTGCGCACCGATGGCGACGGGGGCTACGCGTTCGAGACCAGCCGTCCGGGGGGCTACGGGCCCGCGCCACACATCCACTTCAGGGTCTCGGCAGCCGGCTTCCGCGACGCCGCACCGACGTTTCGGCTGAAGGACGAAACCGTTCCACGCCGCAAGGTCGAGTACCTCGGGCAACAGGTCGAGGAGTTCACCTACGATATCCGATTGAAACGGCAGGATTAGTACAAAGGAGAGGGTATGTCTGCCGAACGCATTCTCGACGACTATCGCAGCGGCACGATCGACCGGCGTGCCGCACTCGGGCGGCTCGCGGTGTTCTTCGCCGCCGCCTACGCGGGTGCTCCCGTTCTGGCTTCCAAGGAAGCTCCGACGTTCGCATCGAAGGGCCTGAACCACCTGGCGCTTCGCGTGACGGACGTCGCGCGATCGCGCGACTTCTACGTCGAGCACTTCGGGCTGGAAGTGCGCAGCGAATTCCTGCCGCACAACTGCTTCCTCGGTTGCGGCGACAACTTCGTCGCATTGTTCCGAAGCGATACGGCGGGGATGGATCACTTCTGCTTCACGATCGACGACTACGACCCTGCCGAGGCGCTCCAGCGGTTGAAGGACGCGGGTCTGGAGTCGCATCGAGTCGAGAATCGCGTCTACTTCAAGGACCCGGATGGCCTGGAAGGGCAGGTTGCCCGATGAGTCCGACGGGCTATTCGATGATCTCGACGGCGGTCCAGCCGTCACCTGGATCGGCCAGGAAACGGCGAATCCAGTCCGCGACGAGCTCCGGCCGATCGGACTGCAGAGAGTGCTTGCCCTCGGCGACGATCCGCAGGCGAGCGTCGGGGAGCTCGGCGAGCAGCTTGTAACCCATCGACAGCGGCAACGTCTCGTCGCGCCGGCCCCACAGCAACAGGACCGGGATGTCGACCTTGGCGTAGTCGTCGACCAGCGATTCGATCGCCTCCCAATCGGGGCGACGGGTCCACTCATCGAACGGGACGGCTTGCCGGATGATCGCCTGGGTCGCGAGTCGCGCCTGCTTGCCGTCGAAAGCGTTCAACAAGCGGTCGACGTCGAGCTTGAAGACCTTGTCGGGATACTCCGCGGAGTGAAGGAGCTCCTGCGCGACACGTTCCTTGAAGATCCGCGTGCCCCTGGCGATGCCGAGCTTGAAGCTGCCCATCCGGCTCATCTCGTCGAGCGTTTCATTCGAGCGGCTGACGGCGAATTCCAGCGGGGCAATCAGCATGGCGCTGTCGACGCGCTCGAATATCCTCGGATAGTCCGCGCGGAGCTCCTCGGACCCCAGGATGCGCAGGGCAACGGCACCGCCGAGCGAGTGGCCGACGAAGAAGATGCGCTCGGGCCAGCCCGCTTCGTCGTTGCGCCGGCGTAACGCTTCGAGGATCTGGCGGGCGGAGCCGCTGGGCGAATACTCCGCCTCGCCGATCTCCAGCGGCGAGGGCCGGTCGGATTCCCCGCACCCGAGCTGGTCGGGGATCCACAGCCGATGGGTCTCGCCGAGGCGGCCCGATACGAATTGCCACGTCGTCCGGTCGGACACGAGCCCGTGGATCAGCACGACCAGTGCCTCTTCCGGCCCGGCGCCCGTCTCCTCGGCGACGATCGAGTAGGGGACACCGTCGATCTCTCCGACCGGGTGGGTCCACACGCGGACACGCCGGGCCTCGGCGGCGTCGGCGAGAGACTTGAACACCGGCACCTGGTCGAGGGTCGGCAACCGCTTGTAGGTCGGGGCGCAGGCGGTCACGGCAAGCGCGATCAGGAGCAGGGGTAGGAGTCGTTTCACGACAGGACCTCGCGAAAGCGCATGGCCATCTTCGGCGCGGCGCCCTCGTCTTCGTGTTTGAAAAAGACGTACAGCTCGTCCCATCCGGTCTGTGTCAGCTTGCCGGCCCAGGCCGACATCTCGTCGTCAGAATAAGCGTCTCGCCGGAAACGCACGTACCCGAAGGGCGCCGTCCGGGCGACCGGCGGCTCGGCGAGCTTCTGATCCGAAACGACGAGCGCCAGTCCGCGATCGGACAGGAACTCGCGAGTCTCCTCGTCGAACCAGCTCTCGTGGCGGAACTCCAGCGCACAGCGAAACCCGTCGGGGATGAACTCGGTCAACCTTCCCAGCACGTCGAAGTCCTTCTTCAGCCACGGAGGGAACTGAAATAGCGCCGGCCCGAGGCGCTGTCCGAGCGTGGCCGAGTTGTTGGCGAACGTTTCGAGTGGTTCGCCGACGCCGTCGAACCCTTTCTTGTGACTGATGCGCCGGGGGCTCTTCAGCACGAAGGAGAAATCTTCCGGAACCTGTGCGGCCCAAGTCTCCAGGAGCTCCACACGCGGCATGCGATGGAAGGTGTTGTTGATCTCGACCGTGTCGAAATGTTCGCCGTAGTACGCGAGCATTCGGTCGTTCTTGATCTGCCCGGGGTAGAATGGGCCCTTCCATTCCTTGTAGGAAAAGCCGCTGGTGCCGATGCGTGCCCGCATCCTGCAAGCCTAGCAGGGGCTCGGACGGGAGCAACCCGGGTTTTGAAACGGCAACGCTGGACCACGATCGGGCTCATCGCGGGCCTCATGCTGGCCATCGCGCCGTTGGTCGTGAACTGGAGCCCCTGGAGCTCGATGCTGGCGCGCACGTTCAACAATCTGGTTCACATCCCGCTGTTCGCTGTGATCACGACCTTGCTGCTCGTCCTGGCCCGGCGCTCACTCGGAGGCCGGTTGAGCCCGGCGACTCAGTACGCCGCAGCGTGCGGGACCGGCCTGTTCGTCGGCTTCCTGACCGAACTGCTTCAGCTGGTCGGGCCGCGGGACGCCGATTTCTCGGACCTGATCCTGAACGGCGTCGGCGTCGTGCTCGCCGTCACCTGGTGGTGCACGTTTGACGAGCGCCTCGACGGGACACCGATCCGTCGCAAGGGCGGCCGGATCGTCTTGAGGATCGTCGCGATCGCCGGGTTCGTGGTGAGCCTGTACCCGTTGATCCCGGTTTGGGAGGCCTACCGCGAGAGGG
>WVWW01000282.1:17952-18140 GCA_011773795.1 Acidobacteriota bacterium
CTGGCGGTATTCGAACGCGTCGCACCGCCGGATGGCTGGGGTGGCGAGATACCGGAGCAAGTCCTGCGCCTGCGGTTCAGCCGCTACGAAGGCGGGTTTCTGATGCTAAACGAGCCGTACGGCGACTGGCGGGGACACGAGGCGCTCGTGATCGACCTGTTTCATCCGGGCACACGAAGGATCGAGCT
>WVWW01000124.1 GCA_011773795.1 Acidobacteriota bacterium
GTGATCACGGGCGACGACCTGAATTGCAACAACACGCTCGGCGAGGCCGACGACAGCACGGACTGTGACGACACCAACGCGGACAACTACCCGGGCAACACCGAGACGGTGGCCGACGGTCTGGACCAGAACTGCGACGCCGTCGACGACTGCTACCAGGATCTGGACAACGACACCTTCGGCTCGACGACGGTGATCACGGGCGACGACCTCGACTGCAACAACACGCTCGGTGAAGCCGACGACAGCACGGACTGTGACGACGCGGACAACACCGAGTTCCCCGGTCAGGTGTGGTACGCGGACTGCGACGGNNGCGAATGCGGCGACGCCGTGCACGGACGCGCTGGCTCCGGACGGCGGCTGGTCGCACTCTGCCGGTAACGACTGCGACGACGAGAATGCGACCAACTACCCCGGCAACACCGAAACCGTGGCCGACGGCCTGGACCAGAACTGCGACGCCGTCGACGACTGCTACCAGGACCTCGACAGCGACACCTTCGGATCGACAACGGTGATCACCGGGGACGATCTCGACTGTAACAACACGCTCGGCGAAGCCGACGACAGTACGGATTGCGATGACTCGTCAGCGACAACGTTCGTCGGCGCCGCCCCGGACGACGACCCCGGCGCGTGCATGAAAGACGACGACGGCGATGAGTACGGTGACGCGACGCCCCCCGGAGGCGTCACTGCCGGTAACGATTGCGACGACACGGACCCGCTCATTCATCCCGGGGCCATCGAGGTGTGCGACGGCGTCGACAACAACTGCGACGGCACGACTGACGAGGGCTGCTAAAACCGGCTCCCGAGCCGACCACAGTTCAATCGGGCCGGGCGATCTCCTGTTCAACTCACCGACACCGAGTCACGCGATGCGCGCCTACGGAGAGATCCCGGGCGCGATCGTCGCCAAGGCGCTCGAGCCGCTCGAGTCGGGCAGCGGCACGATCCGGTTGGTCGTCATGCTGCGCTGATCGGGGAAGGCTTCGGTACGCCGAAAAGGGAAGTAACATAGGCGCCCTGGGTCAGAAGACAAGAGGGTGAGCCGATGTATCGTCCTGAGAGCGTGAACCGTTGGTGCGTGGTTGCCGTCCTGTTGGTCGCGCTGGTTGCGTTTCCTGCAAGCGCCGCCAAGGACCCGTTCAAGGGCTTCGACAAATGGGTCGAGGAGATCATGGCCGAGTGGAACGTCCCCGGTCTCGGTGTGGCGGTCGTGCACGACGGCGAGGTCCTGATGGCCCGCGGGTACGGCTACCGCAACTACGAGGAGAAGATCCCCGCCGACGGAGACACCCTGTTCGCGATCGGTTCGAATACGAAGTCGTTCACCGCCGCCTTGCTGGGCGTCCTCGTCGACGAGGGCAAGCTCGAGTGGGACGAGCCGGTTCGGGAGTACATGCCGGACTTCCGGCTGCACGATTCCGTCGCCACGGAGGAGATGACCGCGCGCGACCTGGTGTGCCACCGCTCCGGTCTACCACGCCACGACCTGGTCTGGTTGCAGACCGGCTTTTCACGGACCGAGCTGTACGAGCTTCTTCGTCACCTCGAGCCGACGGCATCGTTCCGAAGCATCTTCCAGTACCAGAACCTCATGTTCATGACCGCGGGAATCCTCGCCGAACGGGTGGCCGGGGATAGCTGGGAGGACCAGGTGCGACGTGAGCTCCTCGACCCGCTGGGTATGGTTCGCTCCAATTTCTCCGTCGACACGATGCAGCAGGACGACAACTTCTCCTACGCCTACGGCGAGGAGGACGATGTGATCGAGCGCATCCCGTTCCGCAACATCGACGCGATCGGCCCTGCCGGCTCGATCAACTCCTCGGCGAACGAGATGGCCAAGTACGTCCAGTTTCACCTCGACTACGGCAAGGTGGGCGACGAACAGATTCTCTCGGAGGCCAACGCCCGCGCGATGCAGTCCCCCCAGATGGTGCTTACCGGACCGCTCGCGGCGCGCGTCAGCGAAGACAAGGAGATCGGCCCGGCGAGCTACGGCCTCGGCCTGATGGTCAGCACTTACCGCGGGCGACCCTATGTGCGACACGGCGGCGGCATCGACGGCTTCGTCTCGGCAATGGAGTGGCTGCCGGAGGACAGGATCGGTGTCGTCGTGCTGTCCAACACATCGGCGTCCGGAACGGTGCCCTCGCTCATCGTGCGCAACGTCTTCGACCGCCTGCTGGGCATGGAGCCGATCGACTGGGCCGAACGCGCGCGCAAGCGCGAGAAGGAAGCCGAGGAACAGGCGGAGAAGGCCAAAGAAGAAGAGGCGAGCGGCCGCAAGGAGGGCACGGCCCCGTCCCACGCTCTGGAGGATTACGTCGGCCGCTACGAGAACCCCGCCTACGGCGTGGCCGAGTTCACCCTGGAGGACGGTGCGCTCACGGCGGACGCGATCGGATTCACCGTGCCGCTCGAGCACTACCACTACGACATCTTCGCCGTTCCCGAGGGCCTCGACGGCGTGCTCGAAGGCTTCGGCGGGTTCAAGATGACGTTCTATTACAACAAGCAGGGCGACATCGATCGTGTGACGCTGCCGCTGCAACCGGGCCTGGACGACATCGAGTTCCTGCGCCTCGGCGACGAGTCGATGAACGACCCGGCGTTCCTCGAAAAGCTGACCGGCGATTACACGGTCGCCGGTACGGTCGTGACGGTCGCGCTTCAGGAAGATCGGTTGACGATGACCGTCCCGGGCCAGCCGACCTACACGCTCGAGCCCGACCGGGGCACGACCTTCAAGCTCGAGGGGCTCGACGGCTTCTCGGTCGAGTTCCACCTCGACGAGGGTGCCGACCACGCGGGCGCGCTGACATCGCACCAACCCAACGGCTCGTTTCGTGCGGAACGGAAGTAGCCGTTCGGTGTAACATCGACGGTATGGATCCCAGTCAGATCTCACCGATCGACGCCAAGCGGCGCGAGGAGGTGCTGCACGCGGTGCGGGACTTCCCGCGCGAGCCGCACCGGCTTCTCGACGCGCTGCACCTCGTGCGCGACGCCTGTGGCGCCATCGACGCGACGGCGGAGAAGGCGATCGCCGAGCACTTCGGCCTGATGCACGGGCGTGTCGCCGAAACGGTTTCGTTCTACGCCTACCTGACGCACGGGCGGAAGCTCATCCGGCCGTGCACGGGCCTGTCGTGCGTGCTGCGCGGCGGGGACGAGCTTCATTCGGCGCTCCGGAAGGAGCCCGCCGGAGACTGGACCGTGCTCGAGGCGCCCTGCCTCGGTCGCTGCGAGATGGCGCCGGTCGCGCTCGTCGGTTCCGAGGTCGTACCGCATGCCACGTCCGAGGGTTGTCATGAATCGGCGAAGCGGGTCGGCGACGGCTCGCTCCTCGGCCCGATCGGCGAGCCGCAATCTCGGGAATGGAGGTCGATTCCGCTCGGTGAGTCTCTACCTGATCTCGACGCCTGGAAAGCGGCCGGTGGTCTCGAGGCTCTCGAGAAGGTGAGTTCCGGTGAGCTCACGGCTGAGCAGGTCATCGAGGAGCTGAACGAAGCCGGACTCGTCGGTTGCGGCGGCGCCGGGTTCCCGACCGGACGCAAGTGGAGCTTCATGCTCGGCCAGCGCGCCGAGGGCCGGACGGTCGTCGTCAACGCGGACGAGGGCGAACCGGGGACGTTCAAGGATCGCTGGATCCTGGAGCGCAACCCCTACGCGATGCTGGAGGGGGCGTTGATCGCGGCACGCGCGCTGAAGGCCGCCGAGATCATCGTCTACGTCCGCGAGGAATACGACGAATCGATTCGCCGTTGTGGGCAAGCGATCGACGAACTCGAGGAAGCCGGTCTGCTCGACGGGGTCGAGACTCGCGTTGCCGTCGGAGCCGGCGCCTACATCTGCGGCGAGGAGACGGCGCTGCTCGAGTCGCTCGAGGGCCGCCGCGGCATGCCGCGGCTCAAGCCGCCCTACCCCATCGAGTCCGGCTACCTGGGTCGCCCGACGCTGATCAACAACGTCGAGACGCTGGCCCACGTGCCGGCCATCCTGCGCGAGGGTTCGAACTGGTTCGCCGGACTCGGCGTCCGCGGCGGCAAGGGCGTGCGTCTGTTCTCGCTCTCCGGCGATGTCGAACGGCCCGGTGTCTACGAGTTGCCCGTCGGTACGACGGCACGCGAGCTGATCGAGGAGCACGGCGGCGGGGTGAGAGACGGCAAGAAGATCAAGGCCTGGATCCCCGGCGGCGCGGCGACGGGTTTCCTCTCGCCGGAAGAGCTGGACGTTCCGATGGACGTCGCGCCGCTACGCGAGGCCGGGGGGGCGCTGGGCTCCGCCGCGGTCATCGTGTTGGACGAGACGCGCAGTGTCCGCGAGGCCTGCGTCGAGCTGATGCGCTTCTTCGAGGAGGAATCCTGTCAGCAGTGCACGCCCTGCCGGCTGGGGACGCGGGCGCTGCATCATCTGCTGAGGCGTGGCGACGCGGAGATCCCCGAGGGGGCACCCGGGTTCATCCGGCGCGTTGACGAAGCGCTCCAACAGACATCCATTTGCGGACTGGGGATGGCGGCGGGAATCCCGCTGCAAACGGGTATAAAGTTCTTCCCGGAGGAGTTCAAAGGGTTCCACGATGGCTGACGTCACGTTCACGCTGGACGGCTCGACCGTCACCGGTCGCCGAGGGCAGACAATCCTGCAGGTGATGCAGGCGCACCAGCGCAACGTGCCCAACCTGTGCAACGACCCGCGGCTGGATCCCTACGGAGGCTGCCGCACCTGTGTCGTCGAAGTCGAGGGATCGCCCCGGCCGGTACCCGCCTGCGCGACGCCGATTGCCGAAGGGATGGTCGTCCGCTCCGAGAGCGGGCCGGTCGAGGACTATCGCAAAACGCTCGTCGAGCTGCTGATGATGGAGCATCTCGGCGGCGAGGGCGACGGGGTCGGCCACGACGACCTGGCGCTGCTCGCCCGCGATTACGACGTCGAACCGCTGTTCGAGCTCCCGTCGCATCGACGTCCCTACAAAGACCGCAACGAGTTCATCGGCCTGGACGCCGACAACTGCATCCTCTGCAACCGCTGCGTGCGCTACTGCGAAGAGGTCATGCTCTGCTCGGCGCTGACGCTGACGGGCAAGGGGCCCGGCGGCCACATCCAGCCGACTCGCGGCGAGTCGTTCCTCGATACCGACTGCGAGCTCTGCGGCGGGTGCGTGTCGACCTGCCCGACCGGCGCGCTCTACGACAAGCGCGCGCTGGGTACGCAGGATACGCAGGTCGCCAAGACCACGACCACCTGCACGTACTGCGGCGTCGGCTGCCAGCTCGACCTGCACGTGGAGGACAACAAGATCGTCAAGGTCGGCACCCGGATCGGCGCCCCGGTCTCGGAGGGCAACCTCTGCGTCAAGGGCCGCTTCGCGTTCGACTTCGTCGACCACCCGGACCGTCTAAAGATGCCCCTGGTCCGCAACGATGCCGGCGAGCTCGTCGAGGCGAGCTGGGACGATGCGCTCGACCGCGTCGCGGAAGGGCTGAACGGCGTCCGCGAGCGCCACGGCTCGCAGAAGCTCGCGTTCCTCACGTCGAGCCGTTGCACCAACGAAGAGAACTACCTGCTGCAGAAACTGGCGCGCGGGGTGATGGGCACGAACAGCGTGCACTCCTGCGCGGCCACGTGACACGCGCCGACGGTCTACGGCCTGGTCAGGTCGTTGGGTGCGGGGGCGATGACCAACAGCATCGCCGAGATCGAGAACGCCGACTTCCTTTTCGTGATCGGCTCGAACACGACCGAGGCGCACCCCGTCATCGCTCTGCGCATGAAGAAGGCCGCGCGCCGCGGTGCCACGATCGTCGTTGCCGACCCGCGCAAGATCTGGCTGACCAAGCTGGCCAAGTACCACCTGCAACTACAGCCGGGTACGGACGTCTGGCTGATCAACGCACTGATGCACGTGATCGTGACGGAGGACCTGGTCGATCACGTTTACATCCGAGAGCACGCGGAGGACTTCGAGGCCGTCAAGGAGGTCGTGCTGCGTTACCCGCCGGAGGAGGCGGAGAAGGTCACCGGCGTGCCCGCCGACCTGATCCGCAAGACGGCGCGCGAGTACGCGACCACGGACCGGGCCGGTGTTTACTACACGCTGGGCATCACGGAGCACACGACCGGCGTCGACAACGTGCTGTCGCTCTGCAACATGGTCGTGATGACCGGGCACCTCGGGCGCGAGTCCGCCGGCATGAACCCGCTGCGCGGCCAGAACAACGTGCAGGGCGCCAACGACATGGGCAACAACCCGATCTACCACGCGGGTTACCAGAAGGTCGAGGATCCCGAAGTGCGGGAGAAGTTTTCGGAGNNATGTCCGGCATGCACGACGACCGGATCAAGGGCTTCTACATCATGGGCGAGGACCCGATCCTCTCCGAGCCCGATGCGAACCACGTGGAGCAAGGGTTCGCCGGGCTCGAGTTCGTCGCCTGCCAGGACATCTTCCTTTCCGAGACCGCACGCAAGTACGCGCACGTCGTACTGCCCGCCGCCTGTTTCGCCGAGAAGGACGGCACCTTCACCAACTCCGAGCGGCGCGTCCAGATGTGCCGCAAGGCGGTCGACCCGCCGGGGCAGGCGCTACCCGACTGGCAGATCCTGCAACGCGTGGCGCAGCGCATCGGCGCCGACTGGGCCTACACCACACCGGAGCAGATCTGGGACGAGATGGCGGATCTCTCGCCGCGGTTCAGCGGCATCCGCTACGACCGCATCCAGGAAGAAGGCATCCAGTGGCCCTGCTGGGATCGCGAACATCCGGGTGAAAAGTTCATGCACGAGGGCACGCCGTTCCGCGGCAAGGCGCGGATGTTCCCGATCGAGTATCGCCCGCCGCACGAGACGGCCGACGCGGAATACGACCTGACCATGTCGACCGGCCGGACGTTGTTCCACTACAACGCCGCGACCCAGACGCGCCGCGTGAGCGGGTTGGCGTCCAAACAAGGCGGGGCGTTCATCGAGGTCAACCCGTCGGACGCGGCCATCCGCGGCATCGAGCCCGACGAGAAGATCGTCATCCGCTCGCGCCGCGGCGCCATCCAGGCCCGCGCGGAGCTGACGACGGCGGTGCCGCCGGGCGTGGTCTGGATGCCGATGCATTACGCCGAGGCGCGTGCCAACGAGCTGACCCACGACGTCGGCGATCCCGAGATCGGCACGCCGGAATACAAGGTGACGGCAGTGCGGTTGGAGAAGCTTGCCGGCTGAGGAGGTGGATCATGCGGATCGTCGTCTTACTCTCCGCTCTCGGCCTCAACGCGCTGCTGCCGGCAAACGCCGATATGGTCGAGCATCCGCTCTGCCCCATCGTCCAGCACCAGATTCAGGTCAATCTCGAGGATCGTGAATCGGACGTTGCGTTGGCGGAGTCACGACTCGAGGCGACCAGGGCCATCTTCGACATGGCCGAGAAGCTGAACAAGGACGGGTTGATCGAGCGAATCCGGTACCTGGCCTTCAAGTACGAGAACGACACCGCGACGATCGATCTCGAGAGGCGGCGCCTACTACTGGAGCGCCACAAAGCCCAACGTGACATCTACGTGGCCTTCTGCTCACATTCCGGCGACGAGAGAAGGACCCGGATTCAAGCGGCGCAACGACGCTACGAGCAGACCGACTGCCGCCGACTCGGCGAGGATCTGGCCATCGCCGAGATCGACCTGGCTTACCAGAAGGAAGTCTTGACCAGCGTCAAAGACCTGCGTGAAAACAATGTCGCGACGCTCGACGAGGTCATCCTCGCGGAACTGGACGTGGAGCAGGCCCGTCAACGGGTCGAGCACTACTCGAAGCGCGCCCGGGCCTGTGCCGATTAGTTGCTCTCGATCCGGATCCCGCCGCCGCTCGATCGCAGCTTCAGCACCGCGCCGCCGCCATTCAGTTCACCCCGCCGTCTGGATTCGCGGGCGTTGCGAGGGTTCCGAAATCGTGCCGTACTGGATCGCCCCGGTCGCCGGCGCCGCGGCCGCCGCAGGCACGACCGGCTACCTCGTCGGAACGTTCGGTGGGGCTGCCCTGGCAGCCGTCGCCTTCACCGCCATCAACCCGGACGACAGGTAGGCCGCGGGCGCGTGTAAAGCAGCAGGTGATCCCGGCACACGACGGCCGGACACGCACCGCAGCTGTCGCTGAAGTCATCCGGTTCGAGCTTCTCCAGCCGCACTTCGTGGCCCAGCGACTCGTAGAGCTCGACGACCTCCTGCTGCCGCTCCGGCCCGACGAGGAACCGCCGGGTCCAGCCCTCGGCGATCAGCTCCGGGTCAGCCGGGCATCCCGGATCCGGCACCAGCGGTGGTGAGTCGCTCACGCGGTCTGCTCCACGGCGTCCTTTTCCGCGAGCTTGTTCAGCCGGATGCGTCCGAGCAACGCCGCGCCCACCGCGCCGGTGTACTGCACCATCTCGCCTGCGGGCGCGTTGACCTCGGCGTCGAGCTGGCCGGCGATCGTGTCGACCATCCGCGGCCAGCGCAACAGACCCCCGATCAACGTGTACTCGGGCTCCGCCTTGACCCGCTTGAGCAACTGGACCGATCGCGCCGACAGCGAATCCGCACTGCCCTGCATGATGTCGGCGGGGGATGTGCCCTGCGACAGGTGGTTGATCACCTCCGACTCGGCGAACACCGCGCAGACGCCGGAGATCGTGACGTGCTCCTTCGAGGTGTCCATCAGACCGCCGATCTCCTCGGTCGTGAACCCCATGTAACGCGCCGTCTTCTCCAGGAACGCCCCGGTTCCGGCGGCGCACTTGTCGTTGAGCCGGAAGCTCTTGACCCGCGCCGACTCGTCGATCTTCGTCGCCTTCATCGTCTGGCCACCGATGTCGAGCACCGTGCGCGTGGCGGGGAAGAAGAAGTGCGCACCGCGCGCGGCGGCCGTCAGATCGGTCACGGCCAGGTCCTTGACCTTGCACTGGTGCCGCCCGTAGCCGGTGGCGATGGTGTACTGCACCTCTTCCCGGCTGATTCCCGCGTCGGCGATCGCGGCGTCGAACATCGCCTCCGAGACCTCGGTCAGCTTGAATCCGGTCGCCTTCATCGCCATCCCGATGACCGAATCGCCCTCGAGAACGATTGCCTTGGTGTAGGTCGATCCGACGTCGATTCCCGCGGTGATGCTCATCGCGCTGCCTCCGCCGCCTGCGCCGGTGAACGGCTGGCGAAAATACGGTCCAGGGCGAACAGGGCCGCGCCCATCGCGCCCATGTAGTGCGACTCCTCACTGACGTTGAGCTTCTTGTCGACACGCTCCCCGAGCGCCTTGACCATCGCCACGTTTCGCGTCACCCCTCCGGTGAAGGTGATCTCGTCCTCGATCCCCACCCGGCGCATCAGCGCGGCCGAGCGCGAGGCGATCGACTGGTGCACGCCCCAGAGGATGTCCTCGACCTTCTTGCCCTTGCCGAGCCAGGACAGCACCTCGGACTCGGCGAACACCGTGCACGTCGTGCTGATGCGTACGGGTTTGGTCGCCTTCAGCGCCGTCGGTCCGAGATTGTCTAGCCCCAGGTCGAGTGCCGCGGCGGCTGCGCCGAGGAAGCGGCCGGTGCCGGCGGCGCACTTGTCGTTCATGCAGAAGTCCTCGATCTCGCCCTTGTCGTTGACGCGAATCGCCTTGGTGTCCTGCCCGCCCATGTCGACCACCGTACGTGTGTTCGGGAAAATCTGGACCGCGCCGCGCGCGTGGCAGCTGATCTCGGTGACCTGGTCGTTGCCGAACGTCACGCGGTAGCGGCCGTAGCCGGTGCCGATCACGTACTCGACCTCGGACTCCTCGATCGCACCGTCCGCCAGCGCCTGCGCGAACGCGGTCTCGGCGGCGACCACGACGTTCGCCCCGGTGTCGCCGAGCGAGCGGCCGACGATGTTGCGGTGCTCGTCGATGATCACCGCCTTGGTTTGCGTCGACCCGACGTCGACTCCAGCTGCGTATGCCATATCAGTTCCTCTCGATTCCGGATCAGGAGGGAGCCGACGCACCGGCCTGGGCCTTGCGCGCCGCCAACCCCTCGAAGAAAGCGTCGGAACGGTTCTTGAGCTGTGCTTCGGAGACCACGCGGCGGTCCATCATGTCCGACTCGATGAACAGCGTCGGGATGTCGCGCTGGCTCATCAGGTAGCGCCGGCTGTCGGCCATTCCCGTGGAGGTCGTCCGGCAGCTCTTGATCGGGTGGTAGACGACGCCGTCGATGCCGAAATCGTCGATCACCTCGTTCAGGACGCGGTCCTGGTGGAACATGCTGTCCATCGCGTCCCGCACGCTGATCAGCAGGCCCTCGGCGAGGCTGTCGAGCGGGTCGGCGAGGTCGTACTCGAACCCACGATTCGTCCCGCCGGACGCGAACCACAGGTACGTCGAGTTGACGAACGTCCCGCCCCACTCGGTGAACAGCTCGTTGAAGCGGCGGAAGATCGGGTAGCAGGGGACGCCGACGAAGACGAGGCGGTACTTCTCGTCGGTCAGCGTGCCGATGCCGTTGGCCGCCTTGTACTCCATCTCCTCGACCAGGTCGTCGAAGTACTTCGCGCCCTCGGGTGTCCCGCGCATGCCGTTGGCCACGCCGAGGTAGATCGTGCCGTCGGTCAACGCGTTGAATACGGAGGGTGTCTTCGCGTTCAGCTCCAGCACGCGCTTCCAGCCGCGGCTCATCGTGTTGGCGAAGCCCATCACCTCACGCAGCCGGTCGATGTCGAACGGCTTCCCGGTGACCTTTTTGCAGAGCTCGATCAGCTCCAGCAACTGTGCCTTGACGTAACGCTTGTCGTTCTCGAAGTCGACGTCGCCGCCGAGCGTGATCAGCCCGCCCTGGCGGGTCCCCGGCACGTCGAGCGTGAACAGCGGAATCTTGTGCAGCCGCTCCCAGATCTCGGCCCACTTGATGTAGGTGTTGCAGGCGTTGGTGTAGACGGTCAACGCCGGCTTGGGGATGCGGCCCATCGGGTGCCGGCCGTCCTGGATCTGCGTCGCGAAGTCGGCCTTCACGTAGCCGCAGATGTCCGGGGAGTAGCCGGCGTCCTCGGCAACGTCGAGGTACTCGTGGGCCACCCGCCGGACGGCGGTCTGCAGCGAGTTGATTTCGGGGAAGACGACCGGTAGGTCGAACGTCTTGAGCACCTCGTTGAGGCTGCCCATCACGAAGACGTAGGCTGCGCGCCCGCCATTCTCCGCGACTTCGTTCAGCTCGGCGAACCAATCGCGAAACAGGGCCGCGCCGTCGCGATTACCGCGTCCGACGATGCCGTCCGTCTGTTCGGTCGTGGTCATCGTACGTCTCCTAAGCGAAAAGCAGGTTTTCCATGAAGGTGTCGAGTTGCATCTCGAGCTGGGCGAAGCTCGTCATGTTCTCCTCGAACTCGCTGACGAAGTGCGGCAGGCCGCGCTTCTCGAGCGCGGTGACGTAGGCCACCTGCTCCTCGAGACCCGGCTCGCACATCTTGGCCGCCGCGATGATCGCGGCGTCGGCACGCGCGCGGTCGATGCGCTGCTCGAGCATCACTTCCTTGGGCTTGCGCAGGTCGTGCTGGACGGGGCTGTAGGACGAGCGCTCGATGTAGGCATAGGCCAGGTTGTGCAGCGGGTCGCCCGCGGTGTCCACGTCGTCGACGATCCAGCGCAAGCCGATCAGCAGGTCGTCGTCGACGAGGTAGCAGGAGCGGCCGAGCATGCGGATCAGGTCGAGCGGCGGTTGCTCGCAGAAGCCGCCCTCGAAGACGACGCGGATGCGGTCCTCGGCTTTGGTATCGCGCTCGCGGACAAGCGGAAGCACGTGCGCCAGCAGCTCGTTGTGTTCCTCGCGCGGCATCATCCCGGCGCTGGCGACGAGCGCGTAGGCGTCCTCGGCGGCGATGAGCCAGGGGGTCTCGCGCTTGATGTCGTAGAGCTCGCGCAGGAGCCGCCGGTTCTCGTTGAACACGCGGATGGAGCTGCGCAGCGCGTCCGCGGTCACCGCGACCCCCGACACCTCCTCGACCAACCGCTGCAGCCGGCCGTACTCGTCGGTCAGGTACTGGACGCTGTGGCCCGAGTTGGGGTTCTGCGGCAGGTAGAGGATCTGGCAGGGGTAGTCGAAGTTCCGACCGAAGACCGGCGCGAGGTTCCGCGCGGCGTCGCAGATCGGGTGCGTCACGAACATGTCCAGCTCGACCCGGCCCGTCAGGCAGAGCTCGAGGGAGGTCTTGATGATCGAGCAGAGGTACGAGCCGAAGCGCGAGTCGGCCTGTGTCGGCTCCAGTTGCGCGCCGCGCATCTTGAACGGCAGCATGCCGGCGGCGTGGGCGATCTCCTCGGGAAAGTAGACCTGGAAGTGGCCGGCGACCTTGCCGCCCTGCTCGCGCCAGCGCTGGGCGGTGAGCATGTCCGGGTCTTCCACGAGGTCGCGGACTTCGAGTAGGACGTCGTCGAGCTGCTTGCCTTTCCAGTCGTTGAATACGGGTGTCATCATCTTCAGACTCCTAGCTAATCACCGGTAATGCCTCATCCGTCCGCCCACGAGCCCCGACCAGCGTGTCCAGCGTCACCGAGGCGTAGGTGCAGCGTGCCGTCTCCTCGACCTCGTCGAGCAGGCGGCGCAGGCGGCAGGCGTCGGCTTTCGCGCAGTCGGGCTCGTCGTGGTCGGCGAGCAGGCAGCCGTCCGGACGGCGTGGCGGCTCGAATACCTCGATCACATCCAGCACGGTCAGCCGGGCGGGCGGCTTGGTCAGCACGTAGCCGCCCTTGACGCCGCGCGTCCCGGCGGCCAACCCCGCGCGAACAAGCTGCTGGAACACCTTGGAAAGCACCGCGGTGGCGATCCCGTAGACCGCCGCGACCTGCGCGGCGGTGACGGGGCGGCCCTCCTCGGAGCGGGCCATCTCCATCGCGGCGTACAACGCGTAGCGAGTGCCTTTGCGGAAGTTCATGCGATCAGTTGCCCCCCATCGACGCGCAGGACCTGCCCGGTCACGTGGCCGCTGGCGGGCGAGGCGAGGAACGCGATGGCCGCGGCGACGTCCTCGGGCCGGCCCGTGCGCCCCAGCAAGGTCTCGTCGACCGCGCGTTGACGATCCGCGTCGGGTAGACCCGCGGTCATCGCGGTGTCGATCAACCCCGGGGCCACCAGGTTGACCCGGATGCCGAACCTGCCCGTCTCCCGGGCGAGCGCGCGGCCGAGGCCGATCAGCCCGGCCTTGCTGGCGGCGTAGTTGGCCTGGCCGAACTTGCCGCGCTCGCCGTTGATCGACGAGACCAGCACGATCGAGCCGCCTCCGCCCGCGCGCATCCGCGGCACGGCCTCGCGCGCGAGCCAGAAGGCCGAATCGAGGTTGACGGCCATCACGGTGCGCCAGTCCTCGTCGCTCATCTTCCAGGAGACGCCGTCACGCGTCGTGCCCGCCGCGTGCACGAGCACGTCGAGACGTTCGCACGCCGCGTCGAACTCGGAGAACATCCCGCGCACCGAGTCGGCGTCGGAGACGTCGCAAGCGAACGTCGGCGAGCCGCCGATATCGACGGAGACGACCCTCGCGCCGCCTTCCTCGAGCGCACGACAGGTCGCGCGGCCGATGCCGCCATCGCCGCCGGTCACCATCGCGACCCGAGGCTCGAGAGCGGGCGTCATGTGTTGCTCCACTCCGGCTTGCGCTTCTCGAGGAACGCCTGGAGTCCCTCGTTCGCGTCCTTCGTTTTCATCAGCGTCTCGAGATACAGCGCCTCGACCGTATCGAGGTCGCGTCGGAAACGCTCCCGATAGGCCCCTCGCACCGCACGCTGCGCCAGTCGCAGGCTCGATGCGGAGTGCGGGCAGAGCCGCTCCCTCGCGTAAGCAAGGGCCGCCTCGGCCGGGTCGTCCGCGATGGCGTCGATCAGCCCGATGCGCAGCGCCTCCTCGGTATCAATCGAGCGGCCCGACAGGCAGAGGTCCTCGGCACGGCTGCGCCCCACACGGTCGGCCAGCGCGACCGAAGCGACCGGCGCGAACACGCCGAGCACGATCTCCGGCTGGCCGAACTTGGCGTCGGCCGCGGCGAACACGCGATTGCAGAACGCGACCAACTCGAGTCCACCGCCGAGGCACTGACCGCGCACCGCGGCGAGCGTCGCGACTTCGGCGTCGAACATGCGCTCGAACAGCTTGTGGAAGCCGGGGATCATCGCCTCGAACCGGCCCGGCAAGTGCTCCTCCACGCTGGCACCGAAGGAGAAGTGCGGCCCCTCACCCTCGATCAGCACGGCCTTGAGGTCGCGCTCGTCGGCGGCACGCCGGAACAGCGCGTCGAGTCGCGCGACCTTGTCCATATCCAGGATGTTGGCCTTGGGCGTGTTCAGCCGGATGCGCCAGATCGCACCGTCGTCGAGGATCTCGTGGGTCAGCGTGTCGCTCAAAGCGATTCCTCCAGTTGGGTGAAGCTCCCGCCGACGAAACCGTGAGAGCGGAAAAAAGAGAGCACCGGGACGTCGTTGCGCCGCACCATCGTGCGCACCGTCGCCACACCGGACTCGCGAAAGCGGCGGCGCGCCTCGTCGAGCAGCGCGCCGGCGACACCGGAGCGCAGCCGCTCGGGATCGACCCCGACGCCGAAGATCCAGCCGCAGGGCTCCGAGCCGAACTCGAAGGCGCGGACCTCGCCGAGCAGGTAGCCGACCGCTTGCCCCTCCTCCTCGGCGACGAGGCCGACGTGCGGCCGCCCGCCGTTGGGGCTCAGGAAGCGGCCGAACACCTCCTCCCAGTAGTCCGGGTTGGCCGTGCCGGTGTGCGCCGCATCGATGCGCACGACGGCACCGAGGTGTTCGGCGCTGAGTTCGCGGACGGTCAAGTCGCCACCTTGTCGCCGTGCGCCTTCCGCAGCACCTCGGTCACCAGCTCCTCACCCCAGGTGTGGCCCTGCGCCAAGCGCTTCCGCAGCAGCAGGAAATCCGCCTCGCGGCACTCGCGCGAACCCTCGTGGAACGCGCGGAAGCCGGTGCGGCCCTCGGTCATCATGTTCAGGCCGAGCCAGGCGCGGTTGGTCTCGCGGTTGCGGTCCCAGTGCTCGAGCTTGTGCTTGCGCAGGCTCTCGATCGTCTTGGTCAGGCAGTCGGGCATGGTGTAGAGNNGCGCAGGCTCTCGATCGTCTTGGTCAGGCAGCCGGGCATCAACATCGCCAGCTCGTAGACCAGCGCGTCGACCTCGAGGTCCAGCGGAGTGAGGTCCACCTCGCCCGCCTCGATCATCAGCTTGGCCTCGCGCGCTTCGGGGCCGGTTTTCGGCTCGCCGTAGACGATGTCGCCGCGTTCGTCGATGTAGCGGTCGGTGATCACGCGCGGATTCGGCACGAACTCGCCGTCGACCTTGAGCGCCGGGACGATGCGGCCGATCAAGCCGATACGCTTCGCCTTGTGCGCGCTCCAGGGCTCGCACAGCGTGCAGCTCTCCATCGCCGCCTCGATGCCGACGAACAGCGGCAGGAAGTCGGTGCTGCCGCCGTCGGGCGCCGAGCCGTGCTTCGGCCCGGCCTGGCCGAACAGCGCCAGGTCCTGCGCGACGGTGAAGTCGCAGGCCATGCCGATCTCCTGGCCGCCGCCGATGCGCATGCCGTTGACGCGGCAGATCACCGGCTTGTCGCAGTGCAGGATCGCCGTGACCATGTCGTTGAACAGCCGCATGTACTGGCGGTACTCCTCGGGGCGGCCGGCGTAGTACTCGGCGTACTCGGCGGTGTTGCCGCCGGTGCAGAAGGCCTTGTCGCCGGCGCCGGTGAAGACGACGGCGACGGCGGCGCGGTCGTTGGAGGCGCGGCGCATCGCGGCGATCACCCCCTTGACCATCTCGGTCGTGTAGGAGTTGTACTGCCGCGGGTTGTTCAGGGTGATGCGCACGGCGTGGAGGCCGTCGACGACCTCACGGTCGGGGGTCCTGAGGGGCAGGTGCTCGTACAGCACGCCCTCGTAGTCCGCGTCCTTGATCAGCGAATGGTCCTTCAGTTCCATGACGGTTACTCCGGTGCGAGGATCACGCGACGGGACACCCGGCCCTCGTGCAGGTCCTCGAAGGTTTGATTGATGCTGGACATGGGTCGCCGCTCGACGAACGGCTTGAGCTTGATGCGGTCCGCAAGCGCCATCTCGACGATGGCGGGGTAGTGCTCCGGCAGGCAGCCCCAGTTGCCCTGGGCCGTGGCGTCGAAGGCCATCAGGTTCGACAGCCGCAGCTCGAGCTTCGCCGGGGTGAAGCCGACGACGGAGAGGTGGCCGCCGTGACCGACCAGCCCGAACGCCGTGGACTGGCCGGCCGGCGTGCCGGAAGTCTCGAAGATCTTCTGGCGGTACGAGGGGATGCCGCGCTCCTTGGCCAGGCCGCGGATCGCGCCGCGCAGCTCCTTGAACGGCATCTCGTCCGAGCGCAGGGTGACGGTCGCGCCGTGCTCGGCCATCCTCGCCAGCTTGTCGGCGTCCACGTCGATCGCCACGACGACGGCGCCCATCGCGGCGGCGACCTGGACGCCGAAGCCGCCGACTCCTCCCACGCCGACGAAGACCGCGAGGTCGCCCTCGGCGAGCTCCGACAGAACGATCGCCTGGTACGGCGTCGAGACCGCGTCGGCGATCACGGAGAGCTCGTGCAACTCGAGCCCCGCCTGGTTGACCGCCGGGTCGTCCAGATCGGGGACGGGGCAGAGGCCGTGGGCGGGCACGCAGAGGTGCGAGGCGAAGCCGCCGTGAACGTCGCTGCCGGGGAAGATCTGACGCGGGCAAATGCGGCCGTGGCCTGCGCGACAGGCATCGCACGAGCCGCAGGGAATCACCGCCGGAACGACGACCGAACGGCCGAGCCAATCGGTTGCGTGATCGCCGGCCTGCACGACCTTGCCCGCGACCTCGTGGCCCAACGTCAGCGGGAAGCCGTGCCGGGTCGGGACGCCGTCGTAGTAGAAGCCGAGGTCGGTGTGGCAGACGCCGCACCCGGCCACCTCGACGACGACCTCCCCGTCTGCCGGAGCGGTCTCGCGTTCCCGGAGGACCATCGGCTTCCCGGCTTCCTCGACGGTCCAGGCCTGAATGTTCATGGCGTTTTTCCCATAATTCGAACCGATTTCGATAAAAAAGGAATTCGGATTCCTATTTCCTATATTATGTCGAGCCGGATGTCAATCAAGGACTTTTTTTTTCCACCCGAACCGCGGGATTTTTTGGGCCGAAGGAGCCTCAAAATCGCGCTGCTGCTGCTCGACCTGCACGAGAGCTGTGTTTTCCTGCTACAGGTCCGCGGGTATCTCGTGATCCTCAAGATCGCCGTGTTGGGGCTCGTACCACGGCTCGATCCGACGGTCGCCGCCTGGGTGCTGGGAGTTCTGGTGGTGGTATCGGTGCTGTCGTCGCACGCGCCGAGTCGGGTGCGTTACGCCGTTCCGATCGGCGGATCTGCCTTCCGCGGCGCTCGAACGAAGGGGTAGTGCGCTAGCGTGCCCGGCGAATCCACGATGCCCGATGCCGATCGCGTTCCTCGACGGCGTATTTGATCTCGAAGTGCGTCAACGGCTCGCCTTCCGCGAGCGGGAACCCGGGGCCGCCGAACGACGGTTGCCGTTCGAACTCCGGGCGCTCGTCGAAGACAGGCTGAAGCGCCTCCCAGTAGTCGGCATGATCCGTGGCGACGTGGAGCTTGCCGCCGTCGACGAGCACGCGTGCGAGCTCGGTGGCCATATCCTCGCGGAGAAAGCGGCGTTTGTGATGCCGCTTCTTGGGCCACGGATCGGGGTAGAACACATAAAAGGTATCCACCGAGCGATCCGGCATCGCCGGCATGATCTCCCTCGCGTCGACGCGCACGAAACGGACGTTGTCCAGCCCACGGCGCTGGGCCCGGCTCTCCGCGAAGCGTAGGTACTTGTTGGCCCACTCCACACCAAGGTGGTTGATCTCCGGGCGCTTCTCCGCCGCGTCGAGGAGAAACCGGCCCTTGCCGATACCGATCTCGACCTCGACAGGACGTTCGACCGGAAACACATCGGCCCATGAGAACGGTTTCGTCAGTCGTTCGGGATCGAGACGCAGCTCGGGGGCCTCGATCTTGAGCGGTTGATGGCGCACGCGGTCATCTTAGAGGACCTGCAGCGTGGGATCGAGGCCGCCCGCCGGCTTCGCCGAGCGATGGTGTGGTGTCGGTCGTGAACTTCCGAAAGTTGCTGTAGCTGCCGTGGACTTCCCCGTCGAACTTGACGAACGCCACGCGCGCCTTGATCCGCACGTACCAGTTGTCGGTCAGCCAGACCTCATCGTTGTGTTTTCGCTGCGTGAATCGAACCCGCGCCCCTTCGTTGAGCTTGAAGATCACCATCCAGCGGATGTTGCCGATGGTCTGCATGTCCGCCTGGACCCAGCCGTAGTCGCCCTTCGAGACCCACAGGGTCCCGCGCACCTTCGGTAACACCTTGGCTTCACGCGAACGCGGTTTGTAGCTCTCTTTCGGTGTGAACGAGATGACGTGCGTCGCAACGCCCCCGATCTCCTCCTCTCCGGTGAGCCGGAAGTCGAACGCCTTCGTGATCTCCTCGAGGAACGCCTCGCCTTCCTTACGACCCTTCTCGATCTTGGCCAAACGTTTCTTGCGCTTCTTCGGCGTCTCCGTCCGCATCTTCTCGAGCTGCTTCTCGAGTTTGCGTTGCTCCTTCGCCGCCGTTTCGGGGAACAGCGGCCCGTCGTTCTTGGCGATCAGGCGTCGGTATTCGCTGTAGTCCAACAGCGTCACGTCCCACGTCTGCGACTCGCGTTTCTTGACCTCGCCCTTCTTGTTGTACCGGGTCTCTTCGATACGTTCGTGATAGACGTAGTCGCGCGCGATCGCTTCGTTCGCCCGGGCGGCCTCGAAGGCCTTCTCGACGATGGCGCGTGCGTCGTCATCCGCGTGAACGGGGAAAGCGGCCACCAGACCGACGATCGCGAGCCCGACTGCTCGTCGCTTCATCTCAATGACGCCTTGGTTTCAAGAACAACGAAACACGGTGTTTACGTAACAACTCTAACGGGTAGACCGTCTCGCGCCAGCGGATGCCGCCCTGGCGCCAAGTCAGCCAAGCCGAGCGCAGCAACGACCACGGGAGCAACGGGAAGATCAGCGGCGTCAGGAATGCGGGCAGCAGGCCCCATTTGGAGTGCCGTGCGAACAACGCGCCGGGCAGGATCATCGAGACCATGCCTCCGAACGCGGCGTATCCGGTCCAGCCGTTACTGAATGGGCCGACCCACGCGGTGATCCAGGCCGCGAGCGTGATGACGATGCCGAGGGTAGCGGCGCCGAAGTTCAGTTCGGCCAGCGCGATGAAGTTCTTGTCCAGCGCACGCACGAGCTCGCGCGGAGTCGCGGCCCAGTCCATCTCGGCCTCGTCGGCCGCGGTCCAACAACGCAGCCGGCTCCCGTTATGCATGAGCAGCAATCCGAGCTTCATGTCGTCGATCACTTCCATACGCAGCGCTTCGTAGCCTCCGACGCGTCGATACGCCGTGGCGCGAACGAGGTTGTAGGCGCCGATTCCGACCGGAGCGAGCCGGCTGTCGCTGTTGGCTCTTCCGGCCGTGATCGCGAGCGCCATCGAGAACGTCAACAACGCGGCACGACCCCACAGCGTGATGCGTTTTTGGGCCGGCAACAGGCACACCAGATCCGATCGTTCCGCCTCGGCAGCGCGAATCGAATCCGCGATGAGGTCCGGATTCATCCAGATGTCCGCATCGGTAAACAGGATCCAGTCGCCGCGCGCGTTGATCGCTCCGAGGTGACACGCGTAGGGCTTACCCAGCCAGCCGACCGGTAGCTCGTCGATTCGCATCACCCGTAGGCGCGGGTCCTCTCCATCCAGCCGGCGGAGAATCTCGGTCGTTCCGTCGTCGGAACGGTCGTCGACGACGACGAGCTCCAGGTCGACCGCTCGCTGAGCGAGCAACCGCCGGACGCTCTCCTCGATACGGTCGCGCTCGTTGCGCGCCGGAACTACGACCGTCACGCTAGGTGTCGTGTCCGCCTCATCCAGCCCTTCCGTAATACTCGACAACGGTAAGACGTAGCGCTGAAACCAGGTGACGGCGAGATTGAAGGCCAGCCAGACGACGCCGACGCCGAGACACCAGATCGCAACGAGATCGAAATCCACTACATCCCGACCGGGCCGGGAACCGGCCGACGCTCGAGCAGGGCGAGCAGATCGCCGACGAGGTACAGCGACCCCGTCACGAAGACCGTCCCTTCGCGACCCGCGAGTGCCTCCGCTCGTGCCAGCGCCTGCGCGTTGTCGCCGGTCGGCTCGACATGATCGAAGAACGGTTCGGCGGCGCGGGCGACCTCCTCGGGGTCGAGTCCGCGCTCGATCGGCGGACGTCCGACGACGATCGTGCGGCAGTGGCGGGACAACGGCTCGAGCAACGGTTCCAGCGCCTTGCCGCGCGTGGCTCCGAACAGCAACACGGCGGGCGTATCGAACGGGTTCTCGTCCAGGTGCTCGGCGATGCACCGGATCCCCTCGGGGTTGTGCGCGCCGTCGACAAGCATCCGCGGACGGCTGCCCTCGCGCTCGATCCACTCCAGGCGGCCCGCCCAGCGCACCGTCGCGAGCCCCCGGCGCACCGCGACCGGGTCGGTCGTTTCTCCGAACCGCTCCATGAGGCACTCGAAGGCCGCCACGGCGATGCGCGCGTTGTCGACCTGGTGCGGGCCCGCCAGAGCGACGTGAAGATCGTCGTAGGTCGCGTGCGTGCCGCGCAGGGTGAAACCGCCACGCCCTTTGCCTTCGAGCACCACTTTTTCACGTCCTTCGATCAAGCGTGCGCCGACACGCTCGCAGGTTTGCGCGAGGACGGCGCGCGCCTCGGGCTGNNTCGGGCCGAGCGTCTTCACGTGATCGAGCCCGATGCTGACGACGACGCCGACGTCGGCCTCGACCGCGTTGGTCGCGTCGAGCCGGCCGCCGAGCCCGACCTCCAGCACCGCGGCGTCCATTTCGTGGCGACGGAAGGCCTCGAGCGCCGTCGCGGTGATGACCTCGAAGAACGACGGGTGGGCCTCGAGCGTCCCGTCTTTCCGGGCGGTTTCGATGACGTCACGCATTGCCGCGAGGCTCCGATGCAACTCGCGATCGCCGATGTCCTCCCCGTTCAGGCGGATCCGTTCGTTGGGGCGGACCAGGTGCGGCGAGGTGAACAGCCCCGAGCGCTTGCCCGAGGCGGCGAGCATCGAGTCGAGCATCGCGGCGACGGACCCCTTGCCGTTGGTTCCGGCGACGTGCGCGATGCGGTAGGCCCGCTCGGGCCGCCCCAGCACGTCGAGCAGCCCCTGAATGTTGTCGAGACCCAGCTTGATGCCGAAGTGCTGCAGGCCGTACAGCCAGTCGACCATGTTCTCGGCCACGTCGCTCCTCCTCGCTGCGGCGTATGATAGCGGCTCGCTTTGACGATGCACGATCGTTCCGAACGGCTGTCCCGCCGCATTGTTCCGGCGGTTTTCGCGTTGTCGCTGCTGTTGCTCGGCATCGGCGCGGCATCCCTCCCGCTATTCGATCCGGACGAGGCGCGATTCGCACGCACATCGCTGGAGATGCAGCGCAGCGGCGATCTCGTGGTGCCTACCTTCGAGGGGCGGCCGCGGCTCGTCAAACCGCCGTTGCTGCACTGGTTGCAGGCGTCCCTGTTCTCGGTCCTGGGCACGGGAGAATGGGTCGTCCGCCTGCCGTCGATCGGAGCGGCGCTGGCGACCGTGTTGCTTACCGGGTGGGTCACGCGGCGCCGTTTCGGGGAGCAGGGCGCGTTGTGGGCCACGCTGTGCTTGACGACGATGCCGTTGTTCGTCGTGATCGGACGCCAGGGCACGTTGGACGCGTTGTTGGCCCTTCACATCTGGGCGGTCGTGGCTTACGACCTCGACGTCAATTCCGAAGGCGGCTCGCGACCGGCGTGGCCCTATGGCCTGCTCACCGGACTGGCGTTCCTGATCAAAGGCCCGGTCGGCGTGGTTCTCCCGCTCCTGATGATGCTCGCGGGCAGGACCGCGTCGGGTCGCGCGGTGGTGCCGAGCTTGCGCGGCGTCTTCGTCGCTGTTGCCGTGTGGGCGGCGGTCGTCTTGCCTTGGGGGCTCGCCTTCATCGTCCGGATCGGTGGAACCGCCACGACCCTTATTAAAGAAGAGGTGTGGAGTCGTTTCTTCGCCGGCACGGCCCACGTGGAGCCTTTCTGGTACTACCTGCCGGTGTTACCCCTCGTTTGCCTGCCGTGGATCGCGCCGCTGCTCTTCGCCCTGGTGCGAACGGTGCGGCTCGCCCGCGATCCCGCTTCCTTGACCGCACGCTATCTGGCAGCCGCGTTCCTCGCCGGTCTCGTTCTGTTGTCGATCAGCCGGGGCAAGATCCCCAACTACCTCATGCCGCTGCTTCCCGCGATCGCGATGTTGTTGAGTTGGGAGCTCGCGCGCGAGCTCGAACGTCCGCAGCGTCGCATCCGCTCCGCGAGCCTGCTCGCCGCGACCCTCGGCGCGTTCGCCATCGCGTTCGCCGTCTGGGGCGTGGGGCAGCCGTCGGGCACGCTGCGCACGGTGGCCGGTGGTGCCGCGGTCGTGTATGGCCTGGCGGCCCTGGGCTCGCTGCCCACCCTCTGGCGCCGGCAGCCGTTGCGTGTCTGGGTCCTGGCCGCATCGGCCCAGATCGTCGTGCTGTTCGGTGTGGTCGGCTGGGTCGCCCCACAGGTTTCGCAAACGCGCACGACCGCCTGGTTGATCGAGGCGGTCCCACAGCTCGCTCAGGGTCGTCCGGTGACCATGGTCGACATGAAACTCCCCAGTTTGACGTGGTATTTGGACCGCATCCCCGTCGAAGTGGAGCTCGATCGACTGGCCGAGGTCCTACCCGATCACGAAGGCGGGCTCTTCGTGGTCGACAGGCGCGATTGGGCAAGGGCTCCGGAAGAGCTGGTACGACGTCTACGCACCGTCGGGCAACAGGGGAAATACCTCGTGTTCGAGCGGCTTCCGGACCCCGAGAGCGAAACGGCCGCGGTTGACGAGGCCGAACCGCCGGGTTAGCTTGGCCGCACGCCATGGCCTGGTTCAAGAAGGAAAAGACCCCCAAGCAGCGCGCGACCGAGCGCCGGCTCAAGATGCCCGAAGGGCTCTGGGTCAAGTGCCTCGCGTGCAAGGAGATGGTCTACAAGAAGGAGGTCGCCCTCAACGCCAACGTCTGTCCGAAGTGCAACTACCACTTCCGCATCAGCGCGCGGGATCGATTGGGGATGTTGCTCGACGAGGGGCAGTACGAGGAGTTCGACGCCGACATCGCACCGAAGGACGCTCTGGAGTTCTTTGACTCCAAAAAGTACTCCGACCGCATCAAGGACTACCAGAAGCGCACCGGCATGAAGGACGCGCTCGTCTCCTGCACGGGGAAGCTCGGCGGCCGGCCGGTCGTGGTCGCGGTGATGGAATACGGGTTCATGGGCGGATCGATGGGCAGCGTCGTCGGCGAGAAGGTCACGCGCTGCGCGGAACGCGCCCTGGAGGAAAGTGCACCTCTGATCGTCGTGTCCTGCTCCGGCGGGGCGCGTATGCAGGAAGGCGCGCTCTCCTTGATGCAGATGGCCAAGATCTCCGCCGCCCTGGCGCGGCTCGACGAGGCGGGATTGCCTTACATCTCGATCCTGACCGACCCGACGACCGGTGGCGTGACCGCATCGTTCGCCATGCTCGGCGATCTCAACATCGCCGAGCCCCGTGCGTTGATCGGTTTCGCCGGCCCACGCGTGATCGAGCAGACGATCAAGCAGCAGCTCCCCGAAGGCTTCCAGCGCAGCGAGTTCCTCGTGGAGCACGGCATGCTGGACATGGTCGTGGAGCGCGCGCGGATGCGCGAGGTGCTGATCCAGTGCCTGGAGTTCATGACACCCGTCGAGGCCGCCGCCCGCGAATAATGGGGTCAAGTCTTGGCATGAGACAAACGCCGGGGATCTGCCGGCAGGACCGCCGGGCTTGAGTTGTGTCTCATGCCAAGACTTGACCCCAAATCGATGCAACCAAAATCCGGCTCGTGCGTAATCTAAGACGGGAGGAGCCGTTCCTTCCGAAGACGGCCTCCGGTAGTGAGAATACTGCCCCTCTTCCTGCTTCCGGAGGCGTCTTCAGCTTCTCGAATCCCAGCAAACGTCGTCGATGCCCTTGCGCTTGTTCTCGAAGCGCGCCATCACGAACAACGCGTCGGACAGCCGGTTGAGGTAGCGTACCGTCTCCGAGCCGACAGTTTCTTCCTCGGCGAGAGCCACGACGAGCCGTTCGGCACGCCGGCACACGGTCCTCGCGACGTGCAGGTGCGCCGCACCGATCGAACCGCCGGGGAGGATGAAGTTTTCGAGCGGCCCGACCTCGACCGTGAGCCGGTCGAGGATTCCCTCGAGGGCCTCGACGTGGTGCGGTTCGATCCGGGGGACCGGGAGCGTCTTCTTGTCTTCCTCGAGGATGCATAGATCGGACCCGAGGTGGAAGAGCTCGTTCTGGATCTTGGACAGCGGCTCGACCAGCCCGGGATCCAGCCCCGAAGCCAGGGCGACCCCGATCACCGAGTTGAGTTCGTCGACCGTGCCGTACGCAGCGATCCGCGGGGAGGTCTTGGAGACCTTCTGGCCGCCACCCAGCCGGGTCGATCCGGAGTCGCCCTGTTTCGTGTAGATCTTGGTGATGCGGGGCACTCGAGGGCCTACTTTTCGGAGCGGGTCGGCGAGCTCTTGCTCGGGTCGTCGCTCAGCAGGGCGTCGAGCCGTTCCACGATGTCGAATTCATCGTCGGATGGCTCGGCGGGAGAGGCCTGTGGGGCCGACTCTTCGGTCGGCGGATCCGTAGGGACTTCCGCCGCCAGGTTGCTGGTGTCGATTTCCATCGTCGCGCCCGGATCGGGCCGCACAGGGGGCGGCATCCCCGGCGGTCCCCCGGCGGGCCGGTCAGCGACGGGAACCTCTTCGGCCAGTGGCGCCGTGTCGATCTCCATCTCGGCGGCCGAATCCTGGGCCGCGGCGGCGCGCGCTTCGGCGTAGTCCCGAAGCGACGTCTCGAGTGTGGAGATCAGATCCTCGTCGGTGATGGGCTTCTCGAGATAGGCGTCGCAGGAGTACAGGTGCATGGCCTGGTGGCGGTAGCGTCGCCCCTTGTACACCGATGTCGCGATCATGACGGCGCAGCGTGCGCCGTGCGGTGTGTTCTTCAGCTCCTGGCAGACCTCGAAGCCGTGCCGTTTGGGCAGCATGGCTTCGATGATCACGGCACCGGGCTCGATCTCATGGAATCGTTCGATCCCGGCCTGGCCGTCCTTCGCGACCTCAACGCGGTAGCCTGCATCCTCCAGCGGCTTTCGCATGCGCTCGATACTACGGGGCTCGTAGTCGATGATGAGTATCGTATAATCCGCCATACTCGCCCTGGCGTAGCCTCTAAGCCGCTGAAAGGCAATCGTTTATGTTCGTTTTTTCCGACAAGGAACCCGTGGGCGCGTCGGTCCTATCGCACCGCAGAATAGACTCCTTCGATGACCCGCGCAAGTCAAGCGGCGTCGTGCTAAACCGTCCAAGTGCTTGATCAACAATGGGATGGAGCGATTCGTGACTTTCTGGAGCGGACCCGACCGACCACCGTCTTCGTCGAGCGGCGGGAGGATCTGACCGTCGTCGGGGAAACCGCAGGTTATCCCACGACCAGTCACACAATCTGGACCGGCGCCTGCGTCGAACGACCCGAACAACCCCTTACCTTCCATTCCGACCTGAAGCCGGACCAGCTGGCCGACCTGGTCTCCGGGGAGTCGCCGGTCGAGACGGCCCGGCACGGGACCGATCCGCTGTGGCTCGACGCCGGCCCTGCAGTCGCGACGCTCGGCGGGGCGATCGTGGAGGCACAGAAGAGGCTTCCCGACGCACGGGTCACGGCGCGTTGGGTCGAGTTCCGGCAGGAGGTCAAGATTGGTGGAAAAGGTCTATTTTTTGCAGACTGTCGTTCCATGCGGCGGCTACGCCTCGACGCGGTCGCGGGGCGAAACGGCCGTCACGCCCGTGCCGCGGTGGAGTGCGTCGTCCGCGATGAAGGCAATTACATTTCTTCTCTTCTCGCCGAGCTGGGAGAGCGCGTCGAAGCCCGCCTGGAGGCCATCGACCCGCCTTCCGGGAGGACGCGGGTCGTTTTTGCACCCGCGGTCGGCGGGATCTGGATTCACGAGTTGGTAGGCCATGCGGCGGAGGCGGACGTGGTGCGACGCGGGGCGTCCTGGCTGACCCCGGACGTCAATGGGTTGGACGACCGGCTGACCGTCATCGACGATCCGAGACGCGCACGCGCATCCTGGAACGTGGACGACGAGGGCACGACGCCTCGCCCGGTTGCACTCATCCGCGAGGGGCGTCCGAGGGAGTACCTGCATTCCGTGCGGACCGCGTCCGAGTCCGGCGAGCAGCCGACCGGTCACGGTCGACGCAGCAGCTATCGTGAAGCGATCCTGCCGCGCATGGGGTGTACGTTCATCGCGAACGGAGACGACGATCCCGACGAGATCTTACAAAACGTCCAGCAGGGTGTTTACGTGCGACGCATGGAGTCGGCGCATACGGACCCGCGAACCGGACGCGCGTTGTTTCGCGTGACCGATGCGGACCGCATCGTTGACGGTCGGCTCGACGTGGCGCTGAAACCGTTCTTGCTCGAAACCGTTGGCAGGCAAGCCCTTGCGGCGATCGAGTCCATCGGGAACGACCTTGCATTCGACCGTTGCATTGGCAGTTGTCATCGACAGGGTCAACCCCTATCCACCAGCGTCGGCGCGCCGACAATTTGCACAGGGTTGATGACGGTGCGCATCTAAAAAAAATTGACGCGGCAACCCTCGATGACAAGGGATCAGGGGTTGGAGACGAGCGTACTCATGTCAGGTTTCGACGAGCGGAAAGAGGGTACCGGGGATTCGGTCGAGACCGTCGCCGATCTCCTTGAAAAAACGTCGCGCGATCACGGCGGCGGACCGGTGGAGTACTTCCACCGCAGTTCTAGGTCACTCCGTCTGTCATGGAACTGCTCGTCGGGCGAGGTCGACGCGAGGCGCGGCACCGAGGAAGGCGGGGCGCTGCGCTGGCTCGATCCGCGACGCGACTGCGTCGGCTTTGCCGCCTCCAGCGGCGATGTGCTCGCTTCCCTGGTCGCCTGTCGAACGATCTCGGCCGAAACGCCCGAGACACCGGTCGACGCGTGCCCCTGGAACACGGCAGCAGAGCCCATCGACGACATCGATGCACCGGCGAAGCTGCCGTCGCCGGAGGAGATGGAACTGTGGCTCCGCGCGAACACCCCGGAAACGGCCGAGTCGGCCTGGATCGAGGCGGGATGCACCTGCGAGGCCTGGTCGACAGGGCGCGCGACGGTCCAGACGCGCTCCCGCACCCGCGTCTGGGCCCTTTGGATGCCTGAAAACGATCCAAGACCGATGTTTCTTGCCGCACGCTGCTGGCGCGAATGGCTCGGCCAGGACGTTGCCGCCGCATGGGCCGACCGTGATCCGGGTTCACCCCGTGACGCGTCGTGGCCGGACGACGCGAAGGTCGTTTTTTCACCCGAAACGAGCGCCTTCGTCGGGCGAGCTCTGGTCGGGGCCCTGCACGGCCCTGACGCCGAGCTCGGCTTCAAGGTGGGCTCGGGCTGGGTCGTCCGGAGTAACGCCGATCCCGCCACCAGTCTGTTCGGATCGGTCTCCGACGACGCGGGATTCCCACCACCGGCGGGCGTTCTCGCCGATGGGCGCCATGTCGTGGGTAATTGGGTGGGACCGGGGAACCTACGACGCGGTTCCTTCCGAGATTTGCCCGAATCGAAACCGGTTTGTCTGGAAATCGACCCTCCACGGATCGATCCACCGAAACGATCGGTCTGGGTGAGCCGGCTGAGCCTCCACCCGGCCGAGGACGGCTGGCTCGTCGAGCTCCACGGCCGTCAGTACCCCGACGGTGCCTCCTTTCGCCCGCGTTGGGCACACGTTCGACCGCAAAGGATCGTGGAGAGTTGCCTGGGAGGCATCGGCCCGGGGCGGACCAGCCACCATGGGACGATCTCACCATCGCTCGTCTTCGATGCCTGGTTGTTCAAGGGATAAGGACCAGGGTTGGTCAGGGGTTCGCGGCGAAAAGATCCAGGGATCGGAACGCGGCATGGATCGCCAAGGTTTCTTCTTTCAGGGGCAACAATCGATCCAAACGCGCCAAGGTTCTCGAAATCGCGTCCATGTATCGGTCGTTGTGGGCCACCTCGATCTGGTAACCGAAGGTTCCGAGCGCCTTGATCATGCGCTGCGCAGCGACCAGGTGGAGGCGCTGCCTGACCAAGGGATCATCGTCTGTTCCTGCCGCTTCCAGGCAGGCGGCGATCAACGGTTCGATCCACACATCGGCCAGATCGACATAGGCGTCGAAGATCAACGACGCGAGGTCGTACGTATCCGGGCCCCAACGGGCATCCTGGATGTCCACGAGAGCGAGGGATCCCGATTCCCGGACCAGGATGTTTCGACTGTGATAATCCCGATGGCACATCACGGGTCGCGGAGTGCGTGCGGCGGCGTCCGCGAGGCTTTCAAGCAGGGACCCCAACCTCCCGTGTTCACCCCTGATCTTTCGATGTCGGGCGACGAAGTTGTCGAGGAAGAACGCCATCTCGAATCGAAAACGTTCGGAATCCAGCGAGGGACCGGCTGCTCGCGCCGATTCGGACAGGACAGGTGAGCCGTCTCGGGCGATCCTCCCCGCCAGATGGGCCGCGTCGAGCAGCACTTGGGGCGTTTCACCCTGTTCATTGCACGCTTGCAGCTCATCCTCGAGCGTTTTGGCCCCGAGATCTTCCAAAACCAGGCACCCGAGCTCCGGTCGGGCTTCGAGGATGTCGGCGACGGGTAGACCCGCTCTACGAAAGATGGCCGCAAGCTTCTGATCCTCGGACTCACCCTCGAACGGCGCTCCGTAGTCCATCAAGATCGACGTTCCCGCGGCCACCGTCAGCCGATAGAACGACCTCGTCGAGGCATCCTCCGCAAGCGGGTTCACACGGGCGCCGGGAAAGCGATCGTCGATCCAACGTCGAACGGCTTCGCGCATCGTCAGCCGGCCAACGGACGGATCAACAGGCCGGCATGCCGCTCGACACCCTCCCCGGGATCGCGATCCGGTGTGAGATCGGGGCACACGACGGCGTCCCGCGCCTCGAACCCGGCCGGGAGTTCGGTATGGGGGCCCACGATCACCCGGCGCAGCCTGCCCCGCGGTCCGATCCAGCTTTCCTCGAGCACGACCGAGTCCTCGAGACGGGATCCCTCGCCGATTCGGGCGGCCATCGCGAGGGAGCAGCGTCCGGAGAGCACGACCCCCGCGTCGAGCTCGACGCCGGGTCCCGTGGAGACGAGTGGGCACCCGGCGACTTCGCGGACGGGGTCGTGGTCGCCAATGCCGGAACGCGTCGCCTCGTCGAGATCCAACAAGGCGAGATGCCCGTCCAGGAAGCACCGAGGTGTGCCGAACTCCCACCAGAAGCCCGGGTGAAGGTAGGCGCCGAGCCGACGCTCGACGGCGAGCTCGCGATAGGTATCGATGATGTTGCTCGGTCCCGTTGCAGGCAACCGATCGAGGACCGAGTCGTCCAGCAGGTGACAGCCGGTGAACAGAAAGGAGCCCGCCACCGACTTCGGGTCGACCTCCGGGAGGCCGGCCAGAGACACGATGCGACCCTCATGATCGATATCGACCTTGGAGTAACCCTCCCGCGACGGCGCGAGCGCGAGTGTTGCCAGTTGGTCGCCGCTATCGTGCGTGTCGCGCATCGCCGCGAAGTCCACGTCCGAGAGGAAGTCGGCGTTGTGGGCGAGGATCGGCCCGTCGCCGATCAACAGATCGCGCGCGTTGCGCAAGCCGCCGCCCGTTCCCAGGATCGGGTCCTCGATCGTGTAGCTGACGCGTGGCATCCCACCCTGGCCACCTTCACCGAGTATGGCGCGTAGGGCGTCCGGGCAATAGTGCAGGTTGAGCACCGCGTGCTCGATCGACGCGTCCCGCATGCGTTGGAGATTCTGGATCGCCAGGGGCCGGCCGAGTACCGAAAGCGCGGGTTTGGGTCGATCCTGGGTGAGCGGGCGCATGCGCAAGCCCAGCCCGGCGGCGAGCAGCATCGCGTTCAAGAGGTCGCGTCCTCCGGCTCGAACAACAGATCCCACGGACGGCGGCCCTGCCGTCCGGCCTCCAGCTCGAGAAGCTTCCGGTAACTCGCCGTCACGTAGTCGTCGACCGAGAAGCCCAGCCGTTCCGCCGCCCGGTCGATCTCGTCGGGGGCGCCTTCCAGCTCGACGAAACAACCCAACGGAGTCTCGTCCAGGCAAACGTGCAACGCGCCGAGGCTGAATTCCGTGCGGTACTTCTGATAACGCCAATGCGGTTCATAACCCAGCGCGTGAAGGATCCGCTCCGCGGCATCCCCGTCGTCGACAGCGGTCTCATGTTCGACCCGGACCTTGTATCGGTGGTCGCCCTCGAGCGGTCCCTTGTAGGTCACGACGGCACGATCGCCGACACGCCGCAGCCGCAGCGCCCGTCGTGTTTGGTGCAGCGGATCGTGAGCTCGATCGAACAAGATATTGTCCTCGAACGATCGCGGAGTGGACTCCACGGCGCCCACCGATCCTAGGCGCTTCAACGCGTCTTCCGGGCTGTCGAAGCGGAGTTTGACCTCGACTTCTCGGTTGGAGCCGCTCACGCGGCGATCATAACAGCAGGGCTATACTTCGCAGTCGATGGAATCGGTCTGCATCGACGAGCACATCCTGCGCATCCGGCGTGGGTTCTGATGCAACGCCTGGCGCACTGGTCCGAGAACGGATGGACGCTTCCGCTGATCGCGGGGCTCATGCTCGGCGCGAGCTTCTACGTGCCGTGGATCGTGTTCAACCTGCTCGCGCTCGTTCCGCTGCTCGTCTGGCTGGAGCGCCACGAGGAACGTAGCCGTTGGTTCCGCCTCCGCGGCGCGGTGCTGGCGGGTCTGGCGTGCCACCTGATCTCGACCTCTTTCGTTCTCGCGCTCTCCCGTTTCAGCTGGTTGGCGTACCTCCTGTACCCCGCGTTCGCGATGGTCCTCGCGCTCAAGGTCGGGCTGATCGCCACCGTGGCTTCGTGGCTGCGTCGTAGGACCGGGTTGCCATGGGTCTGGATCCTGCCTGTTGTATGGGTCTCAGCGGACTGGCTACTCACATTCGGCGATCTGCGCATGCCGGGGGACCACCTCTACCACACGATGACCGCCTACCCGTTCCTGATTCAGTTCGCCGATGTGACGGGGCCCTACGGCATCACCGCGGCCGTCGTCGCCGTCAACGTCCTTCTGCATCACATCATGATCGACTGGCCGCGCCCGCGCGCCCGTGCGTCGACACTCCTGTTAGTGCTGCTGGGTGCAACGCTGCTCGTCTACGACACAATTGCCTGGCGCAAGGAGCGGCCGGTCGAATCGAGCTTGCGCGTCGGGGTCATCCAGCCCGACGTCAGGATGCTCGTCAAGTGGAACGACGACGCCAACGACGAGCAGTGGGAAAAACTCGCCCGGCTGAGCCGCGAAGCCGTAGGGCGAGGAGCCGAGCTGCTGGTGTGGCCGGAGACCGCGGTCCCGTGGCCGATGTTCCACTGGCTGGAGCGCCCCGAAACCCGCGCCCTGCAACCCGTCCAGGATCTCGCACGCGAGCTCGGTGTTCCGATCCTCGCCGGCCTGGAGTACGTGCGTGTCCGGACGGTTGACGATTGGGACCTGTTCAACGCGGCGATGGTCGTGACCGCCGACGGGGCCCTCGCCGAACCGTGGACGGCGAAGGCTTATCTCGTGCCGTTTACGGAGAAGCTCCCGTTCGCGGAACTGTTCGGCGGGTTGCTGGATGATCGGGAAGGGGAGTGGCGCTTCGTGACCGGAGGTTTCGAGGAAGCGGAGCCGGGGCAACCGTTGCCCATCGCCGGGACCGAGGTCGGAGCTCTGGTTTGTTACGAGCAACTGTTCGCGGACCTGTTCAGGGCCCAGCAGGCAGCGGGTGCGGGATGGCTGGCGGTGATCACGAACGACGCGTGGTTCGCACGCACTCCGTTTCAGCGCTATCAGGCCGACGCCGTTCGGCTGCGCGCGATCGAGACGCGGCGCGACATCGTACGCGCGGCGAACACGGGCATCTCCGGCTTCGTGGACGCTCGCGGGAACCTGTTCGACGCGACGCGTCTTTACGAGGAAGCGGTGATCGTACGCGATGTGAGTGTGCGCGAGGGACGCACGATCTACGGGCGTACCGGCGACGTCCTCGCCTGGGCCGCCGTCGCCGGGTGCGTCCTGACCCTGGCGCTGGCGTTTGCCCGCCGCCGGGACCGCGGATAGAGGAGGACACCATGCCCGCGCTGATTGCTCGAATCTTCCTCCTCGGAGTCATCATCCCGCTCAACATCCCGATCTACCGCTGGGCCTGGCGATTCTGTTTCGGCACGATGGAAGAGTTCGAGATCTGCCTGCAGTACGTGATGGAGTTTCAGCTCGTCTCCCTGTTCAAGTACGAGATCCATCGCAACGCCTACGCGACCTTCAAGGTCGGCCTGTTCGTGTTGATCTGTGGCGGGATCATCGCGCTCGAGTTCGTCGGACTGCTGCTTGTTTTTCAGGCGTTGCGCGACATCTGGGGCTCGCTGGGCGGTTAGGCGAATACAACCCTCCTCGCGGTGTACTCCAGAACGAACGGAGGGCACCATGCTGGACTTTCTGATTGCCGGTCTGGCCGCAATCGTCGCCGTGTCACTCGTCGTGGCGGCCGTCAACGGACTGATCGGTTGGGTGGTCAGGCACCGGCCCCGGCGGCTGCCTGGCACAGACCGGCCGCCTCGCAGGCGGCACAACGGTCCGCCGGGTCGTCGAGATCAGCCGACCCACCGTGACGGATCTCCTGTAATTTGGCGATCATCTTGTTCACGGTGGCCGGGCTGACGGAGTGCTCCATCAGGCAGGCGTCCTCCGCGGCCGTCTCGGGATCCACATCGAACACCTCGATCAGCACGTCGCGGATCGTATCGTGCCGTCGCAGCGTGCATTCGGCGACGGCCACTCCGGCGGGGGTCAGTGACACCACGCCGTACTTCTCGTGTTCGACGAAACCCGCCTGTTCAAGCTTTTTTAGCGCTCCCGAGACCGTCCCCGGGCTGACGCCGAGTCCGGACGCGACGTCCCGGACGCGCGCGATCTCGTGCTTGCCTCGAACCTCGTAAAGCACCTTGAGGTACATCTCCTGGGTCGAGGTCAGGGGGCTCTTTCGGTGCAACGTGGGTCTCCCAATGTGGACAAAGTAGCACAAAAGTTCGTGTAATCAAACATAATTTTATTTGGCTAATATAGTTATGAAAAAAATATATGTTTTTTATTCAGAACTAAGTGAGGCTAGACAAACTCTGTGCTAACTTGGCTGTGGAGTCAACGGGTTCATGCCACAAAAACTTCATTTCTTGGCGCTCGCTCTACTTCTGGTGGCCCCGATGGGCGGCACGGCCGAGGTTGAACGGCGCTTCCACACGATGGGCACGGAGCTGAATCTGACCGTCCAAGCCGCGGACAGGGCGACGGCCCTGGAGGCCGCCGACAGGGCTTTTCGGGCGATCAGCGAGGCGGAGCAGCGACTATCCACGTGGATTCCGGACTCCGAGCTGAGCCGGGTCAACCGGGCCGCGGTCGGGGACGAACTCCGGCTCTCCCCGCTCCTTGCCCGTGACCTGGCCGCGGCACTCGAGTGCGGACGCGCGACAGGAGGTGCCTTCGCGGCCGGTGTCGGTGGCCTGGTGCAAGCCTGGGCGCTGCGCACGGGCGGCCGCCGGCCCGAGGAGCACGAGATCGACGCGGCTCGCGTTTCGGCATCCCAGGACAACGTGTTGCTTCAAGGCGACCGGATCGCACGGCTGACCGACGGCTTCCTGTTCGAGGAAGGCGGCTTCGGCAAAGGGGCGGCGCTCGAGGATGCGATCGCGACGCTGGCGTCCACGGAGGCGAGCGGCGCGGTGCTCGACCTCGGCGGGCAGGTGGCGATCTGGGGTGATGTGGTTTCGGACGTCGCGATCGCCGATCCGCGCCGCCGTGACGAGATCGCATTGCGCATGCGCGTCGCGCGCGGCTCCGTCGCCACCACAGGGAACTCCGAGCGCGGGATCGAGATCGACGGTCAACGGCTCGGCCACGTGCTCGACCCAAGGACCGGCCGGCCCAGCGCCGACTTCGGCAGCCTGACCGTCTGGTCCGAGGGTGCGGCCACCGCCGATTGTCTTGCCACCGGTCTCTATGTCCTCGGACCGGAGCAAGCGCTTTGCTGGGCCGCCGGTCGCGAGCCCATCGGCGTGGTGGTCGTGCGCGAGACACCCCACGGTCTGGAGGCGCTCGCCTCGCCGCTGTTGCGTGGCCGTCTGGTCGCCGTCGCCGATGATTTGACGCTGCGCTTCCTCAGCACGCCCGAGGCGTGCACGCAACCTCCTCGAGTGAACGAATCATCCACCTTCATGCCCCGAGGCCCGACTCGGGGAACAGGAGTCAACGGTGTTTCAGGGAACTAGGCAATTCGTGGTCGTGCTGTCCGTGGTCGCAACCGTGGTTTGCTTCGTGCCCGTTTCGGCGGGCGAAAACGACCAGCGGATCGAGAAGCTCGAACAGGAGGTGCAGGCGCTGAAGGAGGCGCTCGATGCCGCCACAACCGGCGGTGCGGACGCGACCGGTCTTGGAGAGATCGAACGCCGCATCGAGATCCTCGCCAACGAGCTGGAGTCCTTACGCATCGGCAAGGCCGCCGTCCGCGCCGAGGAGAGCGTCTACGGACTCGGCCCGGCGGCGTCCAAAGTCTATCGAGGGCAGCAGGGTGTCTCGATCGGCGGCTACGGCGAAATGCTGTATCGGAACTTCGACTCGACCCTCGAGGACGGCACCCCGAACTCGAGTACCGACGAACTGGATTTCCTGCGCGCGATCGTCTACTTCGGCTACAAGTTCAACGACCGGTTCGTGTTCAACTCGGAGATCGAGTTCGAGCACGCCTCCACCGGCGAGAGCGGCTCGGTCTCGGTCGAGTTCGCCTACATCGACTACCTCGCTCGCGAAGCCCTCAACGTGCGTGCGGGCTTGCTGTTGCTTCCGATGGGCCTGGTCAACGAATTGCATGAACCCACGGTCTTCCTCGGCGCGACGCGCCCCGTGACCGAAACCCGCATCATCCCGTCGACCTGGCGCGAGAGCGGAGCGGGCATCTTCGGGGACGTCGGGCCTTTTGCCTACCGTACCTACGTGGTCAACGGACTGGATGCCTCCGACTTCGGCGCTTCGGGGCTGCGCGGCGGACGCCAGAAGGGTTCCAAGGCGAAGGCCGAGGATTTCGCCTGGACGGGACGCCTGGACTACGTCGGCAAGCCGGGACTCGTCGCCGGCGTTTCCGGCTACTTCGGCGACTCTGGGCAGGATCTGTCCGACCTTGCGGGCAGCATCGGCGTTTCCACGACTATCATCGAAGGTCACGTCGACTGGCGCTGGAAGGGGCTGGACCTGCGCGCGCTGCACGCCCGGGCCGAGTTGGACGACGTGACGCGGCTCAACAACGCGCTCGCGCTGACCGGAAGCGACTCGATCGGTGAGGAGATGACCGGCACCTACATTCAGGCAGGTTACGACGTGCTCACGCGCCGCAAGGGCAACGGGCAACTGACGCCGTTCGTGCGCTGGGAGAGCGTCGCCACCCAGGACGAGGTGCCGGCCGGATTCGCGATCGACCCGGCGACGGACATGCAGATCGTCACGCTCGGAATCGACTACAAACCCATACCGCAGGTCGTGATCAAGCTGGACTTCCAGGACACCAGCAACGACGCGAACACCGGTTTCAAACAGGTCAACGTCGGGATGGGTTATGTCTTCTGATTTCTTCCAGCGGTGGGCGCTGGTTTGCGCGATCGTGTTTTTCACGGTCGCGCCGGCCGGCGCCAAGGTCCTCGTCACGGTCGAGGAAGCTCTGGCTTCAGCGTTTCCCGACAGCGAGGTCACGCGTCAGACGGTCTTCCTCACCGAGACGGAGCTCTCCGCAGCGACCGAGCTCGCCGGGAAGGCCGTCGAGCGTGCCCTGACGGTTCGTTACGTGGCCCATCGCGAGGGAAGCGTCGTCGGTACCGCGTACTTCGACGTTCATCGCGTGCGCACGCTGGAAGAAACGTTGCTGGTCGTCGTCCAGCCGGACGGTACCGTCGGGCGCGTCGAGGTCGTCTCGTTCGACGAGCCGCTGGACTACCTGCCGCGCGACGGTTGGTACCGGCAGTTCGACGGGCGCCCGCTCGACGACGACCTCGACCTCGACCGCGCGATCCGCTCGGTCAGCGGGGCGACGTTGACCGCGGTCGCGACCACCGCGGCGACACGTCGCGTCCTCGCCGTACACCGCATCCTCGAGAAACGGGATCCCGCACCGTGAACCGCTGGGAGGCCGGGACGTTGTACGTGGCGAATCTGCTGGTCGGCGGTACGGGAATCGTCTACGCGCTGATGCGCTACCTGATGGAGCCTGCGGACGAGTGGGCCGTCGTCAACCACCCGTGGCAACCGCACGTCCAGCACCTGCACATCCTCGTCGCCCCGTTACTCGTCTTCGCCTGCGGGCTGATCTGGCGCGGGCACGTGGCGAACAAGCTCCGCAACGGAAACGGTAACGGAAACGGTCGCCGCAGCGGCCCGGGGTTGCTGCTCGCCCTGGCGCCGATGGTCGCCTCCGGCTACCTGATCCAGACCACGGTGGCGGAATCCTGGAGGCAGGTGTGGACCGTCCTGCATCTCGTCTCGTCGGGTATCTGGGTCGTCGTCTTCGTCGGCCACCTGCGCGGCCAGCTGATGGAGCGGATTCGTGCGCGTTAGCTCCGGAGGCCGCCTGCGATAGAGAGCCCGGCTAAAGACCGGCGATTCCCCGCAGCAGCACGCCCGTGACGTAGGCGATCACCGCGGCGAGCCCACCCACACCCAGCGTTACCAGACCGCCACGCCACCAGGCCTGATCGACGAAGCGGCTTTTCAGCGCCCCGACGATGAAGAATGCCACGCCGGTCATGACGGTGCTGAGCGCGAAGGCGAGATCGATGTCGAGATCGCGATCGAGGTAACGGTAGGCGAAGGCGAGCAGGGGGATCGCGCCGACGACGACGAACGCCCAGAAAGTCGTCCACCCGGCACGGAAGGGATTCGGCCCGACGAGCGAGACGCCGTGCTCGTCGGTCAGCATCGTGTCGACCCAGCGGTCCACGTCGGCGGTAATCGTCTCGACCGCACGCTCGAGGTCTTCACCCTCGAACCCCTTCGCGGCGAAGATCTGCCGGATCTCCTCGCGCTCGCCGTGGGGGTGAAGCTTGATGTGCTCGAGCTCCGCGCGGCGCAGCTTTTGGCGCCGCTCGTCCTCGGCGTTGGTGCCCAGGTAGTTGCTCACCGCCATGGAGAAACCGTCGGCGAGCAAGTTGGCGAGGCCGAGGATCAGGATCACGCCCGTGGAGAGCCCCGCTCCCATCACGCCCGCGACGACGGCGAACGTCGTCACGGTCCCGTCGATCGCGCCGTAGACCCAGTCGCTGAGGTAGCTGTGCAGTGGCCCGTCGGCAAGGCGCTGCTCGATGGCTTCCCGCGTATGCTCCGCCCTGAGAGACTCGGACGGATTGCCCGGTTCGTCGGTACGCACGCCGCGATTATATGTTGCTAAACTAGAGGTAGCAGGGGAGGAAATGGTCATGACCGACCTCGAGATGACACCGATCCTCAAAACTCACGACCAGGGCTTGCTCGCGGTGATCGAGAGTGTCCTGAACGGCGCCGAGATCCCGTACTTCGTGCGCGGCGCCGAGGCGGCGGGCTTGCTGCCGCTCAACGCGACGATCGTCGTCCCGGCCGCGTTCGCCGAGCAAGCTTCCAAACTGTTGAAGGAAGCGCAGGAAGCCCACGAGCCGGTGGAGTAGCCGGGGAAGCGGGTGAGCGCGCCTTACCGCCAATGGGGTGAGGACCTCGAGCCGCAGTCCGTGCGGCAGCTACAGAACGCGTGCAAACTGCCGATCGCCGTCCGCGGGGCGTTGATGCCGGACGCGCATCTCGGCTACGGCCTGCCCATCGGCGGTGTGCTGGCCACGCGCAACGCGGTGATCCCTTACGCCGTGGGCGTCGACATCGCCTGCCGGGTCAAGATGACCGTGCTGGACCTTCCGGTCGACATGCCCGACCGCAACGACCGACCGCTGATCGAGGCCATCCACACCGAGACACGCTTCGGTATCGGCGCGGCGTTCAGGAAGGAACGCCGCGTCCATCCCGTCCTGGACGAGGACTGGGACTTCACCAAGTTGACGGCCGGCCTGCGGGACAAGGCCTGGGCGCAGCTCGGAACCAGCGGCAGCGGCAACCACTTCGTCGAGTTCGGGCAGCTCGATATCGACAACGACGCGCTGGGTCTCGAGCCGGGACGGTACCTTGCCCTGCTGAGCCACAGCGGCAGCCGCGGCGCCGGGGCCACGATCGCCGGCTATTACTCGCGGTTGGCGATGAAGCAGCACCCAGAGTTGCCGAGGGAACTCAAGCACCTCGCCTGGCTCGACCTCGACACCGAGGAGGGTCACGACTACTGGCGCTCGATGGAGCTGATGGGCAAGTACGCCGCGGCGAACCACGCCTGCATCCACCGCCACATGGCCGCACACCTCGGCGCGGAAGTGCTGCTCGACCTGGAGAACCATCACAATTTTGCCTGGCGGGAGATACACGACGGCGAGGACGTGATCGTGCATCGCAAAGGCGCGACCCCGGCCGGTGTGGGAGTGTTGGGGATCATCCCCGGCTCGATGGCCACCTCGACCTACATCGTGCGCGGGAAGGGCAACGACGAGTCGATGCATTCGGCCGCCCACGGCGCCGGGCGCGTGATGAGCCGGACCCAGGCGAAGAAGACGCTGCACTGGCGGGACGCCAACGAGCAACTGGCCGCCAAGGGCGTCAAGCTGCTCTCGGCCGGTCTCGACGAGGTGCCCGCGGTCTACAAGGACATCGACGAGGTGATGGCGGCCCAGAGCGATCTGGTCGAGCCGTTGGCCCGGTTCCAACCGCGTATCGTCAAAATGGCTCCCCCGGGGGAGCGCCCCGAGGACTGAGCACGATGGATTTCGACACCCTCGACCGTGCGATCTCGACGTTCATGAGGCGTTGGGGCACGCTCGCACTGCGGCTCTCACTCGGCGTCATCTTCATCTGGTTCGGCATCCTCAAACCCCTCGGTCTTTCCGCGGCGGCGCCGCTAGTGCTCGCAACGGTCGCCTGGCTGCCCTTGCTCGACGCGTCGACGTGGGTCAGC
>WVWW01000209.1:0-23193 GCA_011773795.1 Acidobacteriota bacterium
GGCGTGACGCGTTCGTCCGAGGTCTGGTCGATCGAGCCGGCTGGGGTCAACCCGAGGCGGAAGCGCACTTCGATCGCCTCGCGCCGCAGTTCGAGATCGGCGGGGCGGCCGAGTCCGTGGTTCGTGAGGCCGCCGTGCTTCGGGAAAGATATCCCGCGATCGTCGTCGCGCCCTTGATGTACCTGTTGGCCGACGGGCTTTTGTACCAGGTGGACGAGAAGAAGCTACAGGTCTAATCCTTGACCACCTTGCCGCCCCGGATCACGACGGCGAGCTCGACTCCGGCTTTGTTGAGGGCGAACCTGTCCGCGCTAACGCGTCAGTCGGTGAGCTTGGCGGCCAGGGGCACCGCGTCCTCGACACGCGCGGCGTGCCCGTCGGCGCCGATCTTGCGCCAAAGATCGGGCAGTGGGTCGAACACGGGGCCGCCGACAATCACCTTGGCCTTGCGCCCATCGAGGCTGCCGATGCGCTCGATCACTCGACGAACGGACTTGAGGTGCGGGTCCAAGACGGCGGAAAGCACCAAAACGTCCGCGTCGAAGTAGGCGACACTCCGCGCGATCTCGTCATCCGGCACATCGGGTCCCAGGTTCACCGATCGCCACCCGGCCATCTCGAAGAAGTCCGAGATCGCGCGGATGCCGATGTCGTGGACGTTGCCCGCGACGGACGCCAGCAGGACGGTCTTTCCTGTACTCGCCGAAGACCGTCCTCTCTCACACAGCAGGGCCATCGCCCGCTGCGTCGTTGTCGTGATGACGTGTTCCTCGGCGATCGTCAACTCACCGGCATGCCACAAGCGGCCCACCTCGCGCTGCGCCGGCATCAACACGTTCAGATAAACCTCCCTCGCGGCACTCGCGGCATCGACCGGCCCGACGATGCGATCGACAGCCTCGCGCGGGTTCCCGGCAAGGATCGTTTCCAAGTAGGCCAAAGCGGCCGCGGGGGCCGCCACGGACGACACCCTTTCCACGGCGCCCGTGCCTTCAAGCGCCCGAAGCGCGTCGCTGATCGGGTCCACTGCCGTGGCCGCAACCTTCGGAGGCAGCTTCTCTTGCAGCGTGTCGCGGAGCGCCGCGAGCGCGGCGAGCAGATCACCCACGGGGGCGCCACGGGAAGCGAATTCCGAGCGGGTCCACGTCATGCGGCTCTCGAACAGCTTCGCCGCGCCGCTGTCGAGCGCCGCGGAGAGGTCCACCAGCCAGCGCTGCAGTTGGGCTTTCCAGTTTGCGAAGGCGTCCGGATCATAACGTTCGACGATCTCCGGGTGTCGTTCGAGTAGCAGGCTCGCAGCGAGGCCGGCGTAACCGGACGCGCTCGCTTCAAGCATCTGCGCGACGAACTTGCCAGCGGAGCTCATGCTCGAATCGTGCCTCCCGGGCGGATGATGACCGGCGCCAAATTCTAACACCCTCGAAAACGAGTCTTCGTGACCCTTGAGCTGCCTCAATCCACCCATTCGAGTCCCGTTTCTCCGGCTCTAACCGGCCTCACCAAGGACTTCGCCTCTCGGCCGGCGGTGGATTCAGTGACTTTGAAGGCTCAGGCGTCGACGGGCGCGACGACGAGCAGGGGACCGTCCGAGACGACGACGCCGCCGGGCTGCTCCAGCGTGATGGCGAAGGCGGCGGGGCTGATTGCACGCAGCTTGGCGTCGATCGGGACGATGACCTCGTCCATCCCGGCGGGGATGTCGAAGACGCCGCCGTCGATCGGGCGCTCGTCTCGTGACGGATCGACGATCCACAACTGATACTGGGCGACATCGCTCCGGTTGGGGGGCAGACCCTTCAACCGCATGAAACCGGCCTGCCGCTCGTTGCTCCAGACCACATCCCCCTCGACACCCGCATATTCGGGAATCTCGGGTTTCGTCCAAGCGACGCGGATCGTGTCCGCGGCGCCACCGAGCAGCGTCTCGCGTTGCTCGGATAGCGTCGGTGCCGGTGTCGGCGTCCTCTCCGTCGTCGACCACGGCGCCCAGAGTGCCAGGATCAGGATCGCGGCCGCGACGTACCAGCCGAGATAGCGACCCGCGGGAAAGCCCGGCTCCGTTCTCTCTTTCAGCGGCTGCGGGAACGGTGTGACGGTCGCAGTCCTCGACTCAAGATGGTCGCGCGCCTGCGCCATGATTCGATGCTTCAGATGATCCGGCATCGGCTCGACGTCGGCCGCATCCGAGACGAACGCGAGATCCGCGGCGGCGGCGGCAAGTTCCAGGTCGTCCTCGCTCAGACCGGTGAGCTGGTGCAGCGTTCCGTCGAGTTCCATGGCGTCTTCTTCCGACAACCCCTCGGTCGCGCGGGACGCGAGCAGGTCGAGGAGGCGCTCCTGAGCACTCATGACAACGCCTCCCCACCTGGTGCGGCGCCGGATGCCTGCATGGCCTCGCGAATCCTGAGCAGTCCCCGTCGCAGATGGGTCTTGACCGTGCCCAGCGGGAGTCCTAACGCATCGGCGATGCTCTGATGGGTGTGCCCGTGATACACGGCGAGCTCGATGATCCGTTGCTGTTCGGGCTTGAGCGTGCGGATGAGCCGCTTCGCGCGTTCCGCCTCGTCCTTGATTTCCGTCGCCTTCGCGGGTCCGGGTGTATCGAGATCGGCGGCAGCCTCGATCTCCTCCATCCCCGGTTCCCGCTTCGTCTTACGCAGACGGTCGATCAACCGGCGCCGGGCGATCATCGCGATGAACGTGGTCTCGGACGCCTTGGAACTGTCATAGCGATCGGCGCTGGACCAGAGATCGATGAAGATCTCCTGTACCGCGTCCTCCGCCTCGGCACCGCTGGACGTGAATCGACGAGCCAGCGACCAAACCAGATTGGCGTACCGATCCAGGCACGCCCCCATCGCGCTCTCGTCACCCGCGGCAACCCGGGCCAGAAGTGAATCGTTCTCGGCCAACTCCCTCTCTCGGTCCCTATCTCGACGGTTCCGGGGAGTCTACTAAAAAACTGCCCGCTCCACATCGCGGGGGACGGTGGAGCGGGCAGCATCGGCCTAGCAACAACAGTCTGCGGACAGATCAGCTACCCGGGATGATCACTTCGTCGATGACGTGGATCACGCCGTTCGTGGCCGTCACGTCGGTGGCGACGATCTTCGCCTGGTCGACCATGAGCGCGCCCTTCTCGCTCGAAACCACGAGCTTGCTCCCCTGCAACGTCTCGACACGGCCCGGCTTGACGTCGGAGCTGAGGATCTTCCCCGGCACCACGTGGTAGGTCAGGATTGCCGTCAGCTTGTCCCGATTCTCCGGCTTCAGAAGCGACTCGACCGTGCCCTCCGGCAACTTCGCGAAAGCTTCATCCGAAGGTGCGAAAACGGTGAACGGCCCCTCGCCCTTGAGCGCGTCGACCAGGCCGGCGGCCTTCACGGCGGCGACCAGGGTGTTGAAAGATCCGGCCTCGACGGCCGTGTCCACGATGTCGTGCTGGTTTCCGCAACTTCCGGCCGAAACCAGGCTGCCCGCGGAAATGACAAGGACGGCCAGCGCTCCCGCGACCGCATGTTTGAGAACGTTCTTCTTCATCTTTCCGATCCTCCGAGGAAATGATTCTGCCGAATGTCTCGCCCCACGATGGGGTCACCTAGGTCTTCGCCGGGAGGAACCGGATGGATTCACAAAAAGTCGACGACTATTGCAACATCATCCACAGGTAGGCGTAATTCAACGCCGACATGTAGGCTCGCTGGTTGAGATTGGCCGCGGCCGCATGGCCGCCCTCGGTGTTTTCGTAATAGTAGACGTCCTTGCCCATGTCGAGCATGCGCTTGACCATCTTGCGCGCGTGGCCCGGATGGACGCGGTCGTCCCGCGTGGAGGTGGCGAAGAACACCTTGGGGTAGTCCTTCTTCTTGTCCAGGTTGTGGTACGGCGACCATTTCTTGATGTAGTCCCAGTCGTCGGTGTCGGGGTTGCCGTACTCGGCCATCCAGCTGTTGCCGGCGAGCAGCTTGTTGTAGCGCTTCATGTCGAGCAGCGGAACCAGGCAGACCACCGCCTTGAACAGCTCCGGCCGCTGCGTGAAGGTACCGCCGACCAGCAGGCCCCCCTGGGAGCCCCCCATGATGCCGAGATGATCGGGTGACGTGATGTTGCGCTTGATCAGGTCCTCGGCGACCGCGGCGAAGTCGTCGAAGTTCGTCTGGTGGTTCTCCTGCATCGCGGCGCGGTGCCACTCGGGTCCGAACTCACCGCCGCCGCGGATATTCGCCAGGACGTAGACGCCGCCGCGGGAGACCCACGCGGATCCGGTCGAGCCGGAGTAGCGCGGCACCTGCGAGACCTCGAATCCGCCGTAGCCGTACAGCAGCGTGGGGTTGGCCCCGTTGGCTTCGAACCCCTTCGGCTTGAAGACGAAGTAGGGGATCATGACGCCGTCGACCGACGGCGCCTCGAACTGCTCGACCGACATCCCCTCCGGGTCGAACCACGACGGCGAGGTCTTGATCTGTTGCGGCTCTCCGCCGTCGCGCACGAAGTAGAGGCTCGAGGGGGTCAGGAAGTCGGTGTAGGTGAAGAAAAAGCTGTCGTCGACGTCGCTGGTGCTGCCGAGTCCGATGGTGCCCAGTCCGGGCAGGGAGATCTCTTCTTTCTTCCAGCCGTCCTCGCCCGGGGTCAAGCGGTAGAGGCGCCCGCGCACGTTGTCCAGCGTCGTGAGCAGCAGGTGGTTGAGCGTGCTGCTCACGCCGCCCAGGGAGACGCGCTCCTCGGGCTCGAAGAGCACGTCGAAGTCCCGGCCGCCGGCGAGGAAATCGTCGACGTCGATCGCCAGCAACGCATCGCCGGGATAGGTCTTGCCGCCGACGGTCCAGTCCGAGCGCAAGGCGATCAGCATCCGGTCCTTGAACACGCCCTGCATGCTGGCGTCATCGGGGACGTCGATCTTGACCAACCGCTCGCCGAGCCGCATGTAGCTCGTCCCGCGGAAGAACTCCGGCGTCTTCCGAACGATGTCGTAGCGCCCCTCGGGGGTGTGCATGCTGAACGTGCTGACCGACACGTCCTCGACGGAACCCTCGAAGACGGTCGTCGCAGCCTCCAGCGGCAGGCCTCGTTCCCACTCCTTGGAGAAACGCGGGTAGCCGGATTTCGTCAGCGTGCCTGCACCGAAGTCGGTCCCGATCCAGAGGGTGTTCTCGTCTTTCCAGCTGACACGCGCCTTGGATTCCGGGACGTAGAAGCCGCCCTCGACGAACTTCTTGGACACCGTATCGAACTCGCGCCGCACCGACGCATCGCCCCCGCCGCGCGAGAGGGTCACCATGCACAGGCGGTATCCGGGAGGCAGACAGCTCGAGCCCTTCCAGACCCAGTTCTCGCCCTCGGCCTCGGCGAGTTCGTCGAGGTCGAGCACGATCTCCCAGGAGGGGGATTCCTTGACGTACTCATCGAGGAACGTGCGGCGCCAGATTCCCCGTACGTGGTCCTCGTCCTGCCAGTAGTTGTAGACCCAAGCACCGCGGATTCCCGCACGCGGGATCCGATCGCGCGATGTGAAGATCTTGAGCAGCTGGTCGTGGAGCTCCTCGAACTCGGGGACCGCCTCGAACTCGGCGGCGGTCGCCGCGCTCAGTTCCTTGGCCCAGGTGAGTGCCTTGTCTCCCTCGACCTCCTCGAGCCAGAGATAAGGGTCCTCCTCCTTGGCCGCCCCGAACGGGTTGACCGCGAGAAACGCAACAAGAATCGTGACCAGGAATCGTGGACGCATCTCGACCTCCTCCGTGCTCCTACCCGGCGAATGGTACCAGGAACGGGGCTACGTTCCGCTGCTCAACGGTTGAGGCTCCAGATCGTCCAATTCAACGCAGCGGCAAACGATACCCAGAGCACGTAGGGGACCAGCAGCGCGGAGGCGATCGGGCGAATCTTCAGGAAGGCCCCCATCGTCGCGACGATCGCTACCCAAAGTGCGACGATCTCGACGAACGCCCAACCTGGACTGCGAAGACCGAAGAAGATCAAGGACCACAGGGCGTTGAGCACGAGCTGCAGACCGAACAGCACCAGGGCCCGCGTTCGTCCGGCGCTGTCCTCCGCAAGCCACACCAGCCATGCGGAGGCTCCCATCATCACGTACAGCGCAGACCACACGGGTCCGAACAGGAACGCGGGCGGCGTCCATGACGGCTTCGCGAGGCCGGGGTACCACTCCCTGACCGAGCTCGCCGTGACGACCGATCCGGAAACCCCGACGAGCATGCAGACGCCGACCGCCACGAACAAAGGGATCAGCCGATGCATCGATCGGATCCGTAACGCTCGAGATAGCGAGTGACGTTCAACTTGCGCCGTGTGTTCTTCGAGCTCATGTACCGCACCTTCCCGAAGACCGGACGCTCCGGGCCCCACGGACGGTCGTAACGCCCGAGGGTCCAGAAGATCCCGCTGTACGAGTTGGGGTCGCGCCCGTCGAGGGCGTACCTGTTGTTCAACTCGATCATGATGTCGAGCGCCGTCTGGGGACTCTCGGACCAGTCAAGAATCTTCTTACCCCACAGCATTCGGAGATAGTTATGTATCGTTCCATCGCGCCGCAGTTGTCTCTGTGCCGCGTTCCAAACGTCGTCGTGGGTGTCCGCGGACTCGAACTGCTCGAGCGAGTACACGTGATCACGTCGATCTCCCGCGTGATCCTGCAAGGTCTGGCGCGCCCAGTCCGGCAGCGAGGCGTAACGATCATGGTCGGACCGGAGGCGGCACATGTTGAAGCCGAGCTCGCGCCAGGTCACGAGCTGATCCAGGAACGCCTCGGCCGACGCGCCGACGCCCCACCAGCCCTGTCGGCTCCCCGATGCGGTGTCGCTCAAACGGTCGGGCGTCCAGTGCTCCCGTTTCAAGACGGCGCGACAGACCTCATGGGCCGATACGTGACCGAAATGGATGTAAGGGGAAAGGCCGCTCGTGATCGGCTCGTCGAGGAGATTCCGATCCTCCGCGTAGCGATCCAGACGATCCAGAAACCCCCGCAGTCGCCTGCCCGCCGCGGCCGACCCACCGCGATTCGCCGTGGACCCGACCGCATGATCCACCGGAAGCGTCTGGAGCAGCGCCCGCGGGTCGCGCAGTTCGCTCGAAGTCGCCGTCGGCCAACGATCCGCCAATTTCTCGGGTAACCGTTCCAGGGTGGGAAGATCGAGACGCGCCAGCGGGTTGCTCTTCGGGAACACGAGTAACTCGTCGCGCAGCTCCTTTTGCAGGAAGCGACGAAAAGCGTAGGCGGTCGGGAACACGCGGTCCGCCAGGCTCATCGGCATCAATCCGTTGGAATCGACGGCCTCCATCCGAACGCGGACTTGACGGGCCCCCGCGGCCACCACTTGCGGGAGCATGAACGCGGGGTAATCATCCGTCACGACCGCGCAGGCGTCTTTCGCGAGGGCCGCGAGCAACCCTTTCCCCGCGCCGACACGGGGCTCGACATACGCCAGGTAAGGGATGCCGACTCGGCGAAATCGCTCCTCATTGTCCGCCATACCGTCGAGCACGAACGCGTGGAACCGGTCGCTGGCCCACGGATAGTCGCATCGCAGGGCCTCGAGTACGACCAGCGGGCGGCACGTCTCACGTGCCAGCTCGACCGCGCGCTGCAAGGCGAAATTGGACCGCGTCCGGCGGCTGGCCACCATCCAATAAAGCACGAACCCCCCGTCGCGGCGGACGGGGTTCGAATTCAGCGGGCGGATCCGATTCGCGGGGACGCTGTTCAAGACGCACCTCCTCGCCGACTGAAGCTCGACCTCCAGCAAGACTTTCGGGGCTCCGGGCGCGGTGGATTCATCTCCCTACGAATCCAGCGGGGCAGCCGCGACGAAGCCCTCCACAGCTGTCCTCCACCGCTGGTTGATGTCATGAACCTCGCACAACTCCCCACCCTTTTCATTATCCACCTCGCGTCAACGCTCAGCCTGACCGGCCTGATCTGGTTCGTCCAGATCGTTCACTATCCGTTGCTGAAGCGGGTCGGCGAGGACACATTTGCCGGCTACCACGGCGAGCACGTGCGTCGGACGAGCTGGGTCGTGGCCGCGCCGATGATCGTCGAAGCCGTCACCGCCGTCATGATCTCGCTCGGCCCTCCCGACTTCATTCCCGCTTGGCAGGCATGGCTGGGCCTCCTCCTGGTCGCCGTGATCTGGGTCTCGACCCTGTTGCTCCAGATTCCGGCCCACCGGAGACTGGAACGGGTTTTCCTCACCGCGACGCACCGCAGGCTCGTCGCGACAAACTGGATCCGTACCATCGCTTGGACCCTTCGTGCGTTGCTCCTGGTTCTGTGGCTGACGTGACGCGGCGCAAACAAGCGCGTTAAACCCCGCTATGCCCGGCGACTTCGAACCGTCGCCAAACCCCCGTCGACTCCGAAGACTTGGCCCGTGACCCACGTCTGTCGCGGATCGAGGAGCCACGCGATCATCCCGGCGACGTCCTCCGGCTCTCCCAGCCGACCCAACGCATGCAGATCCGTCGACGACTTTTCTGCGCCGGCCCTCCCGGTGATCCGCGACGTCATCGGCGTCCGCACCAGTCCCGGAGCGACGGCGTTGAACCGCAGACCGCGCGCGGCGTAACTGGCCGCGGCGGAGAGGGCAAGCCCGATCACACCCGCCTTCGCGGCGGCGATCGCTTCGTGGTTCGCGAACCCGTGTCGCGCTGCGGCGGATGAAACGAGCACGACGGACCCGCCCTCGCGCATCGACCGCCCCGCAGCCCTCACGACGTTGAACGCCGTCCCGAGATTGACCTCGATCGTCTCGGCCCACTCTTCCGGAGTCGTCAAGTGGGCCGGCTTCAGGAGCAAGGAACCCACACAGTGAGCGACGCCGTCGACTCGCCCATGTCGCGACGACACGTCCTCGAGAGCCTCGCTCACCGCCGTCGCGTCGCGGGCGTCGAGTTCGACGGCCGTTCCGCCGCTGGACCGCGCGAGCGCATCCAGGCGAGCGCGGCCTCGAGCGGCCAGAACGACCTCGCAACCCGCCGCCGCCAGTTCCCGAACGGTGGCACTCCCGATCCCACCGCTCGCGCCGAAGACCACATGAACCGGTTTGCCCAACCTGAATCTCCTCGGGTTTCACCCGGTATTTCGCGCGGGGGCTGCATCCGGATTCAGGGCTGACGGCTGAATCCGATGCCGTTCCCCGGACGAACAACCCGGGGATCATGGCAACCTCGCTCCAGCCGACCCCGACCGCCCGACGGATGACCTCCGTCCTCCCGGTATTGCCGCTGGAGAACACGGTCCTTTTCCCCCGAACCCTCTTACCGATCCGCATCTTCGAACCACGCTACCGGGCGATGCTCCTGGACGTGCAGCAGGCGACGGGTCTGATCGTGATCGCGCTGAAGGCCGGCGACGGCTTCCAACGCCTCGGAACCGTCGGCAGAGTCAAAGCATCCCGGCCGCTCGAGGATGGGAGTTTCGAGATCCAACTCGCGGGCATGTGTCGCGTGTCGCTCGAGCCGCGATTCTCGGAAAAGCCTTACGCCCAGGCGCGGGTCGTTCCGAAGCCCGAAAGAACCGGCACGGGCGATCGAGAAATCATCGAGCAGGCGCGGCTCGAGCTCCTGGCTTCCTATGGAATACTCAGGGGCATGTTACGCGGCAACGAGCCACTCATCCGCCATCAAGACCTTCCATTCGAGCTCGCGGTGAACACCACCAGCGCGGGCCTGCCTGTCGAGGCGTCCCTGCGTCAACTGCTCCTCGAGGAGGACACGCTGCTCGGTCGACAACGCCTGGCGACGGAGCTTCTGTCGACCGTCATCGACGCCCTGTCTTGGCTCAAGGCGATGAAAGGCAACTCGAGTACGATAACCAACTGATCGCCGACCCGGGAGCGCCGATGAGCCCAGTTCAATTCATCAAACTTTTTTTGCTCACTGCCGTTGTGTTCTTCGCGATCGATCTTGTGTGGATCGGCGTCGTCGCCGCACAGTTCTACGAACGACACCTGGGGGCGTTCCTCGCCCCCAGGGTCCGGTGGGGTGCGGCGATCTTGTTCTACGTCATCTACATCGTCGGCTTGCTTGTCTTCGCAGTGCTTCCCGGCCTGTCAAGCGGGTCTTTGGCGCGAGCCGCGGCGCTGGGAGCCTTTCTGGGTTTCATGGCGTATGCGACCTTCGACTTGACCTGTCTGGCGCTGTTCCGGGACTTCCCGGTCAAGGTCGTCGTCGTGGATCTGGCTTGGGGAACGTTGCTGTCGGCGACGGTGACCTCGGCGGCTTACGGGATCGGTCGCTGGCTCGGCATCGGTTAAAGCCGACGCGTCACAGCTGGACCGCGAGAAACGTCAGGTCATCATCCAGCTTGTCGATGTTCTGCCAGCCGACGATTTCTCGATAAATCGTGTCCGTCAACTCACGCGGTCCCGACTCCACACGCTCGAACACGCGGCGCAGCCGCTGTAGACCGAACAACTCGTTGTGCCGGCCCTTGGACTCGATGACGCCGTCCGTGTAAAGCAAGAGTCGGGAGCCGCGTTCGAGCCTGAAACGCCGACTGCTGTACTCCGTTTCCGGGAAGAGGCCTACCGGACACTCGGTCGACTCGAGCTCCTCCATCGAACCGCCGGCACGGCGCACCAGGACGGGTGGGTGGCCCGCCGAGCAGTAGGCTGCCTCGCCTCCCTGGTCCAACGTCATCACGAACAAGGTCGCGTACAGCGAGTCGTGCCCGGGCCGCAGGCAATCGTGAAGCATCCGATTCAGTTCGGACATCATCGGACCGAGTCTGTCCCGCTGTCTCAGGTCCGCGATCAAGACGTGAAGGACGGCAGAGGCCAGGCCGGCACGGATCCCGTGACCGGCCATATCGGCAATCCAGATCAGGAATCTGCCGCTGCGCAGCACCTCCCATCCGAAAAGATCACCGCTCAAGTGACAGTAGGATTCGAGGACCGCCGAGATCGACACGGGAGCTTCGGCCGGCAGGCTCTGTGGAAGAAGCCTGAACTGCAACTCGTGCGCGAGGCGCAGTTTCGGTTCCATCCCCGGGAAAAGGTGCGGGCGATAGAAGAAACTGACGAAACGACCGGACTCCGAATAGAGCTGGTGCCGTTGCCCTTCCTGCCNNGGAACCGGTGTTCCAGGTCGAAAACGTGATCGAAGTCCTCCAGAAGCCTGCGCATCCCGTCAGCCTATCAGGCTTTTACCAGCCCTCGGTGCCCGGATCTCCCTTGAACGGTCCTACGATGTTCGACGTGATCCAGCCACCGTAGAATCCGCCGGGCTGTGGCATGGCCTCCTCGTCCCCGACCCTGCAAGAGTCCATCGGGCCCGCGTAGAAAGCGAGGTAGCCGCGGATCCGCTCGAACGCCGGGGTCGGTTCCGGATAGAACCACCCGGCATCCTCGACCGCGCGCGATCCTAACCGTAACGTCACGAACGAGGCCCGGCCCTTCCATTCGCAGAACGAGCGTCGACGCGAGGGTCCGAGGAGCTCCCGCCGAACATCCTGCGGCGGAATGTAGTAGACGGGAGGGTGGCTGGTCTCGAGCACACGGTATGCCCTCGCGGTGTCCGCGATCACCTCGCCATTGAAGACGATGCGTATTCGGCCGGGCTCGGGTTCGAGGCGAGGAGGTCTGGGATAGTCCCAGACCGACTCCTGCCCCGGCTTGGTCGGCAACCGCCTCATCAGGAATCGAGCGGCGAAGCGCTCGCACGCCGGGCGATCCCCCGGAGCATTCCCGCGAAGACCCTGCTGTGCAGCGGGTAGATCCCGTACCAGTAGGCCAATCCGGCGAGGCCCAGGGGATCGAACTCGGCGCTCTGGTGGATGACCGCTCCGTCCTCGCCGGGACGAACCTCGAACTCGAGCCAGGCGCGCCCCGGAAGTTTCATTTCGGCCGCGAGACGCAGCCGGCGGTCGGGCTCGTAGGCCTCGACGCGCCAGAAGTCGAGCGCGTCACCGACGATCGGATGTTCCGGGTCTCGCCGGCCACGGCGCAAGCCCACGCCACCAGCAAGCAGGTCGATCCAGCCGCGGAGCTTCCACAGCAGATTGGCGTAGTACCAACCGTTCGCGCCGCCGATGCGGCGAATCGGAGTGAACGCTTCCGTGGGAGCCGCAGGCACGGCGACGGAACGCACGTCGACGAGGCGCGTCCCGAACCTGACGCCACCCCACGAGCGGGGGTTGCCACCTGCGGAGACGGCGTCCGACCAGCGGGTCGCGGCGAACGCCTGGTCTTCATTCCTGATCGCTCGTCGAATCGCCTCGGCCATGCCCACCGGAGTCACGTCGAAAAAGCGCCGCGCATCATCCCGACGGACCACCGTGGCGTGCCGGATGCTCTCCACCAGCTTGCGCCCGACCCGGGCGTAAACCGGCGTGGTCAGGCCGAGCCACAGGCTCGAGAGGCGCGGTGTGAGCACCGGGACCGGAAGCATCCAGCGACGCAGGCCGCGCTGCCGCGCGTACTCGCCCATGATCTCCGCATACGAGACTTGATCCGCCCCTCCGATTTCAAACACGCGGGAGCCGTTGTCGTCCAAGGTCAACGAAGCGGTCAAGTAGCTGATCACGTCTTGAATGTGGATCGGTTGCGCCTTCATCTGGACCCACCTGGGACAGATCATCACCGGAAGCCGCTCGACCAGAGCCCGTATCAATTCGAAGGACAGACTTCCCGACCCGAGGATGATCGATGCCCGGAACTCAACGACGGGCACACCGCTCGATCGTAGGAACTCGCCGGTTTCTTGGCGGCTCTGGAGATGGCTCGAAAGTCGCTCCTCGGAATCGCCCAACCCGCCGAGATAGATGACCCGGCGGACTCCCGCCTCCTTCGCGGCACGTCCGAAGTTCACCGCCGCTTCGCGATCTTGTCGCTCGAAGTCCTGTTTCGATCCCAGCGAGTGAACCAGGTAAAAGGCTTGTTCGGCACCCTGAAGTAGTGGTTTCAACGTGGGGGCGTCAAGACAATCGCCGCGGAGAACGGTCGTCAAGCTCCCGGCCCGGCTCGCCAGGAAATCGGGGCGCCTGGCCAGACACCGTACACGGTAGCCGTCGGCTTCGAGCGCTTTCAGCAGGCGTCCGCCGACATACCCGCTCCCTCCCGCCAGTGCGATGACCGGTCCGGTGCCGGACGCGCCCTTCACGTCACGCTCCCCACGAACCGCGAGTCCCGGACTTTGGAAACCAGGGAACAAACGCATTCGTCGTCTCGACGTAATCCACGTACTCGGACCGGGTACGATGCAGCTTCTTTTCGAGCAATCCGACACCCGAAATCTTGAGCAACAGGAAAGTCATCAAAACCGGACTGTAAATGGTCCAGACGGAGCCGGGTGTCGCGAGGGCAAAGAAGAAGAAACTCCACCAGACGACGGCATCGCCGAAGTAATTCGGATGCCGGGTATAACGCCACAAGCCGTGCCGCAGAACCTTGCCGCGATTCGAGGGATCCGCGCGGAAGCGGCTCAATTGCAGATCACCCACGGCCTCGAACAGGAAGCCGAACGCGAACAGGGCAGCAGCGGCGAGGTCAAAACCGGTCCAGCCGGCCGGACTCGGAGAGCGGATCGCCTGCAGCAGAGGGGCGGAGATCAACGTAATCAGCAGGCCCTGAAACAAGAACACGGTGAACAAGCTGACCCACCAGAAGCGGCGATCGTGCTTCGAACGCATCTCCCGGTAGCGGTAGTCTTCGTCTTTGCCGAGGCTGCGCGCCAGGATGTGAGCCGCGAGGCGCAGCCCCCAGACGGAAACCAACGCGAGCACGAGAGTCTCGCGGGGAGTCCAGCCGTCGGAGAGTAGGGCATAGACGAAAGCCGCCAGAGCAAAACCCGGGCCCCAAAAGATGTCGACGATGCTCGCGTCCCGCCGCCAGAGGCTGATCGGCCACACGAGGAGAAGCAGACCGACAGCGGCGGCAAAGCCGGGGAGCCAGAGTGACAGCAGCGCCGTCACCGCAGCAGCTCGTCGGTCCTGGCAGCACGATAGGCGAAGATCTTCTCCACGTCCGAGGCGACGAACCGACCGCCCACCCAGTGGCCCAGCCAACCCAGCGGCAGCCGGTAAAGCACGCGGTCACGGATCAGCGTAGCACCCCCGCGATCGTGAAAACTATGGGTGTGATGCCACTTGGCGTAGGGTCCTTTGAGCTGGATGTCGACGAAGCGCTCGTTGGGTGTCCACTCGTCGATCCTCGACCGCCAGGTCACCGGGATGCCGTGGATACGCAGCCGGTAGGTCAGCTCGGTGCCCCGTTCCATTCCGGCGGTCGACTGGTCGACGATCCTGAACGCCAGCCACGGTGGGGTGATCGCCTCCAGGTTGCGCGGTTCCGAGAAGAAGCCGAAGACGGTCTCTCGTGGGAGTGGGACGACCTGCTCCGCGGTGAAAATCTGATCCTGCAACTCCGCACCTCCGAGGCGCTTCCCCGTCACCAGGCAAACAGCTGCCCGCTCCACAAGAGGGGGACGAGTGTGGAGCGGGCAGCGAGGTCCCAGCGGGACCTACGGTCAAACTGACGCCTCTCCGCTGGCTGTTTCCAACCCTCCTTACCACTCTCCATTCTCTTCGGTTGCCGGCCGGCAACGGTTTCAGAAAAACGCGGCCGGTTCATGGTGAACGAACGGGTCGTCTGAATCCACGGGCAACCGCCCGCCGAATCCCCTTATCAACGAATCTCACCTGACACGGAGCGACCGATGAGAACCCCGGGAATGATCGGAGGCAGCTGTATCTGGATGGCCCAGCAAACACGCATCGACCGCCTGCCCCGCTGGCTTGACACGGCGAGGCCGCAGGAGACGGCCGACCGCTCACTCGGGCCGCGTGAACGGCTCCTGATTGCCGCTGCCGTGCTCGTGATCCTCATCTGGGGCTTCGACGGCTGGGAATACCCCGAAACGGAATTCGTTGCCGGCGGAAGCGGCTCGGGTGCTCTCTCGACGACGGCTGGTTCGTTGGGAACCCAGGTCCCCGACGCCGGCGTCGGAGCGGAGCTGTTTCAGGCGAACGGGTGTTATGCCTGTCACTCGCTGGACGGGGAGCGGATCATCGGTCCGAGCCTGCTTGGGATCTACGGCACGACCGTCGAGCTGGACGACGGTAGCGTCGTTCCGATCGACGATGCCTACCTGGTTGAATCCATCCTCCAACCGGAGGCCAAGCGCGTCGCCGGTTACGCCGATGCGGCCATGCCCAGCTACGAGGGCCTGGTCACCCGAGAGGACGCCGAGGCGCTGGCCGAGTACATCAAGGGCCTGCAATAGCCGGTCCTCCGCCTCTTGTTTTGCTTCGCCTCCGTGGTGGATCACGGCAACCCGGCTCTCTAGAATGGTTGCATCCAGCGGGGAGGCTTCGTGAGACCGGAGGCGGGGCAAGAGCTACTGCACTACCGGCTGATCGAAAAGGTCGGCGAGGGTGGGATGGGTGTGGTCTGGAAAGCCCTGGACCACCGCCTCGACCGCCCCGTGGCGCTCAAGATCCTGCGCGACGACCTTGACGACGGTCCCGAACGCATGGCCCGTCTGCGGCGGGAGGCCCGCGCGGTCGCCGCCCTCAATCATCCCAACATCGTCACGATCCACGCGGTGGAGGAGGTCGACGACATCGCACTGCTGGTGATGGAGCTGGTCGAAGGAAGATCTCTCGACCGGATCATCCCGGAAGGCGGTCTGTCCCTGGGGACCTTCTACAACATGGCGGGGTTGTTGCTGCGCGCGGTCGTCGCGGCCCACGAGCGCGGGATCCTGCACGGCGATCTCAAGCCGGCCAACGTTATCGTCAGCCAAGACGGCCAGATGAAGATCATGGACTTCGGTCTGGCCCGGCTGTTGCCGAAGTCGGAAAAAGTCACGCTGCCCGAAGACTCGCCGACGATCACTTTGGAAACGCGCATCCAGGGAACGATGCAGTACATGGCACCCGAGCAGTTGCGCGGCGAGCCGATCGACGCTCGCGCCGACATCTTCGCGGTCGGCGTCGTGCTCCACGAGATGCTGGTCGGCCAGGTGCCGTTCAACGCCGACCGGCCGGCCGATCTGATTTCCGCGATCCTGCGGGACGAGGCCCCGCTGACCCACGAGACCTGTTCCGATGTCCCGGAGCCGTTGGCCCGGCTGGTCCAACGCTGTCTGGCCAAGCACCCCGACCGGCGAGTGCAGACCGCACGTGACGTCCTCAACCAGCTGAACGAGATCCGCAACGAGGCCCGCAGCGGGAAGTCGGTGCGTTCCATCGCCGTGCTGCCCTTCGCCGACATGAGCCCGGACAAAGACCAGGACTACTTCTGCGAGGGCATCGCCGAGGAAATCCTCACCGCCTTGACGAGCATCGAGGGACTGCGGGTCGCCTCGCGCGGGTCGACCTTCCGTTTCAGCGGGCAGGGGATCGACAGCCGCGAGATCGCGCTCCAGCTCGGCGTGACGACGCTGCTCGAGGGCAGTGTACGCAAGGCCGGCAGCAGGGTCCGGGTCACGGTCCAGCTGGTGAACGCTTCGGACGGCTATCAGCTCTGGTCGGAACGCTACGACCGTGAAATGCAGGACATCTTCGAGATACAGGACCAGATCGCTCACAGCGTCGTCGAGGCCCTGAAGATCGCCCTGACACCGACGGAGCGCAAGGCTCTGAGCAAGCCCAAGGCCAGGGAGCTCGAGGCCTACGAGCACTACCTGCGGGGCCGGCGTTTCTTCTACAAGTTGACCCGGCGAAACCTCGAGTTCAGCCGCGAGATGTTCGAGCGCGCCATCGAGATCGATCCCGACTACGCCCTCGCCCACTGCGGCCTGGCCGATTGCTACGCCTTCCTCTACCTGTGGTACGAGCAGCGCGAGGAGTTCATCCGCGGCGCCGAAACCGCGAGTCGTCGCGCCGTCGAGCTGAGCCCCGATCTCGCCGAGGCGCATGCCTCCCTCGGTCTGGCACTCACCTGGCGCGAGGATTGCGCCGATGCCGCGGAGGTGCATTTCGAGACGGCGCTGCGTCTGAACCCGCGTCTGTTCGAGGCGTGCTATTTCTTCGCGCGCGACTGCCTCTCTCGCGGACGCCTGGAGAAAGCCGCACGACTGTTCGAGCGCGCCATCGAGGTGCGTCCCGAGGACTACCAGGCCGCGCTGCTGCTCCCGCAGGTCTACCTCGCCCTGGGGCAAGAGGACAAGAGCGAGCGTGCGGCACAGCGGGGTCTCGAGATCGTCGAGCGCCACCTCCAGCTCAACCCGGACGACGTGCGGGCCCTGTACCTTGCGTCGGGTCGCTGGGTCCAGGCCGGGGACCGGGAGCGCGGGCTGAGCCTGGTGCGCCAGGCCATCGAGATGGAGCCCGAGGAGCCGACGGTCCTTTTCAACGCTGCGTGCACCTTTGCCCAGGCCGGAGAGCTCGATACGGCGATCGATTATCTGGGCAGGGCTGTGGTCGGCGGCTTCGGGCACCGCAGGTGGATCGAGCACGACTCCGATCTGGACCCCTTGCGCGACCATCCGCGTTTCCGGAAGTTGATGGAGCACCTCTCCGATCGCACTTGAGGGCCCGCCACCGCTCTACTTCCGAGCCTCTTCGGAAAACCCTTACACCTCGTACGTACATCGACGCCTTGCCCCGCATCCTTATTAAGTCAATCGTGGGAGTAAGAGGTTGAGGCCACGCCGGGGTCGCGGCGTCCGAGTCCGCCGTGGCCGACCCGGTGGGCAAAACGGTGCACCGATGACGATGAATGCGACGAAAGACATGAAGATCAACCTGCGGGGCGAGGAGCTGCTCCACGACCCGACGCTGAACAAGGGGACGGCCTTCACCGAGGCCGAGCGCGAGGCGCTGGGGATCCACGGTCTGTTGCCGCCCCGCGTGTGCACGCAGGGCGAGCAGGTCCGGCGCGTGATGGAGAACTACCACTCCAAGCCGAACGACATGGAGAAATTCGTCTACCTGACGGCGCTGCACGACCGCAACGAGACGCTCTACTTCCGCGTGCTGATGGACAACATGGAAGAGATGATGCCGATCGTCTACACCCCGACCGTAGGCAAGGCGTGTCAGTCGTACGGGCACATCTTTCGTCGTGCCCGCGGCATGTTCATCTCGAAGTGGGACCGAGGACGCATCCGGCAGGTGCTGCGAAACTGGCCCGCACCGGAAGTCGGAGTCATCGTCGTCACCGACGGCGAGCGCATCCTCGGTCTCGGCGACCTCGGCGCCAACGGGATGGGCATCCCGATCGGGAAGCTCTCCCTGTACACGGCATGCGCGGGGGTCCCTCCGACGCAGTGCTTGCCGATCACACTCGACGTGGGCACGGAAAACACCGATCTGATCGAGGATCCGCTGTACCTCGGGATCTCCCAACCGCGACTTCGCGGCGAGGAGTACGACGAGTTCATCGATGAGTTCGTGACGGCCGTGCAGGAGGTCTTCCCGCACGCCGTCCTGCAGTTCGAGGATTTCGCCAACGTCAACGCGTTCCGCCTGCTGCGGAAGTACCGCGACCGGGTCTGCACGTTCAACGACGACATCCAGGGAACGGGCGCCGTCACGCTGGCAGGTCTGCTGTCGGCGGCCCGGATCACCGGGACCCCGCTGCACGAGCAGAAGGTTCTCTTCGTCGGAGCCGGGGAGGCCGGGATCGGGATTGCCGATACGATCGTCGCCGCGATGATGGAGGAAGGACTACGGCGCCACGAGGCGATGTCGCGCTGTTGGTTCTTGGACTCGAAAGGGCTGGTCGTGCGCGATCGACCCGGGCTCGAGTCGCACAAGAAGCCCTACGCCCAGGCCCACGAGCCGGTCGCCGACCTGAAATCCGTCATCGAGGAAATCCGGCCGACGGCGATCATCGGTGTCTCCGGCAGGCCGCAGACCTTCACGCGGGAGATCCTCTCGACGATGGCGGCCATCCGGGAACGACCGATCGTCTTCGCGCTTTCCAACCCGACGTCCAAGTCGGAGTGCACGGCGACGCAGGCCTATCGCTGGACCGCGGGACGGGCCGTGTTTGCCAGCGGGAGCCCGTTTCCGGCGGTCGAGTTCGATAACCGCGTGTTCGTTCCGGGACAGGGCAACAACGCCTACATCTTCCCCGGTGTCGGCCTGGGGGTCATCGCCAGCAGGGCACGGCGCGTGACCGACGAGATGTTCCTGGCCGCGGCCCGGGCGCTGGCGGACGCGACCAGCGAGCACGATCTGGCACTCGGACGCGTCTACCCACCGCTCAGGCGCATCCGCGAGGTCTCCGCATCGATCGCGACGGCGGTCGCCCGCGTGGCTTACGCGCGCGATCTGGCGGGCGGGCCGGAGCCCGCCGACCTCGAACGCCACGTCCGCGAGGGGATGTACGAGCCGGTTTACCGGCGCTACGTCTGACGTCGTGTAGACTCCGGGGCCATGTCGTCCGACCAGGTATTCCTGCTCGTTCTTCTCGCCGCCGTCTTCGCGATGCTCCTCTGGGGGCGCATCCGCTACGACATCGTGGCCTTCGGCGCCCTGGTCGTCGCCTACCTCGGCGGCGTCGTCCCGAAAGACGAGGTCTTTGCCGGTTTCGGGCACCCCGCCACCGTGATCATCGCGCTGGTGCTCATCGTCAGCCGTGGTCTGTTCCGGTCCGGCGTGATCGAGGTGATCGCGCGTCACCTGGTGGATGCCTCGCGCCGGGTGGGCCTGCACATCGCCGTCATGTCGGCGATCGCCGCCGCGCTGTCGGCGGTCATGAACAACGTCGCCGCGCTGGCGCTGCTCATGCCGGTCGACCTGCAGGCGGCGGCGAAGGCCAAGCGCAGCCCGGCGCTGACCCTGATGCCGCTGTCGTTCGCCTCGATCCTCGGCGGCATGGTGACGCTGATCGGCACGCCGCCGAACGTGGTCATCGCGACCTTCCGCGAGCAGGCGCTGGGAGCCGCCTACACGATGTTCGACTTCGCGCCGGTCGGCCTGGTCGTCGCGCTGGCTGGCGTGGCCTACGTGGCGGCGATCGGCTGGCGCCTGATCCCGGTCGAGCGTCGCGGGCACGACACGACGGCCGAGCTGCGGGATCTCCGCGGGTACATCGCCGAGGGCACGGTGCAGGAGAAATCGAAGGCGATCGACCAGCGGCTTCGCGACCTGCAGAACATCGCGGACGAGGACGACATCAACCTGCTCGGCCTGGTGCGCAACGGCAAGCGGTTGCCGGGCGCGGCTCGCGACCGGGTCATCCGCGTCGGGGACGTGGTCGTCATGGAAGGCGCGCCGCAGGCGATCGAGCAGTTCCTGGCCTCCGCGGGCCTCGAGTACGCCGGTGCGGAGAAGCACGGCGGGATCGCCGGCGAGACGCTCGATCTCGTCGAGGTGGTGGCCCCCGAGGGCGCCCGCATCGTCGGCCGTTCGGCGCTCGACGTGCGCCTGCTCTACCGCAACGGTGTGACGCTGCTGGGGGTCTCGCGCCGGGGGCGCAGGTTCCGCGAGCGCGTGCGGCAGCTGCGCATCGAGGCCGGGGACATCCTCTTGTTACTCGGACCCGCACAACGGCTCGCCGATGTCATCGCCTGGCTCGGCTGCCTGCCCCTGGCCGACCGGGGCATCCAGGTACTGCAGCGCAGCAAGGCGTGGGTCGCCGTCCTGGCCTTCGCCGCTGCCGTCACCCTGGCGAGCGTCGACCTCGTCTACCTACCCGTGGCCCTCGGGGCCGTCGTCGCGGTGTACGTGTTGTTGCGCATCGTTCCGCCCCGGCAGCTCTACGATTCCATCGAGTGGCCCGTGATCGTCCTGCTCGGCTGCCTGATCCCCATCGGCGGCGCCCTGGAGACGAGCGGAGGAACGGCGCTCATCGCGGAGACGATCGTCGTCTGGTGTGAGGGCCTGCCGGTCGTCGTCGTGCTCGGCGCCCTGATGATCGTGACGATGACGCTGTCCGACGTGCTCAACAACGTCGCGACCGCGCTGATCGCGGCGCCCATCGGAGTCGACGTCGCGCGTCAGCTCGGAGTCAGCCCCGACCCCTTCCTGATGGCCGTCGCCGTGGCCGCCTCGTGCGCCTTCCTGACCCCGATCGGGCACAAGAACAACACGATCATCATGGGGCCGGGCGGCTACAAGTTCGGCGACTACTGGCGCATGGGGCTGCCGCTCGAGATCCTGGTCGTCGCGGTCGGCCTACCCGTGATCCTGCGCTTCTGGCCGCTCTAAGCCTTCTTGCGCTTGAAGATCGCGACGATCGCGCCGACGATCAGACAGGTGAAGAACGTCCCGACCGTGCCCTGCAGCGAGGAACGCACCGGCGTGACCGCCTCGATCTGGGCGATCTGCGCTTCCATCCGCTCCTCCGGCAGGTTCCCCTGCTCGAGCCCGGCGATCTGCGCGGTCTTGACCTCCTCGAGATAATTCGGGAACACGGTGAGCAACAGCATCGAGCCGGCGAAGACCAGCACGCCGCCGATCAGCCCGATCAGCGCTGCGTTCCCGAGCTGCCGCCCGTAGCCGTTCTCGCCGGCCGACTGCTTCAGCGCCCAGAACACGATCGCGACGGTCGCGCCGATAACCAGGACCAAGAATCCCGGTCCGGAAACGAGCGGGTTCTCGTGCAACCCGGTCAGGTACAGGGCCGTACTGACGAGCGCCACGAAGACGGCGATCGCCACGCTGGCTTTGAGCACGGTATTCATCGCTTACCTCCTCCTGGGAGGGCAGTCTATCCTGGCGGGGCACACGATCCGTGGGGGAGGGTGTGCGTTGCAGACCAACGGAGGTTTCGGCGCAATGAGCGGTCGGGACGAAGGATGGACATGCCGGCGAACCTGACGATCGCGATCTATGGGTGCGCGACATTCGCCGTGGCATGCCAGGTGATCTCGATGCTCACAAAGGAACACTCCTGGGTCGACCGTCTGTGGTCCATCACCCCGGTCCTCTATGTCGTTTGGTTCGCCTTATCGGCGGGCCGCTTTGACTTGCGGCTGTTGTTGATGGCCGTTCTGGTCGCCGCCTGGGGCACGCGTCTGACCTACAACTTCGCGCGCAAGGGCGGGTATCGAAGGGGTGGTGAGGATTACCGTTGGGAGGTTCTGCGGCGGCGGATGACTCCCGGGCAGTTCGCGATCCTCAACGTCGTGTTCATCAACGGCTTCCAGCACGGCCTGCTATTGCTACTCGCGTTACCCGCGTGGATCATGACGACGTTGCCGCCATCCGATCTGAACGTATGGGACGCGATCGCCGGCGGGTTCTTTCTGATCTTCCTGGTCGGAGAGACCATCGCCGATCAACAGCAGTGGAACTTCCATCTAAAGAAAGCGGCTGGCCACGGCGACGGTCCCGGGTTCCTGAGCACCGGACTCTTCCGTTACTCACGCCACCCGAACTTTTTTTGCGAGCAGGGCATCTGGTGGTCGTTCTACCTGTTCACCATTGCGGCGGGTTCTTCGTGGTGGAACGTCGCGTTGCTCGGTCCCGTGTTGTTGACACTCCTGTTCCACGGCTCGACCGCGTTCACCGAGTCCATCTCGGCGTCAAAGTATCCGGAATATGCGGCGTACCGGCGAAGGACGTCACGTTTGATACCGTGGTTCCCCGCAGCGCCAAAGGCCTGAATAGCCACGCAAAAAGACAGGCTGGCCGCGACAATCAAGAAGAGCCGTTGACAACGGAGGAGCCATCGCGGTAACCAAGTAGCAAAACAAGGGGGGGGGCATGCATGGAAACGGCTCGAGAGCCTGCCTTTTCGCACTCTGCGTGATCGCCCTGACTGCGACATCTCCCACGAGAGCCGCCGAGATCGGCCAGGACGGGGGGATCACGTTGACGGTCTCCTTCGAGGACGCGGGTGACGACTGCGGGCAGGTACCTCCCCCGGTGGACGACTNNATCTCCCACGAGAGCCGCCGAGATCGGCCAGGACGGGGGGATCACGCTGGTCGTCTCGTTCGAGGACGCCGGCGACGACTGCGGCCAGCTGCCGCCGCCGATCGACGATCCGCTGGCCGAAGCCCACTACTGCGCCATCTTCGAGGAATTCAGCCGCGAGCTCTACTACACCACCGAGGGAAACCACTGGATCAAGCGCGTCCGGTTCATGCAGGCCGCCAACACACGCGACGTCCGCTGGCACTGGATCACCAAGGAGTGCAGCACCGACGGCACGCCGTGCAACGAGGAGTGCTTCATGGGTGGCAGACACGGACGCGGTTGCGGAAGCGACGACGATTGTGACGGCGGAACCTGCATCGTCAGCGGGAATTGCACGCTCGAAGAATGTCAGAAATGCC
>WVWW01000209.1:23270-23759 GCA_011773795.1 Acidobacteriota bacterium
CACGAGTTCGGGCACTTCTTCTACGACCTGCCCGACGAGTACGTGAGCTGGAACGACCATCGCGGGGGCAGGACCGGGATCTGCGCCGACACGTACGTCGACAACAGCATGTTGATGACGCCCGAGGAATCCGACGGGGTGATCTGCGACGAGCAGCATTTCCAGGCCGAGTGCGACGAGTCCAGCCCGTGTCTCTACAAATGGGAATGCACCGGAACCGGAGACAATGAAGGCATTGATTGCAAAGAGGAAGGCGACGACGGCTGCCCGGGCGGCGTGTGTCTCGGCGGGAACTCCGACCGTGACGACAAGATCGACGACAGCAACGACGATCACGTCAAGCGCATCTGCAAGGCAGAGACGTCCCTGTCCATGGGTACCGACGACGTCGTCGACGAGGTCTGCCTGATGCGGGGCAGCGACCCCTACCGGCGGCGCTGGTGCGATCGCTCAAACCACGTCTACCGGATCCCGGCCGGAGCGACCTAC
>WVWW01000209.1:23799-24535 GCA_011773795.1 Acidobacteriota bacterium
GCTGGGAAGACAGCGGCATCATCCGGACGGATCTGAACAACATCCATGTCGACGGGGTCTACACCGACATCAACTCGATCGGGCTGCCGCCGCAGATGAGCTGCGACTGGTTCATCGACGGACTCGGGACCGATTCGAACCCCGCGCTGCTGGTCGATCGCTCGGGCAGCATGAATTACGACGACGAGAGCCTGCCCGAAGCGAAGGCGATCGAACTGGCGTTCGATGCGGCGATCTACTTCTACAACAGGGTACCCGTCGGTAAATTTGCGGGGGTCTACACCTTCAATACCGGTGTGAGCGCGGCAACCGCGGGCAACGGCGGTCTCAGCTTCCCCTTTGAACAAAAGGTGGGGGCCCTGGCCTCGTTCGACGTCCCCATCGCCGAGCTCGACACCAACATCGGGGACGCCATCGCGCTGGCCACGAGTCACATCGACGGCGCCGTCGGCGTTCCCAAATCCACCCGGGACATCGTGATCTTCTCCGATGGAAAGCACAACGACCCCAACGCCGCGATCAACCCCTACGACGCCGCGAAAGCCGCCTGCGACCTGGGTATCAACGTGCACACGATCGCCTACGGCAACGCCGACTCGATGGCGCTGCGCCGTATCGCGCTTTGCGGGGAGCACTGGGCTACGGGAACGGAGAACGCCGGCGACCCCCTCTACGGCGAACCCGATCCCCTCGAGATCAAGACCTCCATTGCCCGCATGGGCCACTCGATCGCGAA
>WVWW01000209.1:24617-25064 GCA_011773795.1 Acidobacteriota bacterium
TCTGTCTACCCGTATTGAATCTGCTGACCGCCGTGGAAATCGAAAGCCCGACGGGGACGGTCTATTCGTCGGCACTCACGCCCGACGCGGAGAACGGGGTCTACCGGACGATCGTGGTACCGAACCCCGAAGCCGGTACCTGGATCGCGCGCATCGACAAGACCGAGCCGATGCCTCCTCCATCGGTCATCGCGGGCGAGTGGGAAACCAAGGTCCCCGCCACACGTGTCTCCTGGTTTGCCCACGTCGACCACCCCGAGATCGAGGCCGAGGCTTGGGCGATGCCGGGTCGCGCGCCGCTCACGATGCCCGTGACGATCCTCGCGCGTTTCGATTGGGGCCAGCCGATCACACGGATCGATGTCACCGCGACGGTGACCCACGCAGGACAGCGTTGGACGTTCCCGTTGTTCGACGACGGGTTGAACGGGGACGAGTCCAAAGGAG
>WVWW01000297.1 GCA_011773795.1 Acidobacteriota bacterium
CCTGCGCGGGTAGACCCAACCGATCGGTCAAGACGCCGCGCCCCTGCAGGACCATCTCGCGATTGCGTCGGCGCACTTCCGGCCAGCCACCATCGAGCATCGACCCGATCGTGTCGATCGCGGCGGGGAACGACAGGAACGGAGTCGGATCGTCGGTGCCCGTCCAGTCGAAGATGTCGTGGTAACGGCTGCGTCCCTCACGCGTGAGGTTGAAGCCATGGCTGACCACGAGCGGCCTCAAGCCGTCGCGGCGGTCCGGACGGGCCCAGAGAAAGCCGGCGCCGCGCGGCGCACAGATCCATTTGTGCCCGTTCCCCGTGTACCAGCTTGCGCCCAGCGCCTCGATATCGAGCTCCAGCATCCCCGGCGCGTGCGCGCCGTCGATCATCACGGGGATCCCGCGCGACTCCAGCTCCGTCGTGATCGTCTCGACCGGCAGGACCAGGGCGGTGGGACTCGTCACGTGATCGAGCAGGGCGAAGGCCGTCCGCTCGCCCGCGTGCGACAGCACGCGGTCCACGACCGTACCGGGCGCGTCGATCGGGAACGGGATCTCGACCACGATCACCCTGGCCCGCGCTGCATCCGCGACCTCGCTCAGCGCGTTGCGACAGGCGTTGTANNTTCCACGACCGCGCCGGGCCCGTCGATCGGAAAGGGGATCTCGGCCACGATCACCCTCGCCTGTGCCGTTCGTGCGATCTCGTTCATGGCATTGCGGCAAGCGTTGTAGGCGTGATCGGTGACCAGCAGCTCGTCCCCGGGTTTCAGCGACAGGCAGCGCAGGACGGTGTTGACGCCGGTCGTGGCGTTGGCCACGCGCACGAGCCCCGCGGGATCGGCACCGACGAACTCCGCCAGCCGCTCACGTGCCGCGTCGAGCAGCGCGTTGTAGCGCTGCTCGAAGAACGCGACCGGTTGGCGTTCCATCTCGTCCCGCAACCGTCGCTGCTCTTCGAGCACCGCGATCGGGCAGGCCCCGTAGGCCCCGTGATTGAGATAGATGACGTGTTTGTCGAGACACCAGTGCTTTGCGAGCGGTCCCATCACCCTAGTCTCCCCTTTTCGCTCGGCGCTTTGCAACAACGGCAGGTTAGACTCCGGCGATGGGTTATCGACGCGTGCTCTCGCGGTTCGACGCCACGATGCTGGTCATCGGCAGCATCATCGGCGCCGGCGTGTTCTTCACGCCGAACGACATCGCGGCGGTGACTCAGGATCGCGCGTCGATGACGTGGGTCTGGTTCATCGGCGGGTTGATCGCCCTGACCGGCGCGCTGACCTACGCCGAGCTGGGCGGGATGTTCTCCCGTGCCGGCGGCGTGTACGTCTTCCTCCGCGAGGCGTTCGGCGACCTGCCGGCGTTCCTGTACGCGTGGGGGATCATCCTGGTGATTGCTCCGGGCGCTGCGGCGATCGTCGCCGGCGTCTTCGCGGCGAACCTGACCTACTTCATCCCGGGCCTGGATTCCGCGGGGCAACGCTGGATCGCGCTCGTCGCGTTGGTCTTCCTGACCGCAATCAACATCCGCGGTGTCCGCTGGGGCAGCACGGTCCAAAATGTCGTCACGGTCGCCAAACTGGCGGCGCTCGCCGCGCTGGCGATCGGCGGCCTCGTCTATTCCGGGACATCCCAAGGACCGGTCGAGGCTGCAGTCGTTCCTTCCCCGAGCCACGTTGGGCTGAGCGCCATCGTGTTCGCGATGATGCCGGTGCTCTTCAGCTACGGCGGCTGGCAGAACGGGACGTACATCGCCGCGGAGATGCGCCGGCCGCAACGGGACGTGCCGTGGGCGGTTCTCGGCGGCACCCTGGTGGTGGTCGCCTGTTACCTCGGAGTCAACCTGGCCTACCTCGAGGTGCTCACACCGGAAGCGATCGCTTCGGATCGCGCGTTCGCCGTTCGCGCCGCGGAGCTCGCGCTGGGTCCCCTGGGCGGCGGGCTGGTGGCGCTGGGCATTCTCGTCAGCACGTTCGGGATCTGTGCGGCGATCCTGCTGACCAACCCGCGGGTCGCCCAGGCCGCCGGTGAGGACGGCTTGTTCTTCCCGCTCCTCGGTCGCCTGCATGCACGTTTCGGGACACCGGCCTGGGCGATCGGAATCCTCGGCGGTTGGGCCTGCCTGTTGCTCTTGGTCGGCGGTGCCGGTCAGCTCCTCGACGCCGTGGTCTTCGTCGACTGGGTGTTCTTCGCGGGCAGCGCCGCGAGCCTGTTCGTGTTCCGGCGCACACGTCCGGACGCGGAACGGCCCTATCGCTGTCCGCTGTACCCCTGGGTTCCCGGGTTGTTCCTGGTGCTGGCCACGACGATGGCCGTCGCCAGCTTCGTCAAGTCGGATCTCACGAGCCGGATCCTCGGCCCGGGCATTCTTCTGGCCGGCTTCCTCGCCTATCGGGTCTATCGCCGGACACGCGACAAGACGGACTAGCGTCCCCGTTTCTTGGTGAAGCGGCGATACTCCTTCCGGATCGACCGCCACTTCTTCTTCTCGGCGCGCTGCGCGGACTCGTTCTGCTTCTTCTCGAGGTAGCGCAGCTCCTTTTGCAGCTCGCGGAAGTTCTCCAGACGCTCGACTGCGAGCTCGCCGGACTCGACGGCCGCGATCACCGCGCACCCCGTTTCCTCTCCGTGAGTGCAGTCGCGAAACCGGCATCCCCGGGCCAACTCGTCGATGTCGTCGAAAGCCTGCTGTAGGCTGGACTCCCCACCCCACAACTGGAGCTCCCGTATTCCCGGGCTGTCGATCAGCAGGCCGCCTCCCGGTAGACGGAACAGCTCGCGATGCGTCGTCGTATGGCGGCCACGATCGTCGTCCTCTCGCGTCTCGCGCGTCGGCTGGACGACCTCCCCGAGCAATCGGTTGATCAACGTGGACTTCCCGGCGCCCGACGAGCCGACGAGCACGGCCGTCTCGCCCGCGCCGACGTGGGAGCGCACCGCATCGACACCGTCACCATACTTGCAGCTGGCGAGCAAGACCGGAACGCCCGGCGCCACCTCGCGAACCTCGGCGGCCCGTGCGTCCGTCTCCTCGCAGAGGTCCGTCTTGTTGAGCAGCACCAGCGGCTGCGCTCCGCTCTCCCGGATCGCGGTCAGGTAGCGCTCAAGCCGCCTGAGGTTGAAATCGCGGTCCAGGCCCATCACGACGACCACCCGATCCACGTTCGCCGCAACGACTTGTTCGCTGGTGCGCTTGCCGGCCACGTTGCGCGACAGCATCGAGCGACGCGGAAGGACCGCGTCGATACGTGGGTCACCGCTCGACGGAGACCTTAGCGCCACCCAGTCGCCGACGGCCGGCAGCTCCGCCGACGTCGCCGCCCCGTGGCGCAGCTTGCCGGCGAGGGTCGCCTGGCCATGGTAGGTCTCGCCGCGAACCCGGAAGATGGCGGCGGCGGCGCGGGTGACGCGCGCGGGTTCGAGCGCGGCGTCGTGCAGGCGCCCGAAGGCCTCCGCGAAGTGTTCGTCCCAACCGTAATCTCGAAGCGACACGATCTACGGCACGACGACGTCGACGGCTACGTCGAAGTCGATGCGGCGGCCGGCGCGTTCGACCGTCAACTGGACTTGGGATCGCTTCTCGGGTTCGTGATCGCAGAGGTCTCGATCGTAGACACCGATGCCATCGATGGCGAGCACCAGATCTCCGGGCCGGACGCCGGCCCTGCTGGCACCCAGCCCGTCGAAGACTCGCAACACCTCGAGACCACGCTTCCTCGGACGCAAGGCCCAGCCGATCTCTCGTACGGAGGGGAACTCGATCGGGGCTTGCGTGGCGCGCTCGAACATGACGCGTCGGTTCTTCTGGTCGTAGGTCACCGAGAAATGGCGCAGCACACGAGCGCCGACGAGATCGGTGCTGTTGCCGACGACGATCGTCGGGCTGATGAGCGTCGTGGCCCCGAACCGGAGATCGCCGGCCAGGCGAGCCCCGGATCGGATCATCACCCGGTCGATCCGCAGCGAGGAATCGAACGCGATCGGTTCCTCCGCGGTGCGCAATCTCGCGGAGTCGTTGACGAGGAGCCCGCCGAAGGAGCCGCTGTCAAGCAGTACCAGCCGACTCTCGGTCCCGAAATCGAGCTTGACCAACGGCCGCCGCTTCTCCTTGAACGTGCGGAAGATGCGTTTGCCGTCGGGCGACGGGAGCGAACCGATGCGGACACGAACCTCCTCGTTCGGGTAGTCCATCGTCAGCAGGACCTTTCGAAACGCCGGGTACCCGAGGATGCCGTCGAGCGGTTTGCCGAGGACGATCTGCAGGTGATCGAGCGACATCACCCGCGCGGAGATCCCGCTGAACGTGACCTCCCCCGCGGCCAGCGTAGGCAAGCGCGCGCGTTTGCCGATCGCGACCCGCGTGCCGCTGACCCGCTCGAGCGGATCGGGGTCGATCACGGTGTGGGAGGCGCCGGTGTCGAGCAGCATGGACAGGACCCGCTCGGGGTCCTCGGCAAACTCCATCTGGACGAAGAAGAACTCGCCGCAACGCTCGGTCGGCAGGACACGAATCCGCTCGGCGGCGTTCGCGAAGGCGATGCCGCCGAACCAGACCGATATCAGAAGCGCGACGAGACGCCGGCTCATCGTCCGGGCTCTGCGGCCCGCTCGAGAATGCTGAGCATTCCGATGTAGGCCATGGCACTCGTCGCGGCAGTCATCTCGATCGCATTCTATCCGGCGACGACGATACGATTCAAAATCTGCTAACCTGTACGGGTCGCGTGGGCAATTCTGCGAAAACACGAGGAGATGATGGCCACCAAGAAATATGCCGTGGGTGCCGAAATCGAGGCCTATTGCACCAAGTGCAAGGAAGATCGGCAGCACACGATCGAGACGCTGAAGTCCGACGGCAACATCAACAAGGTCAATTGCGGCCACTGCAAGGGTAGCCACCTGNNCCACCTGTTCAGGCGCCCGAAGTCCGCCACGGCAAAGAAGCCCAAGACGCCCAGGAAAAAGAAGGGAGCGATCATCCTCACCGACGCCGAGCTCAAGAAAGCCAAAACCTACTCGATGACCGGCGTGTTCGACGTCGGGGACATCATCAAGCACAAGGTGTTCGGCGGCGGCAAGGTCACGGAAATGAAGGCCAAGAAGATGGAAGTCGGGTTCGAGGACGGCCCACGTCTGCTGGTCTGTCGCAACAAGTAGCTTTCCGATACGAACCGGAAGCAAAAAAAAGGCGCCTCGATGAGGCGCCTTTGTTGTTTGCGTTGGATCGTCGAGCCTAGAAGCGACCACCACGACCGCCCGTGCGCTCGCGCGCCTCGTTGACGGTCAGCGGACGTCCGTCCATCGAGTAGCCGTTCAAGTCGTTGATGGCTTGATCGGCGTGCTCGGAGTTGCCCATCTCGACAAAACCGAAACCACGCGGGCGACCGGTGTCGCGATCGGTGATCAGCTTGACCTCGGTGACCTCTCGGCCGTTCTGCCCAAACAGTTCGCGAACTTGCTCTTCGCTCGCACTAAAGGGCAGGTTGCCCACATACAGTCTGTTACCCATTCCTTCGAACCCTTTCCTTCCCCGTTCCGGGGAGCAAACATTTCAGGTTCCGTCCGTTCTCCCAGCTAACCGCTAGGTATCCCACTGGCCCAAAACCGAATAGGCGTTCGGCAGTCCACGCCTCGCTACTGTACGAGAGAATGGGGGCAGAACCTCGGCCGGAGTATACAACGACCCTGTCGGAAACTTCCACGTCGCCGGGCGGGGTTGCTTTTGCCCCGGTTTTCGAGACTAATTGAGCCGATGCCCGAGTCAGTCGAGACCTGGAGGTTACTCAACGTCGAGCTGCCGATCGATGCGCCCGACGACGAGTTGCGGCGGCGCGCGCTCGAGCGCGCGGGGATCGAGGAATCGGCGCTGCGCCGACTTCGTATCGCACGCCGCTCGGTCGACGCCCGTCGAGCCGGAGGCCGTAGGCGGCTGCGGTTCATCGTCCACGTCGAGCTGAGCGTCGACGCGGGCTACACCTCGAAGCGGTTTGCCGCGGCGAGAAAGAGCGGGCAACTGACCGAGGCCCCGCCACGCGAGCCCCTGACGGTCGCCGACCTGCCGGCCGGACCTCCGAGACAGGCCGTCGTCGTCGGGTCCGGTCCTGCGGGGCTCTACGTCGCCTACGTCCTCGGTCTGAACGGGGCCCGGGTCGATCTCATCGACCGCGGGGCCCGGCTCGACCGCCGCGGGACCGATGTGGTGAGATTCCACCGCACCCGCTTCCCGAACCCCGAGTCGAACCTGCTTTTCGGCGAGGGCGGGGCCGGGACCTACTCGGACGGCAAGCTCTACACGCGGATCGACGACCCGCTGGAACCCTCCTGCCTGCAACTGCTCGTCGATTGCGGCGCGGACGCCGACATCCTCTTCGACTCGCGGGCGCACATCGGCACGGATCGGCTGCACCGCGTCCTCCCCGTGTTGCGTGAGACGCTGAACCGTTCCGGCGTGACGTTTCACTGGGACACGAGGATGGAGCGGTTGCGTATCGAGGATCGGCGTGTGACCGCGGTCGAGACGGACGGCGGCGCGCTCCCCTGCGACGCCGTTTTCATCGCGCCGGGCCTCAGCGCGGTCGACACCATCCGGAGCCTCCACGATCAAGGCGTGCGCGTCGAGGCCAAGTCGTTCCAGCTCGGTGTACGCATCGAGCATCCTCAGGAGCTGATCGATCGCGGCCGCTACGGCGTTTCCCGCGAGGCCCGTTTGCTCGGCCCCGCCTATTACAACCTGGTCTGTAAATCAGGGGCTGGCGTGGCGGCGAGCCACTCGTTCTGCATGTGCCCCGGCGGGAAGATCGTGGCCAGCGTCAACGAGGCGGGGCTGCTCTGCACGAACGGGATGAGCAACTCGATGCACTCGTCGCCCTGGGCCAACGCGGCGCTCGTGACCACTTTCGGCCCCGAAACTTACGGCGCCGATCCGTTCGATGGCATCTCCTTCCGCCGCCGGCTCGAACGTTCGTTCTTCCAAGCCGGCGGATCGGACTACACCGCGCCCGCGCAACGCGCCGACGACTTCCTCGTCGGCCGCGAGACGGCCAACCCGCGACGCTCGAGCTACACGTTCGGCACCTGCGCCGGTCGCATCGACGAGTTGCTTCCGCAGCCTGCCCGTGACGCGATCGCCCGGGCACTGCTGCGATTCGATCGCCAGATCCCCGGCTTCGCGAGCTCCGAGGGGTTGCTGGTCGGGCTGGAGTCCAGGAGCTCCTGTCCGATCCGTCTGCCGCGCGATCGCCAAAGCTACCGCGCGATCGGTTTCGACAACCTCTACCCGATCGGCGAGGGCGCCGGGTTCGCGGGCGGCATCATGAGCGCCGCCATCGACGGCGCACGTGCGGCAAAGCGCTGGCTCAAAAGCCCATGCGCTCCTTGATCAGGGCCAACTTGGCCTCCGCGTGCTTCGACGCACGGTCGGCGCCGACGGCCATCAGGCGGTCGAGCTCGGCGGGATCCTCGAGCAACTCGCGGGAGCGGCCGCGAATCGGCGCCAGCGCCTCGACGACCACCTCCGCCACCCTGGTTTTCAGATCGCCGTAACCGCGGGCGTCGGCGAAGTCGGCAAGCACGTCTGCCTGGCTCTTTCCCGTGATCGCCCGATAGATCTCCAGCAGGTTTTTCACACCGGCCTTTTCCGGCTTGTCCGAGAAGACGATCTCGCGCCCGGAGTCGGTCACGGAGCGCTTGAACGTCTTGACGATCTGGGCGTCGTCTTCGTCCAGGCCGACCGCGTGACCCGAGCCCGTCGCGCTCTTGGACATCTTCTGGGTCGGATCGTCGAGCCCCATCACCCGCGCAGCCACCTTGGGAATCACCGGCTCGGGCAGCTTGAACGTCTCGCCGTAGAGGCTGTTGAAGCGCTGCGCGATGTCGCGGGTCAGCTCGACGTGCTGCTTCTGGTCCTCGCCGACGGGGACCTCGTCGGGGTCGTAGAGCAGGATGTCCGCGGCCTGCAGCACCGGGTAGGTCAGCAGCCCCGCGCCGACCGTCTCCTGCTTGCCCGACTTGTCCTTGAACTGGGTCATCCTCTCGAGCCAACCGAGCGGCGTGACGCAGGTCAACAGCCAGCAGGCCTCCGCGTGCGCCCGCACGTGCGACTGCACGAACAACGTCGTGCGCTGCGGGTCGATGCCACAGGCGATCAACAACGCCGCGGTGCGGCGCGCGCTCTGTCGCAGCGCCTCGGGGTCCTGGTACACGGTGATCGCGTGCAGGTCGACGATACAGATGAAGTTCTCCTTGTCGTCCTGCCCCTCGACCCAGTGCTTGATCGCACCGAGGTAGTTGCCGAGGTGCAGGCTCCCGGTCGGCTGGATGCCGGAGAGAACTCGTTTCTTGCCCATCGACGGATCCGGTTCAACGGCCGGGCGTGCCCGGCGACGGGTCACGATACCACCATGGGGTCAAGTCTTGGCATGAGACACTCGGGCCCGGAAATCCGGGTGCTACTCGAACGCGTGTCTCATGCCAAGACTTGACCCCATTACTCGATGATGAATGCGGGACGCTCGAACTCGGAGGCGCAGCCGGTATCGATGCCCTCGACCGAGCCCGTCTCGAGGAACCGGTCGACCATGCGGTCGACGCAGGGACCGCTTAGCCCCCAGTGGGAGCGCTTCGCGACACGCACGAGGAGCCCGTTGGAGAGGTGCGGCACCGTTTTCTCGGCGAGATCGACCGGGGTCGCCGGATCGAACTCTCCCGCGATCAGCAGCGCCGGCACGTCGGACTCGACCGGTTCATTGAAGTCCGGCGGGATCTTGCCGCGGGGCCAGATCGAGCAGATCTCGCGCTCGGATTCCAGGCGGTAGGTGCCCAGCACGGTCCCGGCGGATTGGCGTCGGGCCTTCTCGTAGTCGATGAAGGGCAGCTCTTCGGCGCACTTCACCGAGGCCCACAACCCCTCGGCGACCGCGTTGTGCAGCTGGATGGAGAGCGCGGTCACGGTGTCGGCGAACGGGGTGTAGTCCCCTTCCGTGGCCGCCTGGACCTGCGACGGCAACGCGGCCGCATGGTGCACGGAGTAGAACATGAACCGGATCGCCGTCACGAGCTGCTCGTGGTTCATGGTCACGGGAATCTTCTCGCCCCCGGAACGAACGACGACCTCGACCGGCTTCTTCTTGACAGCCGCGAGCACGCGCTGGAGCTGTTGGCCGAATTCCGGGTAGGCCTCGGAGCACGCCTCTTCGGCGGCACAGGCCGCGATGAGCGCGTCGAGATCGCGCTGAAAGTCGCGAGCGACCCGTTCGACGAGCATCTCCGACGGCGGGGCGACGCCGTAGAGCACCGCGGCACGGACGCTGTCGGCATGCCGCCGCATGTACTCGAGGGCCCAACGCGTCCCGTAGGACCCTCCGGACAGGTTGACCCGCTCGTAGCCGAGTGCGCGGCGGACCGCGTCGAGGTCCTCGACACTCGCCGTCGTCGTGTACTGCGTCAGGTCGGCGTTCTTCGACAGCTCACCGAGGCACTGCCGGAAGGTCTCTCCGTCGAAGAAATCGCGTGTGAAGACGCGGCGCACGACCTCGGGCCCGCCTTCCGTCCCGTGGTCGAAACAGTCGAGCGGGTTGGAGCGGCCCGTCCCGCGTTGATCCACCACGATCAGGTCGCGATCTTCGAGACGCCCACGATTGCCCCAGATCACGGTGTTCGCGCCCGGCGTTGCGTGGAGGCCGGGGCCGCCGCCCAGGAACACGATCGGGTCGGGCTTCGGCGCCTCGCCGGTCGCGCCCGCACGGACGAAGTGGATCGGGATCTTGCGACCGCCGGGCTCGGCCCGGTTCTCGCGAACCTCGACAAACCCGCAGGTCAGCTCGATCCCGGTCATCTTGAAACCGCAATCCATCGTCTCGAAGGCGGGCGGCGAGTCGGGAGCCGCCGGGGTGATCGAGGCGAGGGCGAAGACCGTTGCGAAAGCGATGCGCATGTTCCCTCTTACGGCATTCGCGGCCCCGGGTTTCCATCCGGGACCCGGACGCCCTATCATGCGCCGGAACCATGGATCGGACCAAACACATCTTCATCGCCTATACCGGCGGCACGATCGGGATGAAACGATCCGGCGAGGGCTGGAGCCCGGCCCCGGGGTTTCTGGCCGAGCAGATGGCCCGGATGCCCGAGCTGCGGGCACCGGGCATGCCGACATACCAGATCCAGGAGTTCGACGCCCTGATCGACTCGTCGAACATGACCCCCGAGGGTTGGATCCGCATCGCGAGGCAGATCGACGAACACTACTTCGAGGGTTATGACGCGTTCATCGTCTTGCACGGGACGGACACGATGGCCTACACCGCATCGGCCCTGTCGATGATCCTCGCCGGCCTCGACAAGCCGGTGATCGTCACGGGCTCGCAGATCCCGCTGTGCCAGCCCCGCAACGATGCCCGGGAGAACCTGGTTACCGCGTTGCAGATTGCCGGCGACGATCAGGCGCCCAAAGAAGTCTGCGTGTACTTCAACGACCTGTTGTTGCGCGGTTGCCGGACGACCAAGATGAACTGTGACGGCTTCGGTGCGTTCGGCTCACCGAACGTCGAGCCGCTGGGCAAGATCGGGATTTACTTCGAGTATCGCGTGGCTTTCAACCGCCACCNNAACCGCCACCTCTTTCGCAAACAGGACGGCGGCGGCCCCGGGAGCCCGCCCGGCGGTGCGATCACCTCGGGGGATTCGTCGAAACTCGCCAAGGTCGGGGCGTTGCGATTGTTCCCCGGCATCTCGATGGAACTGCTGCGCGCGGCCGTGGCGCCACCGGTACAGGGGCTGGTGCTCGAATGTTTCGGCGTGGGGAACGGCCCCGATCACGATCGCGAGTTCATCGAGACGCTCACCGAGGCGAGCGAGCGGATTGCCGTGGTCGACGTGACCCAATGCCCCAGCGGCAGCGTGTACCTGGGCGACTACGCCACCGGCGCCGCGATGAAGGCGGCCGGAGTGATCCCCGGGTCCGACCTGACCTGCGAGGCCGCGTTGGCCAAACTGTTTTACCTGTTCCAGCTGGGGCTCTCGGTCGAGCAGGTCAAGATGATCATGCCGCTCGATATCCGGGGTGAATTGAGCGGCCCTGCATTCGTGCCCCCGCTGGATGATCCACTGCTCCGGAGTGTCGTCGGGCGTGGCTTCGACGCCACTCCCCGCTCGTCATAGGAAAGGTCTCGTATGAGCACTCGTTTCCTGACCCTCGTCCTCGTTGTGTGCGCGAGTTGCGTCGCCGTCTTCGCGCAGGCACCTTCGACCGATATCTTCGTCTTCCCGGTAAACGGCACCGAGATCGGTGAAGGGCAACGCGTCACGGACCGCGAAGGCTACGACAACCAGCCGAAGTTCTTGTCCAATGGAACGACGCTGGTCTACAGCTCGCTTCGTGACGGGCAGACCGACATCTACCGTCATGACCTGGGCAGCGGCGAGAGCTCCGTTGTTCTCACGACGGAGCAGAGCGAGTACTCCCCGACACCGGTTCCCGGAACCGGGAAGATCTCGTTGGTGCGCGACTACGGTGAGTTGAAACAGCAACTCTGGAGCGTCGACCTCGAGAGCGGAGAGGAAACGCTCTTGCTGCCCGACATCAACCCGGTGGGGTACCACGCCTGGACCAACGACGGAGCGTTGATCCTGTTCGTGCTCGGGGAACCGCATACGCTGCAGTTCGCGGAGATCGGTCCCGGCCCCGGCACTCTCCTCGCCGACTCCCCGGGGCGCGGCCTGGCGCGGATCCCGGGACAGGACCGCATGAGTTATGTCGACAAGACCCGCGACGAGTGGTGGCTCACCGCGATCGATCCGCGCACGGGTGAGACCGAGCGTCTCATCGCCACGCCGGCGGGTCGCGAGGACTACGCCTGGGCCCCCGACGGGTCGATCTGGATCGGTGACGACAGCCGGCTCCTGCGCTGGACTCCCGGCGGAGAATCCGGCTGGCAACGCGTCGCCGATCTCGACGCGCGGGGGGTCTACGAAATCACGCGCGTGACCTTCTCGGAGGACGGGACACGGCTGGCTGTCGTGGGCCGGCGGCCACCGGCCGATCTGACGGCCGCCTACAGGAGCGAGGCCGGACAGATCCTCGGCGCCGCGCTGACCGACGTCGAAGGCTGGGACAAACTTACCTACCTGGCCACGGTCATCGGGCACCGGCTGAGCGGTTCGCCGGGGCTCGAGCAGGCCATCGACTGGGCCGTCGAAACGATGCAAGCCGAAGGGCTGCGCGTGCACAAACAACCGGTCATGGTCCCGCACTGGGTCCGCGGAAGGGAAAGCCTCGTCGTCCTCGAGCCGCGCGAACGCGAGCTGCGCATCCTCGGTCTCGGCAACAGTGTCGGCACGCCGCCGGAGGGCATCACGGCGCCGGTGGTGATCGTCGGGAGCTTCGAGGAGCTGGAGGCACTGGGGCGTGAGCGGGTCGAGGGCAAGATCGTCGTTTATGCCGTCGAGTGGGAAGGCTACGGTCGTACCGTGCAGTTTCGTAGTCGCGGCGCCTCGCGCGCGGCCGCGCTCGGGGCCGTGGCCGCGCTGATCCGTTCGGCGACCGGCCACAGCCTCAACACGCCGCATACCGGCGCGCTGCGCTACGACGAGGATCATCCCGAGATCCCGGCCGCGGCCCTGACAGCGGAGGACGCCGCCTGGTTCCGCCGCATGGCCGAGCTCGGGCGGGACGTTACGGTCCGGCTGACGATGGAGGCGCGGATGCTCGACGACGTCGAGTCGTACAACGTGATCGCCGAGATCCCGGGCAGCGAGCGACCCGAGGAAATCGTCGTGATGGGCGGGCACTACGACAGCTGGGATGTGGGCGAGGGCGTCCACGACGACGGCGCGGCCTGCGTCGCCGCGTGGCAAGCCCTGCGACTCATCGATCGGCTCGGGCTGCGACCACGGCGGACCCTCCGCGTCGTGCTCTGGACCAACGAGGAGAACGGTTTGCGTGGCGGCCGCGAGTACCGCGCCGCGTTGAGTGACGAGGAGGTCGCCAATCACGTCGCCGCCATCGAGATGGACGGCGGCTGCGAGCGCCCGGTCGGATTCGGTTTCGGCCTTTCCGGGGTCGATCCGACGGCCGAAGAGCGCGATCCGGGCTACGAGCGGGCACTGGTCAAGCTCGAGCAGATCGGACGTTTGCTGGAGGCGATCGACGCCCAGGATATCCGCCGCGGCGGCGGTGGTGCGGACATCGGCCCGTTGATGCGTTCCGGGGTCCCGGGCTTGGGACTGCGCACGGTCGGCGAGCACTACTTCGACTGGCATCACACCGATGCGGATACCCTGGACAAGGTCGACCCGCAGTCGTTCCGCAAGGCGATCGCGTTGCTCGGCGTGATGGGCTACGTGCTGGCCGATATGCCGGAACGGTTGATTCCCATCGAGTAAACCTCTCTCAGGGGTCCACGGGCTTCGTGTATCGTGGCATCCCGTGTTTGCCGCGTCGCGATGGTTGTTCGCCGCCAGCTTCCTGCTGTCCGGCGGCTGCGCCCTGATCTACCAGGTCATCTGGTCGAAGCACCTGCAGTACGTGTTCGGTTCGACGACCGAGGCGGTGGGGACGATCCTCGCGGTGTTCATGGCCGGGCTGGGGTTCGGCGCGTACCTCTTCGGTCCACGCATCGATCGCTCCACGTCGCCACTGCGGTTGTACGCGCTGCTCGAGATCGGCATCGGCGTTTACGGGCTCCTCGGTTTGTTCCTGCTGCGGGTCGCGACCTCGGCGTTCAGCGCGATGGGCCCGCTGCCGGGTCCCGTCTCGACGCTGGTCAAGTTCCTGCTCACGACGATCGTGTTGCTTCCCCCGTGCCTGTTGATGGGCGCCACCTTTCCGGCTCTGCTGCGCGGCGTCTCACGCTCCGTCCTGGGTGCCCGGCGTAACGTCGGTCTGTTCTACGCGGTCAACCTGGGTGGCGCCCTCGGTGGGGCGCTGACGGCCGGGTTCGTGTTGATCCCCGTGTTCGGTCTGACACGGAGCTCGCTCGCCGCGGCCGTCGTCAACTTCGCGATCGCCGCGGCGGTCTGGGCGGCCGCGGGCCGGGTCGAGACGGTGGCCGGCGCGTCGACGGGCGAGGATGCGGCGGCGCCCGTCGGCGGGCTCGAGCGGCGCTACCTCCAACTCGGCCTGTTCGTCTCGGGGGCGACCGTGATGGCCTTCGAGATCGTGGTCACACGCGTGCTTGCGTTGATCTTCGGCGTCTCGGCGTACGCCTTCACCGTCGTCCTCGCGGTCTTTCTTCTCGGTCTCGGGCTCGGCGCGTTCGTTTACGAACGGTGGGTCGCGCACCGCAGCGTCGGCGCGACGCAGTTTGCCGCGGTTCAGGTACTGCTGGCGGCGGTCGGTGGCGCGCTGGTGGCCGCATTGCCCGGCGTGCCGCGCTGGGTGCTCTACCTCAGGCAGATCCCTGGCCTGAGCTTCTGGGAGCTGCTCGCCGGCAAGGCGGCCCTGGCGACGATCCTGGTGCTTCCGCTCGCGGCCGTCGCCGGACTGGCTCTACCGATCCTGATCGGCGCGTTGGTTTCGGAGGTCGGCACGGTCGGGCGCACGGTCGGACGCGCCTACCTGGTCAACACCGTCGGAACCATCGCCGGTAGCCTGGCGACCGGTTTCTTGCTCATCGGCTGGCTGGGGACCGACACGACGCTGCGGGTCGTCCTGCTCGTGAACCTGGGGGTCGGTCTCGCCGGGTTCTTCCTGCCGCGAGCGGTAGTGCGCTCACGGCTCGCCGCCGTTGGCGCGGGAGCGCTCTGTTTTGCCCTGCTCGCGGCAGCGGACCGTTGGCCACCCGGTCTGTTCATCAATTCGGATACCGACGGGAGTCACACCGTCGCCGTGACCCCGTTGGAGGTCGAGGAGCAGCTGCGCTCCACCCCGAACCGTGTGCTGTTCTTCGAAGAGGGGCGGAACGCGACCGTCGCGGTCACCGAGACGCCGACGGTTCGCTCCCTGCTCGTCAACGCGCATCCGGACGGCTCGGACTCCGACGACGATATGGCCACACAGGTCATGCTCGGGGTGATCCCGTTGACGCTTCATCCCGCACCACGAGACGTGCTCGTGATCGGGTTCGGGACCGGGGTTTCCGCGCGAAGCGCGGCAAGGCTCGACGAGGTCGAGCGCATCGACGCGGTCGAGATCGAGCCTGCCGTGCTGGCCGCCTCCCCCTTCTTCCACCACATCAACGGGGCGGTTGAAGAGGACCCGCGCGTGCGGGTGCACCTGACCGACGCGCGGACCTACACCGCCACCACGGAACAGAGCTACGACGTCATCGTCTCCGAGCCGTCCAACCCGTGGCGTGCCGGTGTCGCCAACCTCTACACGGTCGACTTCTTCGAGTCGGTCGATGATGTCCTGAGGGACGACGGCGTTTTTTCCCAATGGATGCATCTCTATTTCGTTCGCGATGCCGAGCTCCGCATGGTGTTGCGCACGATGCTGCAGGTTTTCAACGAAGTCCAGCTGTGGTGGCTGGATGAGGGCAACATCGCGATCCTGACCTCGCAGCGGCCGTTGGAGCTGCAACCTCAGCGGGTGCGCGGACTCCTCGACGGCGAGTTTCGCGAGGATCGCGTGCGCTTCGCGCGCGCCTCCACGCTCGATGAGTTCTACGGCCGCCTCCTGCTCGATACCGGGGGCGTCCGTGATTTCGTCGCGGGCGACGGGGAGATCCACAGCGACGACCGTCCGCACCTGGAGTTTCGGGCGCCGCGAGGCCTGATCGAGGCTGACGGCCGCAACACGTTGCGGCTCGTCGCGGCCAAGCTGAACGGCGGATTCTTGAATGCACCGACCACGGATGGGTCGATTGCCGCGGTGAACGGCTGGCTCGCCGCCGCGTCGATGTTCGAGCGCTTGGAGCTTTATGACGAGCAGGTCGAAGCGACCCGTCGAGCCGCCGAGAGCGGCGACCCTCTGGCGCGCGTGCGTGCCGCCGAGCTGGCCTTGCTCGCCGGCGACGTCGAGGGAGCGCAGGGCTTGCTGCAATCGGTGATCGATGCCGAGGATCAACGCGAGCGGATCCTGCGCGACCTCGCCTATGCGCACGCGCACCTGGCGATGACGGTGGGCGACGTCCAAGCGGCACGATCCTCGCTCGAGCTCACCGGTGACTGGAACGGACGTGCGGGGCTCGAGTGGTTGGCGTTCGCCGTCAGCGGGCGTCAGCTCGACGTCGCCCTGAACGCCGCGGAACGGTTGCTGGGATACGCGCAGCTCGGCGGCCCGATCGGTAATCCCGAGGTCGAACGCGTCTTCGTCCTGCTCTACGACCTCGTCGAGCTCGAGGGCGGAGCCGAGCGAATCCTCGGGCTGGCCCAGCGATTGCCGACGGACGACCGGCTCTCTCCTCTGGCGCGGCTGAAGATCCGCGCCCTGCTCTACGACCGGCTGGGTCGGTTCGACGAGGCGGTGGAGGCCAGCTTGGAGGTCGAACGACTGGGCGTGCTCGATTTCGAGCTGCTGACGCTACGCTTGCGAGGCCTCCTCCGTCTGGGCAGGAAGGAACCCGCGGACCGCCTGCTGCGGCGTATTCGCGCACTCGAACCGGGGTACGATCCCGAGCCGGTGGTGTTACCGTTCGGCCAGGGGTGAATCCGTTGAAGCTGAAACCTGCGCGTCGTCTTCTCGCCGCCGTTTTGGCCGTCGGGCTGATCGTCCCGGCGCCGTCAGCCGCCGAGCCGCAAGCGCTCACGCCGCGCTCGACCCGAGTTCACGGCACGCACTTCGACCTCCCCAAATACCTCCCGGCGCTCGAGTGGCTGTTCGGTTTCGGTCGTAGCGATCCGCCAACGCGACCCTACTGGAGGAAGAACCTCCTCAAACGCGTGCTCGGCGATCAGGTCTACCTACTGACGAGCTGGTGGCCGCGCGAGTTGACCAAGGTACGGTTCGTGTTGCCGGTCACCCTCGCCGCGGTCGCCGCTTCACGTACCGGTTCGGACCCCCAGGCGTGGGATCGCCGCACCTCGCGGTGGATCCACCGACACTCCACGGGCTGGATCCACGACGTGTCCACCTTTCTTTCAAAGGTCGGCGAGTCGCGCTACGCCTTCCTGCTGCTGGGGAGCACGTACGCCGGTTCGCGCTGGNNTTCGCGCTGGAGCGGGAACGAGCGGCTCGAGCGATCGGCCAGTCTGTCCGCGGAAGCGTTACTCAACACCTCGATCTACGTCGGCCTGGTCAAGAACGCCACGCGGAGGACGCGACCCGTCAACGGCGGCAGCGGAGAGTTCTTCGTCAGCGACCCGCCGCCGGGACAGTCCAACCGCTCGTTCCCATCGGGCCACGCGACGGGCGTCTTTGCGGTGGCGGCGGTGTTCGCCCACGAGTTCCGCGACAAGCGCTGGGTGCCCTGGGCCGCTTACGGGACGGCGAGCCTGATCGCGCTTTCCCGCGTCTCCCTCGGACGCCACTTCCCCACGGACATCGTGGCGGGGGCGGTGCTCGGCGACAGCATCGGGCGGATGGTCAGCCATCGCTCGGCGAGTCACACCGCGGGCCGGGACCCGATGTGGGCTACGCCGCCCGACTGATCCGCTTCTTGATCTTGGCCAGCTTCTTCCTGCGCTGTTTCTTCGAGTAGGCGGCCATGATCGGACACTTCTTACAGGCCTTGGCCTTCTTCTCGTACTTGTAGCAGCACTTGCTCTTGAGTTTCATCGGGGGCCTGAAGAGAGTCTCGGTCGGTCGGGCCGGGTAACGATACCGCATCTCCCTGCACGGTGCATCCGGTGCTATTCTCGACGGGCAGCCTGGAGGTGCACGGCATGGGCAGATGGAAGATCGGGATCGCTCTGCTGTTCGCGGCGTCGCTCTGTCTTGCGGATGACATCCGCGAGCTTCACCTCGCGGCGCGCAACGGTGACCTGGAGACGGTCAAGCGGCTCGTCGAGGGCGGGCTGCCGGTCGATTCCCCCGGACGCTTCGGGATCACCGCCCTGAATCTCGCGGCCCAGGGCGGATCGAAGGAGGTCGTGGCCTACCTGGTCGAGAAGGGTGCCGATCTCGACGCCCAGGAGACGTTCTTCGGGGTCAGCGTGCTCGGGGGTGCCCTCTGGAAAGGGGCGCCGGATTACGAGGTCGCGGTCTTCTTGTTGCAGGCCGGGGCCAGCGACCGCGCCGGCGCGCTCGACACCGCCTTTCGTTCCGGGCACGTGGCGCTCGCGCGCGCCGCCGTCGACAGCGGGCCGGTCACGGAGTCGGAAGCCGCCGAGCTACGTGCGCGGTTCACCGGCTTGAGCGAAGAGCTGAAGGCGATCCTCGACGAAATCGAGACGCGGCCGGATCCGCCGCCCCCCGTGTACGCGACGAAGGACCTGCTGGGCTTCACCGGTGAGTTCGAAGGCGGCGATTCGAGCGCCCGGCTCGATGTCGTGGACGACCGCCTCGTCCTGACCATGGATGGGACGAGCACCTCGCTGTCCCCGCTGGCCGAACGAGTCTTCGGCAACAAGGAGGCCGGCGTCGAGGTCTCCTTCTTCGGCCGAGCCGAGACGATCGAGGGCGTCGGGATCGAGCGCAGGGGCGAGCGGATGCCACGCATGCGCGCGGCCGAGAGCCCGATCGTCGGCGCCGTCGAGCTTCCCGAGTTCATCGAGAACCCCGATGCCGAGCCCATCGTCCACTGGCCCGGCTTCCGCGGTGCCAACCGCGACGGTATCGGCGACGGCGTCGATACGGTTGTGGAGTTCGACCTGGAGACGGGTGACGGGGTGGCGTGGAGCATCGACCTGCCGGGGCTGGGCAACTCCAGCCCGGTCGTCTGGGGTGATCGCGTGTACGTCACGACGGCGGTCGCCGAGGGCGGCAGCACACCGTTGCGCGTCGGCCTGACCGGTTCCGGCGAGGAGGTCGAAGAGAATACGGAGCATCGCTGGCTGGTCCTGGCCTACGACAAGGCCAGCGGAGAGAAGCTCTGGGAGACCGAGGTCGGTCGCGGCGTCCCGCTGACCAAGCGACACTTCAAGGCGACGCAGGCCAACTCCTCCCCCGCGACCGACGGCAAGCACGTTGTCGCGGTCTTTCCCACGGCGGGACTCGCCTGCCTGGGGATCGACGGCAAGCTGCACTGGAAGCACGAGCTCGGCGGCCTGAACGCCGGCGGCTTCAACGACCCCGGGCTGCAGTGGGGCTTCGCCGCCTCGCCGATCATCCATAAGAACAAGGTCATCCTGCAGGTGGACATCCACGGGGACAGCTACCTCGCGGCGTGGGATCTGAAGAGCGGCAAGGAGCTGTGGAGGACAGCGCGGCCCGACGTCGCCCCGTCCTGGGCGACACCCGCCGTCTGGTCGACGGCGAAGGGCGACGAGCTGGTCACCAACGCATCGGTCATCCATGGCTACGACCCCGAGACGGGTCGGGTGTTGTGGAGTCTGGGGCCGACGTCGATCCAGGTGGTCGCGTCACCGGTCTTCGGCTCCAGGAACCTGTTCGTCTCGTCGGGCTACCCGCCGGCGCGCCCGATCTACGCCGTCAAGCCCGGCATCCGCGGCGAACACACGATCGAATCCGACGAGGACGCCGGACCGCTCGCCTGGTATCGAACACGGGGCGGCGCCTACATGCCGACTCCCCTGCTCTACCGTGGGCTGCTGTACATGGTGCACCACAACGCCCGCATCGTGGCGCACGACCCGCGAAACGGCGATCGTGTCTACCAGGCGCGCTTCAGCAAGGGCGGGACCATGACGGCCTCGCCCGTCGCCGCCAACGGCAAGATCTACCAGGGAACGGAAGAGGGCACGCTGTACGTCCTCGCGGCCGGGCCGGCGCACAAGGAGCTCGCGGTGCACGACTTCGGCGAGCCGTTGATGGCGACGCCGGCGATCTCCGAGGGGCTCGTGCTCGTGCGCACGCCGTCCAGGTTGATCGCGCTGGGCCGGGAGCCGGCCGGCGACTGACCGGCCTAGCTGCGCCGCGCGGGCCTGCCGGTTTGTCGGCCGAGGTCGAACACCAGGAACTGGGCGCGGAGTCCCGACGCGATCGTCGGTTTGGCCATCGAGGGACGTGCGTTGAACGCGTCGGCAAACTCCTCGTTGGCCACGATAACGGCCGCACGCCAACCGTCGAAACGTTTCAGTGCGCGTCCGAGGTCGCGGTACAGCGGCAACACCTGGTCCCGAGTCTGCATGCGCTCGCCGTAAGGCGGGTTGAACGCGAAGAGCCCTCGGTCGTGTGGTCCGTCCGGGAGAATCTCCGCGAGAGCCGACGGCGTGAGCTCGGCGACGTCGATCGAACGGACCACGATCGACGACTCGGCCGCACGCCCGGTCAAACCGGCGGCGCGGAGGTTTCCGATCATCCACGCGACACAGGTCTCGTCGATGTCCGATGCCAAGATCGCGGGCCGGGTATCGGGGTACAGGGGGGGTGCTTCCTCGGGGAGCTTCTCGAAGGCTGACAGTCGGGGCAGGTCGCGCGGTTGGCGCACCGCGAAGCCGCGCGCGAGCATGGCCGCCTCGATGGCAATCGTGCCGCTCCCCGCCATCGGATCGACGAGCGGCTCGGCGTGGGGCATCCAGCGGGCGAGCTGGATCAGCTGCGCGGCGAGCGTCTCGCGAAGCGGAGCGGCTCCCTGTGCGACTCTCTGCCCCCGGTAGTGACGCGAGCCGCCGCCGATGTCGAGACTGAGCAGCGTCCTCCTCTCGCCTTCACGACCGACACGACGGACGTTGAACTCGAGCTCGGGTTTCTCGGCCTCGACCGACCCGGTGCCGCCGCGTTGGCGGAACGCCTCCTCGAGGGCGCTCTTGACCGCACCACGGACCTGAAGCAGCCCCGCTTCGAAGTCGTCGACGTCGCGTACGTGGACGCTGAAATCGACGGACCTGCCGCGCGGCAAGCGCTCGTCGGCGGTCAGCAGGGGCACCCAATCGGCGACCAGCGGCTCCAGACGCACCGCGGGCGACGAGGCAATCTCCCAGCCGATCCGCGATGCGCTGCGGTGGTAACAGGCCGCGACCCACGCGATCGCCGGCTCGAACGCGTAGCGCAGGGCCGCGGAACCCTGACGCGTCGGCCTGGGGACGCGGACTTCGAACGGCGAACGCTTCACCAGCCGAAGCAGCTCGGCTTCCATGACCTTGTTCGCGCCGACCGTCCCGGAGAGCCGGAGCGCCGACTCGGACCGCGCCTGGGCTGGCTGTCGCACGGGCCCATCTTGCCGGTCCGCCGATCGAATGGCCAGCCCGCGGCACCGGGGGGCCTGCTCGCCCCGGTCGCCGCCTCGCTCGTCACGCTCGTACTGGCGGCGAGTGCGAACCGTTCGAAGCTGGTTGCGGCGGCAATCGCCTTGGAGAACGGCGCCGTGATCTTCGCCGCCCGGCGCCGTCAGTACTCCGCGGCGTCGACCTCCTCGACGAACCGAATCTCGAAAGGCTCCTTGACGCCGCCGTCACGCATGCGCTCCTTGAGCTCGTTGGAATCGACGAACGCGCGCAGCGTGGTCAAGGCCTCGGCCTGGTGATAGACGATGACGTTGTTCGGATCGTCGAACCCCTGATCGACGGCGTGCCCCACGATGCCGCTTTCCTTGCGGTACAGATCGAAGTCGTTGTAGACCTTGACCCACGCGTCGTAGTCCTCGACGCCGTGGTGAACGATGATCGCGGGGAGCAGCTTGTCGGAGATGACCTCCCCGAACATCGGCCGTGTCAGGTAGGCCGTCGGCGATCCCTCGACGCCACTATCCTTCAACGCTTGCACGACGTCGGCGCGTTGCAGGTATCCCCGCGCGTTATCCACGTCGGAGCACGGGAGATAGACACAGACCGTCTGCGGGTCGTCGGCCCCGCGAGTGACGTTGTGTCCGAGGAAGCCCGCCTGCTTGCGCGCGGAGAGGCGAGCGTCGAACACCTCTCTCCAGGCGTCATAGTCGGCGACACGATGGATGACCAGCAGCGAAACGGGCGCAAGGTCTTGACTCATGCAGGCACTCCTATCGGGTCATTACCTCATGGAACCGGCCGAGCGGGCAAGCGCGACGGTGAAATCCGCCTTTTCGAGACCTGGCGCGATCGATGCTTGAGCATCCTGGACCCGACGCGCACCTACGGGCAAGGTGAGTCGTTCGTCCGCAGCGCGCCGGAGCTATCCGTGCCGAGATCGCTCTCGATGTTGTTGATGCTGCCGGTCGTCAGGAAGAAAACGGCTTGGCCTGAGGCCACGGCACCGGCACTGTTGGATGTGAGCGTTGTACGACAGATCCGGTCGGCCAGTGGAACCGAGGAAGGATCCTGCGTGTACGCGCCGCCGCTCAGGAGCAAGCTAAGGTCACCGCGGTAGGCATTCCAAGAATCGAAACCCGTTTCGGACTGCCATGCAACGGCGGCCGAATCACCGAACGAGATGTAGATCAGGTCATCATCAAGATCGCAGTGGTCGCCCTCGGAGTCGTCGTCGATATCCGACTGGCTCCGATTGTAAGTGAAACGGCAGTTATCACAACCCTCTCCATGTCCGTCGCCGTCGCCGTCGCTCTGAGTCGGATTGTAAACCTGTGGGCAGTTGTCCAAGCTGTTCGGCAAGCCGTCTCCGTCCTCGTCCGGATCGCAGGCGTCTCCGAACCCATCGTCGTTGAAGTCGGCCTGGTCGGGGTTGAACGTCAGCGGACAGTTGTCCGCCGCGTCGAGAACTCCGTCGTTGTCGTCGTCGTCGTCACAGATGTCGCCTATGCCATCGCTGTCCGTGTCTTTCTGAAACGAGTTGGTCACGACCGGGCAGTTGTCGACGTCGCCACAGACACCGTCGCCGTCGACATCGTTGGCCGGGTCGTTCGGACAGGCGTCGCAGGCATCGCCGAGGCCGTCGGCATCGGAATCCACCTGGCTCGGGTTGGCGATCCCCGGGCAGTTGTCCGTGCCGTCGTCGACGCCGTCGAGGTCAGCGTCTATCCCGATATCGCAGGCATCGCCGACACCGTCGCCGTCGGCATCCGCCTGGCTCGGGTTGGCGACCATCGGACAGTTGTCGACGTCGCCGCAAACACCGT
>WVWW01000290.1:0-251 GCA_011773795.1 Acidobacteriota bacterium
AGCTCCTCCGGGGAGAGGGCGTAGATGTCCTTGTCCAGCGGCTCGCCCGGGTCGATCTTGTTCTCGATGCCGTCGAGGCCGGCCATGAGCATCGCGGCGAAGGCGAGGTACCCGTTGCAGGACGGGTCGGGGGTCCGGAACTCGAGCCGCTTGGCCTTCGGGGAGGCCGAATACATCGGGATCCGGACGGCGGCGGACCGGTTCCGGCTCGAGTACGCCAGGTTCACCGGCGCCTCGAACCCGGGGACGAG
>WVWW01000290.1:281-1060 GCA_011773795.1 Acidobacteriota bacterium
CTTGTAGGAGTTCGTCGTCGGGTTGGAGAAGGCGCAGATGGCGGGCGCGTGCTTCAGGATCCCGCCGATGTAGTGAAGAGCCATCCTGGACAGCCCCCCGTACTCCTCCCCGGCGAAGAGGGGCTTGCCCCCCTTCCACAGGGACTGGTGCGTGTGCATCCCGCTCCCGTTGTCCGCGAACAGGGGCTTGGGCATGAAGGTGACGGTCTTGCCGAATTTCCGCGCCACGTTCTTGACGATGTACTTGTACCACTGCAGCGCGTCGGCGCATTTCACCAGCGTGTCGAACCGCATGTCGATCTCGGCCTGGCCGGCGGTGGCGACCTCGTGGTGCTGGGCCTCGACCTTCAGGCCGATGGACTCCATCACCCGCACCATCTCGTCGCGAAGGTCATGGAGGGAGTCGCTGGGAGGGACGGGAAAATACCCCTCCTTGTGGCGCGGCTTGTAGCCCAGGTTGGGCCTCTCCTCCCGCCCGGTGTTCCAGGTCCCCTCCTCGGAGTCGATGTAGTAGAACCCGAAGTTGGACCCCGTCGCGTACCGGATGTCGTCGAAGACGAAGAACTCGGCCTCGGGACCGAAGAACGCGGCGTCGGCGATCCCGGTCGATTTCATGTGCGCCTCGGCCTTCCGCGCGATGTTGCGCGGGTCGCGCGAGTAGGCCTCCTTGGTGATCGGGTCGACGATGTTGCAGATGAGGGACAGCGTCGGCCGCGTGATGAACGGGTCGGGGATGGCGGTGGTGGAGTCGGGGATGACGAGCATGTCGGAAGCGTGAA
>WVWW01000290.1:1105-1312 GCA_011773795.1 Acidobacteriota bacterium
TTCGGGGTCATGGTTTCCTCCTTGGTATCGTCACGCCGGTTGCCGGCTGATCAGATCGCGTCCGTCCCGCGCTCGCCCGTCCGGATCCGCACCACCTCCTCCACGTTCGTCACGAAGATCTTCCCGTCGCCGATCCGGCCCGTCCGCGCGGACTTCTCCACCGTCTCCACGACCTGCGGGACCAGGTCGTCGGGGACGATCACCTCG
>WVWW01000291.1 GCA_011773795.1 Acidobacteriota bacterium
ATCAGGTGGTTCACCGCCACACCTTCGTGAACCAACTCCTCGGCGGGCGCACCTTCGGGATCCCGATCCGCACCACCGTCGCCGTGCGGTGCGCGGACGGGATCGCGTCCCGGCGCTCAGTGATCGACGCGGCGGCCGTCGGCCTCCTCGTCGGCGATGAGCTGGTTGAGGATCTCCTGCAGGGTCTGGATCACCTCGGTACGCTCGATCTCGGGTCGCGCGAAGGTCAGCGTGAAGCGGTAGTCGCGATCCTCCGGCTTGAACCGGTAGGTGTAGTTGCGTCGCCGCGTCTTGCGCTGCTCGCGTTTGTAGTCGCGCGCCTCTTCGCGAGTCATCCCCTCCGAGTCGATCTTGTCGATCATCGAATGCATCTCTTCGGTCGTCGGAAGGCGAACGATCTGAAGCAGCATCGACTTGCTCACGATGTCGGCCTGCCGACATCTCTCTTGGACTTCTTCGGGGATGCGATTGAGGCTGAGGATCTCCGTGATGACCGTCCGAGACTTGCCGAGCTTCTTCGCGATCTCTTCATGCGTGTAACGAAACTGATCGCACAGCCGTTGAATCGCGGCGGCCTCTTCGAACGGTGTCAGGTCACGGCGTTGCAGGTTCTCGATCAGCGAGATCTCCAGCATGCCGCGCGCGTCGACGTCGACCTCGATGCACGGGATGCGTTGGAGGCCCGCAAGACGTGCCGCCTGATAACGCCGCTCTCCTGCGATGATCTGGTAGTGCCCGTCGTGGCTCCGGACGAGGATCGGCTCGAGGATCCCCTTCTCCTTGACCGACGCGACCATCTCGCTGAGGTCGCCGAACTCCTTGCGCGGCTGATGCGGGTTCGGTTGCACGCGACGGATGTCCATCATGCGTCCGATCGATTCGGAGCGCTGCGAGGTCACCTCGTCGACGAAGTGGCTGTCATGCCGCATGCGGCGGCTGTCCGGAAGACCGGTCATTCTAGGCACGGCCGATCACCTCCTCGGATAGGCTGTAGTACTCCGTCGCCCCGGTCGAGTTCGGGGCGAAGGTAAAAATGCTCTGCTTGTAGGCGGGGCTCTCTTCGAGCCGCACGCTCTTGCTGATGGTGGTGGAGAAAACCTTCTCGCCGAACACGCTCTGGATCCTCGCCCGTACATCCCTCGCCAGATTGGTCCGGCGGTCGTGGATCGTGATCACCACGCCCAGGAACTGGAGATCCGGGTTCGGCCGGGCGCGGATCTTCTCGTAGGTGTCGAGCAGGTCGTCGGTGCCCTCGAGCGCGTAGTAGGAGGACTGGATCGGCACGATCAGGTGCGTCGCCGCGACCAGCGCGTTGACCGTCAGGATGCCCAGGGTCGGCGGCGTGTCGATCACGATGTAATCGTAGAGATCCTTGATCGGCGCCAGCTTGTCCTTGAGCCGGAAATGGCTGTCGAACTCCCCTATCAGTTTGGCTTCCGCCTTGGCGACCGCGATGGTCGCCGGGAGCAGGTCGAGCTCGTCGAGCGGTGTGGGCTGCACCGCGGCACCGGCGTCGACGTCGGGGTCCACGAGGACGTCGTAGATCGACCGCTCGAACGTGTCCGGGCTGATGAACGAGAGCGTCGCGTTCCCCTGGGGATCGAGGTCGACCAGGAGGGTCTTGCTGCCGCGCTGGGCCAGCGCGGCGGCCAGGTTGATGGCGGTGGTCGTCTTGCCGACGCCGCCCTTCTGATTGGCGACAACGATGATCATCGGTGAGGTGCTCCTCCCTGGTGTATGCCGGGCCCCTCGGGAAGGGTCCCGGCGAAGGCCGCGACCCCAAGTCTTGTGGGGGAAGTTGTCCGAGCTACCGCATCTAGCAGGGTCGATTTCTAACGGACGGGAGTGTACCCGTCAGCCGCTCGAACTGTCAACGGTGTCGGCGGTGTCGGCGGACTTATTCTGGCTCAGCGCAACGGGCGAAGGCGTGACGAAAGTACCGTGACGGGTTCAGGCTGCTTCGGCAGGACCTACATCTCGTACTGGCCGAGTTCCTGGGGATCGACCGTTTCGAGCCAGCGGCGGAGCCGGTCCGGCTCCATGGAATCGGAGTCGCCCGGCTTGGAGGACTTCTCGATCACGGCCTCCTCGACGAAGATCGGTGCCCCGCAACGCAGCGCCAGGGCCATCGCGTCGCTGGGACGCGCGTCGACTTCGACCTTTTCACCGCCGCGGTCGAGGTGCAGGATCGCGTAAAAGGTGGCGTCCCGAAGGTCGGTGATCGTGATGCGCTCGATCTTGCCGCCCAGCTGCTCGATCGCGTCGCGCAGCAGGTCGTGGGTCATCGGGCGCGGCGAGACGATCTTCTCGAGCTGCATGGCGATCGCGTTGGCCTCGAAGACGCCGACCCAGATCGGCAGGACCTCCTCGGCGGCCGCATCCTTGAGGATCACGATCGGCATCTGAGACACCGGATCGATCATCAGACCCTGGACTTTCATCTCGACAGACATGCTCAACCTCGTTCCCGCACCTGCGCAGCCTGACTATATCGGTGCGAGGCGACGCCGGTCAAGGTCGGACGCACGGACACGCCCGGCCAGCGAAAACGGCGTGGTCTCCGTGATTTCCACCCATTCGAGCCGCCCGGGCGCGCTGTCACCGACGAAGTTGACGACGCGGGATTCCACGGTGCGTCCCGTCCAGCGTTCCTCGTTGCGCTTGCTTCGGCCCTCGACCAGGACTTCCACGCTGCGCCCCAGCCAGGTGGCCATCCGAGCCGCCTGAATCCCCTTCTGATGCTCCTGCAGGCGTTGAAGCCGCTCGTGCTTACCAGCGGGGGGCAGGTCGTCGTCCAACTCCAGCGCGCGCGTGCCCGGGCGCGGGGAGTATGCGAATGAATAGACGGTATCGAACTGAACCTCGTCGAGTAACGTGATCGTCTGCAGGAAGTCGTCCTCGGTCTCGCCGGGGAAGCCGACGATGATGTCGGTCCCGAACAGCATGCCGGGGATGCGCGAGCGCAGCGCCTCGATCTTCGCGAGGTAGGTCTCGCGATCGTAGCCGCGACGCATGGCACGCAGCACGCGACTGGATCCCGACTGGACCGGCAGATGGAGGTAAGCACACACGGTCGGTTGCGCAGCCGCCATCGCATCCATCAAGCGCTCGGTCATCTGCGCGGGGTGCGAGGTCGTGAAGCGGATGCGCCGGATACCGTCGATGGCCGCCGTTGCGGTGAGCAACTCGGCGAGCGTGTTGCCTTCGGAGTCTCGGTAGGCGTTCACGGTCTGGCCCAGGAACTCGATCTCCACGACGCTCTTGCGGGCGAGAACACGCACCTCTTGAAGGACGTCGGCCATCGGCCGATACACCTCGCGTCCGCGTGTCGTCGGAACGATGCAGTAGGTGCAGCGGTGGTTGCAGCCCTCGATGATCGTCACGAACGCCTTGGCACGGCTCTCACCGATCCGGCGGATCTCGTCGAACGGGAAACGGATGGAATCGCTGCGGTACTCGGTATCGGTCACGCGCAACGCGCCTCGCCCCCCGTCCCGGATCGAAGCCAGCGCCGGCCCGATCGAATCGATCGCCCGCGGGCCGATGACCAGATCGACGTAGGGCGCCCGCTTGTAGATGTTTTCCCCTTCTTGTTGGGCCACACAGCCGCAGACGCCGAGGAGCATGTTCGAGTTCGTGCGCTTCAACCGGCGCAGTCGGCCGAGCTCGGAGAACACCTTTTCCGAGGCCTTCTCGCGAATCGAACAGGTGTTCAGCAGGATCACGTCGGCGTCGTCTTCGCTCGTCGCGGGAACGTATCCCTCGCGCTCCAGAACGCCGGCGAGCTTCTCCGAGTCGTGGACGTTCATCTGACAGCCCCACGTGTGGATGTGGTAGCTGCCGACCCGCGACGGGTCGCCCGCGGACATGGCCTCAGGCCCCGCCGGAGTCGTCCGGGCCTCGTACGGGTTCCGCGCCGGACGCGTCGGAGTTGATTAGATCTTTGAGTTCTTTGCCCGGCTTGAAGTACGGGATTCGTTTCTCCGGTACGTGCACGCGAGCCCCGGTCTTGGGGTTACGACCCTGTCGTGAACGCCGTCGCCGGACACGAAAGCTACCGAACCCGCGCAACTCGATCTTGTCGTCACCCTGCAGCGCATCGACGATCGAAGCGAAGACGGTGTTGACGATCGTTTCCGCCTGCTTCTTGCTCAGCTTGGAAGCGCGGACGACTTCGTCAACGAGATCGGCTTTCGTCATGCCCGGGAGTCCCCCTCAGTTCAACGTGCTTGCGGGCCGATCCAGGATCAGGCGTCCGTTTTCTTGGTCGCCTTCGTCGTCTTCTTCGCGGTCTTCTTCTTGGTGGTTTTCTTGGTGGTTTTCTTGGTCGTTTTCTTGGTCGTCTTCTTGGTGGCCTTCTTCGCGGTCTTCTTCTTGGCCGCGGGTTCCTCCGGCTCGGAGGCCGCNNGGCCGGGGCCTGCGGCTCCGCCTTGGCCTCGGCAGGCTCAGTCGGGGCGGCTTCGACCGGCTCGTCGGTCACCGTTTCCTCGGTTGCCGCCTCGGCCGTCTCCGCCTCGGGCGCGGCTTCCTCGACGGGGCTCGCCTCGGCTGTAGCCTCAGCCGCGGGTTCCTCGACAGGGGCCGCTTCGGAAGGCGCCCCCTCCGTGCGGAAGATCGACGGATCCATGAGGTCGCCCAACGTTGCCGATCCGTCGCCGATACCCGTTTCGGTGTAGGCGCTGATGTCGGTATCGGGCTCGCCGACCGCAGCCTTGATCGACAGGCCGATCTTCTTCTCGACCGGATCGATCTTGATGACCTTGACCCGGACTTCTTGCCCCAGCGAAACCTGGTCCTCGGGTTTGTCGACGTGCTCGGTCGCGAGCTCCGACACGTGCACCAGCCCTTCGACGCCCTCGAACAACTCGACGAAGGCCCCGAATTCGGTCAGACGTACGACCTTGCCGGTCAGCACGGTGCCCGTGTTGTGGGTCTGGAAGAAGTCCTCGAGGACGTTGGGGAGCAGTTGCTTGACACCCAGTGAAAGCCTCTGGTTCTCGGAATCGATCTTGAGGATCAGGGCCTCGACTTCGTCTCCCTTGTTGAGCACCTCGCTCGGATGCTTGATCCGGCGTGTCCAGGACAGGTCGGAGATGTGGACCAGGCCGTCGATACCCTCTTCGACTTCGACGAACGCGCCGAAGTCGGTCACGTTGCGCACGGTACCGGTGATGCGATCGCCGATGCGGTACTTGCTCGTGATCAGGTCCCACGGGTTGGGCTCGGTCTGCTTGAGCCCCAGCGAGAGGCGGCGGCCTTCCTGGTCGATCTCCAGCACGACGCACTCGACCCAGTCGCCCACGTTGAGCATCTTGGACGGGTGCTTGATGCGCTTGGTCCAGGACATCTCGGAGACGTGGATCAGCCCCTCGATGCCCTCCTCGACCTCGACGAAGGCGCCGTAGTCGGTGAGGCTCACGACCTTGCCGCGGATGCGGCTCTGCGGCGGGTATTTCGTCGGCGCGGCTTCCCACGGATCTTCCTGGAGCTGCTTGAAGCCGAGCGAGACGCGCTCCCGCTCGCGGTCGAACTTGAGCACGATGACGTCGAGCTCGTCGCCGATCTGGAACTTCTCGGACGGGTGGTTGATCCGGCCCCAGGAGATGTCGGTGATGTGCAGCAGGCCGTCGATCCCGCCGAGATCGATGAACGCTCCGTACTCGGTCAGGTTCTTGACCACGCCGCGGAGGATCTTGCCCTCCTCGAGATTGGCCAGCGTATCCGCCTTCTTCTCGCGTTCTCCTCCTCGAGGACCGCCTTGCGCGACAGCACGATGTTGCCGCGGCGCTTGTTGACCTTGATGACCCGCATGCGGAACTCGTGTCCGATCAGGCTCTCGAGGTTGCGCACCGGGCGCACGTCGACGAGCGAGCCCGGCAGGAACGCGGGCAGACCGATGTCGACCTTCAGCCCGCCCTTGATGCGGTCGATGACGCGGCCCGTGATCGCTTCGTTCTTTTCATAGGCCGCTTCGACGGACTTCCAGACCTTGAGGCGCTCGGCCTTCTCCTTGGACAGCACGACGTAGCCGTCGCTGTCCTCGGTCTTCTCCAGCAGGACGTCGACCTCATCGCCCTCGGCGACACTGATCGTTCCGTCCGGCGAACGGAATTCGGACTTGTCGATGATCCCTTCGGACTTGTAGCCGATGTCGACGACGACGTCCTTTTCCATCAACCGGATGACGCGACCGTGGACGACCTCGCCTTCCTTGATCACCGAAGACTGAGCTTCGTACTCCGCGAGCACGGCACCGAAATCCTCGATCTCCTCGACATCGATCCCCGGAGCCTGCTGAGCGGCCGGCGCTTCCTCGGTTTCGGGAGCGTCGGCGGGCGCTTTTTCTTCGGTCATAGACGTTTCCTGCGTATCCATAGACTTGGTTTTCCCAACCTCCTGGTAAGGCCGTCCGCTGTGGTCCGGCCAGGTCTCCCCTGGCGGGGGCGTGTCTGTCTGTTTCTTTTGAAAAGACCCGACAAACGCTTCATGCTAGAGAAGCGGGCTCGGGCTGTCAAGGCTCCTGTTTTGAGTCAATTACGGCCCGTCGGCCCCCTCGCGGACAGCCCTCCGGAGGCGCTTCAACTCCGCCCCGGTCAGCGGTCGCCAACGGCCCGGGGGCAGTTCCCCGAGCTCGACCCCGCCGATCGACAGACGGCGCAGTCTGGAGACCGGGTGCCCCACGCTCCGCAGCATCCTGCGGACCTGGTTTTTGCGGCCCTCGTAAAGGGTCACGTCAAGCCAGGCGTTGGTCCCCGATCCGGAGAGGCGAAACCGGGCGGGTGCCGTGCGTCGGCCGTCGAGCCGTATCCCGGCCGACAGCCGGGCCAGCGTGGCGCGCGAGGGCGTCCCGCGAACCTTGACACGGTAGACCTTGGCCACTTTTCGCTGCGGGTGCATCAACTCGTTCGCCCACTCGCCGTCGTTCGTGAAGAACAGCAGTCCCTCGGAGTGGTAGTCCAACCGACCGACCGGGAAGACGCGGCCGCGGACACCGCGCAACAGGTCCCGTACCGTCGTTCGTCCTTCAGGGTCATCAAGCGTCGTGACTACACCGTCCGGCTTGTGAAGCATCAGGTAGAGCTTTGCATCCGCGGTGAGGTGGATCCGTCGTCCGTCGACCTTGACCGCATCGCGTGCCGGATCGATCTTCACGCCGAGCTCGCGGACGATCTCGCCGTTGACCGTGACGCGCCCTTCCTCGATCAGCGTGTCGGCGCCGCGCCGGGAGGCCACCCCGGCCCGTGCGAGGACCTTGTTGATGCGCTCCATCGGTATTCGGGACTACTCGACCGGGCCGCTGTCTTCCCCGTCGTCCGTCTCCTCGGAGGTGATGTGGATGGTCTCGAGCTCGCCGACGAGGGCATCGAATTCGTCCATCGACGGCAGGTCCTGGAGGCTGTTGAGGCCGAAATGAACGAGGAACTGTTTTGACGTGCCGTACAGCAAGGGGTTGCCGATGACTTTCTTCTTGCCCAGGATGCGCAGCAGTTTCTTGTCCAGCAGGGTCTTCAACGGCCCCTGCGGGTCCTTGCCGCGAATCGCCTGGATCTCCGGCGCCGTGACCGGCTGGCGGTAGGCCACGATGGCGAGCGTCTCGAACGCCGCCGGAGAGAGCCGTGTCCGATGACGTTCCCTGAAGAACTGGCGCACCCACTCCGCGACCTCGGGACGCGTCGCCAGCCGCACGCCGCCGGCGACCCACTCGAGGCGCAGGCCCGCTTCGTTGTTCTCGTAGTGCACCTGGAGTTTCTCGAGGGCCTTCTTGACGTCCGGGACGGCGACGCCCTTCAGCGCGGAGGCGATCTCGTTGGGTTGGACGGGCTCCCCCGAGGCGAACAGGACCGCACCGACGGCGGCCACGAGTTGATCTTGTTCCACGCTGCTCACGCTTGGTTCTCTCCGTCGGCCTCGCCCTCGCGCACCGCGGACAGGCGGATCTCACCGAACCGCTTGCGCTGGAAGGCGACGATCGTTTGCATGCGCATCATCTCCAGGATCGCCAGGAAAGTCGCCAGGATCTCGAGTCTCGAGGGGAGGTCGGCCATCAGCGCCAGCAGATCGACCGACGAACGCCGCTCGAGCAGGTCCGTCAACCACTGGATCTTCTCGGCAACCGAGACGTTGTCGCGCTTGAGCTGAAGACGGGTCTCCTCGTCCAGCCGGCCAAGCACCTCACGGAAGGACTCGACGAGGTCGAACAGGTCGACGACGAGGAGCTCCTCACCGGCGAACTCCGCGGTCACGTCCTCGCGTGTCCAGATGAGGTGGCGCCGGCTGTCGAGCGCCTCGAGATTCTCCGCGGCTTGCTTGAAGCGCTGGTAGTCAAGCAGTTGCTGGGCCAGCTCGGCCCGTGGGTCGACGGCTTCCTCGTCGTCTTCCTGCGGGTCGGGCGGCAACAGCATCCGCGACTTGATGTGCATCAGCGTCGCGGCCATCACCAGGTACTCGCCGGCGATCTCCAGGTTCAGCTCCCGCATCAGCTCCAGGTACTCGTTGTACTGCTCGGTGATCGGGACGATCGGGATGTCGGTGATGTCGACCTCGTTGATCCGCACGAGGTGCAGCAGCAGGTCGAGCGGCCCCTCGAATTCGCCGACCGAGACCGGGTGTGCACGGAAGTCATGCCGGCTCTGGAGCTGCGCATGGGTGTTGGGGGTATCGGGAGTGGGATCGCTCATCGGAGGGCCCCAATTTACCACGTGAGCGGTCGCGTCGTCAGGAACCGGGGATCGAGCGCAGTTCCTTGCTCAGGCGTTTGGCCCCCCCCTTGCACACGAAGCGTCGCACCGACTCCGCCGCCTCGATCGTGGCCTGGAGCAACGCGGCCTGGCGGGCGTCCTCGCCGAGGATCAACGGGCGGTGCGCCCCGTCGGCACGAAGGCTGCGCGCACGCAGCTCGACACCGCTCGCGGCATGCTCGAGGGCGACCCGCATCACCGCCCGTATCCGCGATGTGTGCAGCAGTTCGAGCTCCTGCGGGGCCATGGGATCCGTGCGTTGAGCGATCGAGGTGTCGTAGGTGGTCTCCTCGAAGAGCTCGGACACGGCGATGTTCAGCTTGATCGAATCCGGGCTCGGCTTCACAGTTTCTCCCTCATCGGCGGCAGGGGCGACGGAGCGGAAACAGCCCGCGCGCTGCAGCTCGCTCAACAACTGCAGCTCGAGCTCGTCCCTCATGCCCTCGTCCCCCGAGGCTTCGGTGAACCGGATCTCGACCACGAGGTCGTAGGGAGCAGGACCCTGGGCGTGAACCGCCGGCAGCAAATGGAGCAGGAGCGCGAGAGTGAGTAGCCGGCGCGTCAGGCGTTGCGGAAGATGATCTTGACCACGCCGATTCCGATCTCGTCGCCGTCGGCGATCTCCTGCGGCTGGCCGGCGTCGATCTTCGTGCCGTTCACGAACGTCCCGTTGAGTGCCCCGACCTCCTCGACGAGACTGTAGCTCTCGCCGTTCTTGAGGATTCGTGCGTGGCGCCGAGACACGCTGCGTTTGAGATCGAGGTCCGTCAGGTCGATGTCCGGGGACTGCTCCGTGACCGGGTCGTAACGGCCGATCAGCGTCTCCACGCGCTCGAGCGGGAAGCTGACTCTTTCCTCGACGGCCTCGAGCCGAACGCCTTTCGCCTTGCCCTGCTTGGCGGATTCCTTTGCAGGCTCGGACTGCGTGGCGGCTTTCACCGTCGCGGCGACCTCGGCCGCGGCTCGCTCGGTCAGCAGTCGCTCGGTCTCGCGCAGACGAATCGAGAGCTTGCGCAGCATGCGGATCGCGATCTCGATGTTGCCGCGGATCATCTTGTCGAAGGTCGTGCTGTTGATCTCGATCAGCTCGGAGTTCTCGATGGCCTCGGCCGACGTGGTGCGCGGCAGCCCCTCGAGGATCGACATCTCGCCGAAGAAGTCGCCCTTCTCCATCTCGCCGAGCTCGGTCGTCGCGCCCTCGACCTCGCGGTACAGGCGCACCCGGCCCGACTGCACGATGTACATCGTCGCGCCTAGATCGCCCTCCTGGAACACCGGCTGGCCACTGGTGTACTGGACGACAAAATTCTGTAACGGGTTTTTGCCCATCTCCCCTCTCAGGCCTCGAACGCCCTCTAGGCAAAACTTAGGGCTCCACTCGCGGAAGTCAATTCGAGGCCCCATCGAGCCGGGGACGGCGGGCATCGGCTTCTTGCGCACGGCGGAATTCCAGCAGGATCTTCTCCGCCGAGAGCCGCACGTTCTGATCGGGGTCGCTGGCCGCGATCTCGTCCAGCACGGTCTCGACCCGCGCCACCCCGAACGCGGCCAGGGCCAGGGTGGCGGCCACCCGCGGCTCGACGGTGTCGTCCCGGCGGGCCACACCGATGAGCTCGGCCATCAGTGCGGCCTCCTCGGGGACGTCCACGCCGCCGTGACGCTCGATGATCTGACCGGACAGCCGGGCCGCCTGCTCGCGGATGGCCGGGTCCGGATGGTCGAACAGGGGCCGCAGGCTGAACAGGTGGTCGAGCGTTCCACGCCGGAACTTGACCATCTGCTCCAGCGCGTTGCGCACGGCCAGAGGATTGGTCTCTTCGAGCAGACGCGCCATCAGCCGCCACGTCATGCGGTCGTCCTTGTGATCCTGGATGGCCAAAAACATCGAGACGGCGTCGAGGACCCCCTGCTGGCCCTCGAGCGGAAGCTCACGCACCGAGCGCACGTTTCTGGCCATCGGGAACACCCGCCCGACCGCTTTGGTCGCGTAGGGTTCCTTGAGCACCACGATGAAATCGGTTCCTTCCGGCATCTTCAGTGCGAACGGATAGTCGCTGCGCCGGCGATTACGGTTGGCCTCCTTCAGATCGATGCGGATCATCTCGCCCGCCTCGACCGGTCCGCGCAACGCGTGGTTGACGCGAAACTCGATGTACCGTCCGTTCTCACCGAGGCTCGTACCTGCAACGACGACGGGCGCGACGGCCGTCCACTCGTAGTAGTTGAGCACCTCGATCTCGTAGTCGATACCGATCGCGGGCGTGTACACACCGAGCGCCGACACGATCGCGATGCCGAGGATGCGCCGAACCTTCACGCTGCTCTCCGAGCCGTTGTCCCCTCGGGACTCATTGTATCTTGGCCCCGTTCGCGGAGCATCCGGCGCGGGTCGACGGGCAGCAAAAAGGCGGGTTACTCGACCGGGTCGAGGCGCAGTCGCACGCTGAGCTTGTAGCGTCTGGTTTCGCCCTCGGGACCCAACTCGACAGGGACCACGATCGCGCGCTCTTCTCCGGGCACGACGTTGGCGACATCCAGCGTCGCATCTTCGAACAGCTCGTTGTCGTCCGCCACCTGCGTCAACACGACCTCGTCCTGCGGCTCTTCGATGGGCGCCTCCGGAACCTCGGCAACGGGCTCCTCGTCGAACTCGGAGGGCCTGTCGGGCAGGTCGGAGAGATCCGGTTCCTCCACCGCGTCCTCTTCGATCCCTTGCGGCTCGGCCGGCAGAGCCGTATCGAGCGGGATCGATTCGATCTCCTCCGCGGCGGGCTCCGGCGATTCCAACGTCAATGCGGGGGGCTCATCGACAGGCTCCGCACGCGAGATGTTGGACTCGTCGATCTCGAACGCACTGGCAGCTTCGGCTGCGGCGGGTTCCGGAACCGACATCTCCACCGCGGGTTGATCGACCGGGAACTCCGCGACCGTCTCGGGTGCCGGGGCGACGTCGTCGAGTTCTTCCACCTCGCCGACCAGGTCCTCGATCTCACGGTCCTCGAATTGCTGGACCGGAGCCGCACGCTCGATCGTGGCGGCCGTTACGGCCGCCGGCTCGGCGTTCTCACGTGCGACCGCTACAGTCGGCGACTCGATCGCAGGCTGGATTTCGGTCAGCGGAATCGCCTGCGTCTCGGCCGGACCCGGCCCGGGGACCGAAGCCGCTGCAGCGGGGGCGGCCACCGGAGCTTGCGGAGGAGCGGGCTGTGCCGCGGGCGCATCGGCCGAGGCACCCGCTCGTGGATCGTACTTCCGCGTCAGGTGCAGCAGCACGAGCTTGGTGATCGCCTTGAGCGTGTCCTGGACGCCGATGCCGGTCGTCGCCACCGACTCGTAGAACGGCGCGTTGTACTTGTTGATCGCCGCGTTGAGCTCCTCGATCGTCGCCAGCTTGGGCAGGTCGCGCTTGTTGAACTGGATCACGTGAGGCATGTCGGCCAGCGTCAGTCCGTGTCCGCGCAGGTTCTCTTCGAGGTTCTTGAACGACTCGACGTTGGCGCTGATCATCTGCTCCTGCGAGTCGGCGACGAAGACGATCCCGTCGGCGCCCTTGAGCACGAGCTTGCGCGTCTCGTTGTAGAACACCTGACCGGGCACGGTGTAGAGCTGGACGCGGGTCTTCATCCCGCGGATCTCGCCGAGGTCGATCGGCAGGAAATCGAAGAACAGCGTGCGGTCGGTCTTGGTCGCCAGCGAGAGCATCTTGCCCTTGACGTTGCCCGGCAGGTTCCCGTGGATGTACTGCAGGTTGGTGGTCTTGCCGCACAGACCGGGACCGTAGTAGACGATCTTGGCGGTCAGTTCCTTGGTCGAGTAGTTGAAAAGCACCATGACCCGCGTTCCCCAAGTCCTAAACGCCCCGGCGGGCGTGGTCTTCCTGGCTGTAGTGACCGTGGCCGAACATATATCCCGCCATGGGCACGGTCAAGTAAGCGATAGCCGCGTCAATCCGGGCTTTCTGGCCTGTTCAAGGCCTTTTCGATGCGCTCGTGCCGTAACGCGGCGAATTCCGCGCCGAGCAGTACCAGCGCAACCGATGCGTAGACCCACAGCAGGACCGAGACCGTCGCCGAAAGGGTGCCGGAGAGCAGGCCGAGCGCTGGCGAACGAACCAGGACCAATCCGAAGATCCGCCGTGCCGCCTCCCAAAGAAGCAGCGCGAGCAAGGCGCCCTGCCCCGCCGAGCGCCACCGCACGTAGCCGCGTGGGAGCACCTTGTAAAACGTCGCGAACAGCACCCAGGGGGCCACGATGATCAGGAAACGCGAAACCGATCCGGCGAGGCGCGTCCCCTCGGCCAACACGTTGGCCTCCAAGAGCATGCGCTCGAGACGCGGGATCACGGTCGCCGCCACGAGACTCGCCAGCAGCGCGATCATCCCGACGAACACCAGTGCGAAACTCTTCAGACGGGCAAGCACGACGGTGCGGCGTGGGAGCCGCTCGAAGGCGACATTGATGGCCAACTCGAGCGAGGCGAAGACCGTCGTGGAGACCCACACCAACGCCGGAACAGCCACCAAGACGAGCGGGTTGTCGGTTCGCATGTCCAGGGCCAGTTCCCGGAGGGACTCCCCCGCCGAACCCGGGAACAGCGGCTCCAGGTTCGCCAGCACACGCTCGGTCACGTCGGGATCGCGAAGCACCAGGCCCAGCGTGGCAAAGGCGAGGTACAACAGCGGGGGTAGCGACAGCAACGCGTAGAATGAGACGCCGGCGCAGAAATGCAGGCCGCTGTGTCGGCGAAACCGGGGCAGGACGCGGAGGAGGTCCTTCCCCAGACCTCGCACGTCCGACCTCAACGCCGCTTCTCGCGGCGCGGGCGGAACTGCAGCAGCAACGGCGATGCACCGAAGCCGAACGCTTCGCGCAGACTGTTCTCGAGGTAGCGCTTGGTCGAGAAGTGCGCCTTGTCGGGATCGTTGCAGAAGATCGCGAAGCGCGGCGGGTGCACGCCGGTCTGCGTCGCATAGTAGACGCGGAACGGGTGCTTGCCGCCTTGGTGATGGAGCGCCGCGGCACGCTCGAGCCAGCGGTTGAGCTCGGACGTCCCGACGTGGATCGCCCCGGAGGCATGCACCGCGTCGACTCGCTCGAGCAGGTTGATCGCGCGCTGGCCGGTCAGCGCGCTGATCAGGACCATGGGAGCTTGTTTGGCGAACCGTAAACGCACCCGGACATCGTCGGCCCAGCGCTTGGCCGCCGCCTCGCGACCCTCGATGAGATCCCACTTGTTGACCGCCACGACGAGCGGTTTGTAAGCGTCATGGACGTAGCCTGCAATGTGCGTGTCCTGCGCCGCGATGCCCTCGTCGGCGGCGAGCACCAGGATGGCCGCGTCACAGCGCTCGATGTTCGCCTTCGCGCGCACGATCGAGAAGCGTTCGACGCGTTCGCGGATGCGTCCCGGGCGGCGGATCCCGGCAGTGTCGATCAGCAGGTAGCGCCGCTCGCCGATACGTAGCAGCGTGTCGATCGCGTCGCGAGTCGTGCCGGGGATGTCGCTGACCATGACGCGCTTTTCACCGACCAACCGGTTCACGAGTGACGACTTCCCGACGTTCGGGCGGCCCACGATCGCCACTTTCAGGGGGCCTTCGCCTTCCGGGTCGGGGAACGGCTCCGGGGCATCGGCCAGCAGCGCCTCCAGGCGTTCGTAGAGCTCGTCCATCCCGCGGCCGTGTTCGGCGGACAGCGGAAGCGGCTCGCCGAGACCCAGCTCGTGGAGTTCGTGGATCAACGGCTCGTGTTTGTCGCCGTCGATCTTGTTGGCCACGAGCACGATCGGGCGATCGCTCCGGCGCAACAGCAGGGCCACGTCGTGGTCGATCGCGGTTGCCCCTGCTCGGCCGTCCAGCACGAACAGCAGCACCGCGGCCTCGCGGATCGCGGTCGACGCCTGCTGCATGATCTCGTCGGCGAAGGGCGCGGCGGTGTTTGGCGTAAGACCGCCCGTGTCCACGAGGCGGAACCGCAGCGAGTCGCGTTCCACGTCACCGTACAACCGGTCGCGGGTCACCCCCGGTTGGTCGGTCACGATGGCGTGGCGCTTGCCGACCATGCGGTTGAACAGCGTGCTCTTGCCCACGTTGGGGGCGCCGACGATGGCGACGAGGGGTCCGGACATGGGAGCAAGCTAGCACGGTCGGATCGATTCCGTTTTCGACCCTTGACGCTAAGTGGCCTGATTGTATAGATTTAGAGCGCCATTTGTGGCGCGGGATCCTCGAACAGAGCAGGAGCGAACGGGATGATCAAGGCCGACATCATCAATCGAGTTGCCGAAGACGCCCGGATCACCAAGGTCAAGGCCGTCGAGGCGGTCGAGGCGGTGTTCGAGGCGATGAAGGCGGCGATGCAGCGCGGCGAGCGGATCGAGCTGCGCGGCTTCGGCGTGTTCCAGGTCAAGCCGCGCAAGAAGGGCATCGGCCGCAACCCGCGCACGGGTCGCGAGGTCAAGATCCCGCCGGGCAAGACGATCCGTTTCAAACCCGGGAAGAACCTGCGCGATCTCCGTTCCGACTGAAGTCCCCGGCCCAGCCGCATCCGTGCCGCCGTGGCGCCCGCTTCCGTTGCGCGGGTCCCAGGTCGTCCTCGCGGTCGTGACCTTCGTCAGCATGGCGTACTCCGGGGGCATGAACTGGGACGTCGCTCCCCACCTGCTGGACGAGAGCGCTCGTTACGGTTTCCTGCCCAGCGACCTGCGCGACTTCCTGTTGCGATGTCGTGCCGGGCTACCTTTCGCTGGTTGGCTGTTCGCGATCCTCGGCGCTCACGAGATGGGGCACTACATCGCCTGCCGCCGCTACCGCATCATGGCGACCTGGCCCTACTTCCTTCCGCTCCCCGTGTTCGCGTTCGGGACCATCGGAGCCGTCATCCGTATCCGTGCCCCGATCCCGGATCGCCGGGCCCTGTTCGACGTGGCGTTGGCCGGGCCCGTCGCCGGGTTCGTGGTCGCGATGGCCGCGCGCGTAGCCGGTGTCTGGACGGCCGAGACGGTACCCGCCGGCATCGAAGGCGGTGGCGCGTTGTTCGTTCCGCCGCTGGCCGCTGGCTGGATCGCCGACTTCCTCCGGCCCGGCGAGACGCTCGCGATCAACGGGACACTGGCCGCTGCCTGGGGTGGTTTTCTCATCACGGCGTTGAACCTGTTCCCGGCGGGACAGCTCGACGGCGGGCACATCGCGTACGCGGTCTCGCGCCGGACTCACCGACTGTTCTCACGCGCCGCCATCGTGCTGGCCGCAGGATCCGTCGTCTACGCGCTGTCTCTCTGGCAGCCGCCGATGTACCTCCTGTGGCTCGGCATCCTGCTGTGGATGCGCGACAAGCACCCGCCCGTGTGGACGGAATCGGTTCCGCTCGGACGCGCGCGGACGTGGCTCGCCGTTGCGGCATTGTTGCTCTTCGTGGCCTGCTTCACGCTACTTCCCGTGCGCCTCTTCGATTGATTCAACGCTCCGCTTCGACGACCCAACCCTGCGGCTGAGCCTCGAGCCGGATCGTCCCGTGATGGTCCGTTCGCCACAGCGGTACGCCGCGTTCACTGAGCCGCCGGACCGTCAGCGGATCCGGGTGGCCGAAGCGGTTGCGCCGGCCGCAAGAAACGACCGCGACGTGCGGACGTAGCCGGTCGAGCAGCCCGTCCGGTGTGCCGCGCCGACTTCCGTGGTGCGCCAGCACGAGGGCCCCCGCGGCGGGGACCGATTCGGTGGCGAGGAAGCGCTCCAGCGGAGCGCCGTCGAGATCTCCCGGGACGAAGAGCGTCCACGGATCGACGCCGAGTGTCAGGACGAGGGATCGAGCGTTTCCGTCCCGGCCACCCCGGTGTCGTCCGGGCGCGAGGACGCGGAGCCCGTCCTCGGCGTCGCCCCGTGCGACCAAGCGCACGGCCGCGCCCCGATCGTGTGCTGCGGCGGCGATCTCTCCCAGCCTCGGATCGGCCCACCATTGCGGACCGAGCCACAGCTCGCCGATCTCGAAAGCTTCGATCAGTGCGAAGGCGCCGGCGGCATGATCGGCGTCCCCGTGTGAGAGGACCAGGCGGTCGATACGGCGGATCCCGCGCTCCAGCAAAGCGGGGCGAACGACCCGGCCTCCGGGGTCCCAACGACCGTAGCCGCGACCGGCCGCGTCGATCAGCGTCGTTCCCTTCTCATCGCGCCAGAGCAAAGCCTGGCCCTGGCCGACGTCCAGCAGCAGGGCGACCGGCCCGCCCGGCACGACAGGAGGTGGTCCGAGGTGGAGCCACACGATCGACAGGGCGAAGGATGCGCGCGCGACGATGCGGATCGGCCGCGGCTTCGCGAGCCAACCCGCCAGCGCGAGGCAACACACGAAAGCGCATTCGAGCGAATCGATGCGGGCAACGAACATGGGACTGGCGGGCAGTCCATCGACCAGACGGGCAATCGCATCGATGCCGGCGAAGCCCGTTCGGGTCAGCACGACGGTCACGTCGACGACCACGGGGACATCCGCGAGCAACAAAGAGGCGTACCCGCCCGCAAGCAGCAGCATCAGGCAAGGGACTGCCAGGAGGTTGGTCACGAGCGCCCATGGCGCCAGTTGTCCGAAGTGCATCGCGGAGAGCGGCGCCGTCGCTAGGTAGGCGGCGCAGGAGATCCGGACAGCGGCGGAGACTTGGCCCTGCGGCGGCGCCCCGTCGTCTCCATCCAAAGCAATGAGGATTCCTGCCGTCGCCGCGAAGCTCAGGGCAAACGCCGGTGTCGGGAGACGATCCGGGAGCATCAGACCCAAGGAGATCACCAGACAGGCAAGCCGGTTGAGGGGCTCTCCTTCCCGTCCCAGGGCCTCGCCGACGAGTAAGACGAGGACCGCCGCCACGGCGCGAACCACAGGCACGGCGCCCCCGACCACCGCGCCGAACGCGACCAGCATTCCGCCCGCCACCGCGGCCCTGAGCCACGGGCTTCTCGATGCACGCCGGGCCGCGCTGACCAGGAACCCGCCCACGATCCCGACGTGGAGCCCGCTGATCGCGAGCAGATGCGCCAATCCGCTTGCCCGCAGACGGGCTTCCAAGTCGGGTGCCCGTGCGCTTCGCTGCCCCAGCAGAACCGCCGACAGGAACCCGAGCTCTTCCTCGTTGTGGCCGTAAAGCGTTGCTAGACGATCCTGTAACCGATCTCGAACACGCTGAACGATGTACCTCGGTGACGAGACCGTGCCGTCGAGGCGTTCGATCAGTCGGGAGGATTTGACCCAACCCCGTGCGGTGCCGGTTTCCGCATCGATCCGGACGCGCGCCCACAGACGCACTCGTTGCCCCGCAGACAGGCGGGCCAGGCGCTCGCGCTCCTCCACGGTCGGTGTGGGAAGCTCCAGTCGAAGGCGCAGCGGCCGGGCATCCACGACAACGAGCCAACCGAGTCGATCGATGCGTTGCGGACGTCCGACCAGGCTGCCTGCCCACGAGCGCTCGAACGGCACCCCGATGGGCAGCGAGATCGCGGCGTCGCCCAGCCGCTGCGCTCGGCGCCTGTCCGCGTCCCACCCGGCGAACGTTCCCAGGATAGCGAGGAGGATCAGGAGGGCGGCATCGAAGCGCCTGAGCAGCCGCCGGTGCAGGATCCAGACGACGGCCCCCAAGCCGAGCAGGAGCACGGTCGGTGGTGGCGTCGCCCAGGCGGCTGCCAGGAACAGGATCGCCGGAAGAAGCGCAGGCCGCCGGGGGGCCTGGTCGAGCATGCGGCACCGGGCGGGAGGCGCGGGACCCACCCATCATACTCACCCGGAGTCAGTCGACTCCTTCGAGGACGTGTTCTCCCGCGAGACTCGCACGGCGCCGGGGGAACAATCCGGCGATGATGGCGCCGAAATCCTCCACCGCCGAGTACCAGACCGGCAAGCCGACCAGCGTGAAGATCGTGGACGAGGCGAGCCCGCAGATCATCGCGACGGCGAGCGACTGGATGTACACCCCCGCCACGGTAAAGCTGGAGATCGCCAGCGGGATCAGACCGACAATGGTCGTGATCACGGTCATCAATACCGGTCGCAGGCGGTCCCCGCAGCCCTCGACGACCGCGGTCGAGCGGTCGACACCCTTGCGGCGCAGCTGGTTGACGTGGTCAACCATCACGATCCCGTTGTTGACGACCACACCGATCAGGATGATGACTCCGATGAAGGCCAGTATCTCGAAGACGAAACCGAAGGCCCACAGGCCCCAGAACGCTCCGACCAACGCCAGCGGCAGCGTGATCAGGATCGCGAACGGTTGGGTCACGGACTCGAACAGCGCCATCATCAGGAGCACGACGACGATCATCGAGACACCGACGCCGAACAGCATCACACCCAGCGCGTCGTCTTGCTCGTGGTCGCGCTGGCCCCAGTCCCATCGATAGCCGTCCGGGAATCTCACCTGAGCCATCTCCGCCGCGACGAGCTCGCGCATCTCGGCCGTCGTCGTGGCCTCGTCGTCGAATTGCACCGTGACGCGCTGGGTCGTGCGGCGTTGCTCGCGGCCGATGTGGTTCGGCGTACGGGCGCGCTCGACATCGGCGACGGTCAGCAACGCGACCGTGCGGCCATCCCGCGTCGGGATCGGGAGGTCCACGAGGGCCGCAACCCCCGGCTTGACCGTCTCGTGCAAGCCGACGAGCATCTCGATCTCACCATTCGGACCGGGGAAGCGGCGCAGGTTCTGACCGCGAAAGGTAAAGCCGATCGCCCGGGCGATCTCCTCAGGCGTCAGGCCGGACACCCGCGCGCGTTCGGGCTCGATGTGCACGCGGAGCTCTTCCCGTCCGGTGATCGTGGGCCCGTACACCTCGGTAACGTGGTCGAGCGGGAACAAGCGCTGCTCGACGCCGAGCGCGAGCTCTTCGAGGTACTCGGGGTCCTCGCCGTGGACCGAGACGGAGACGAACCCACCCGAACGGGGGCCGCGATGGTGCCCCCGNNCCGGCAGCCCCTCCATCAACTCTTTCTGTAGCTTCTTGAAGCGTGCCTCGGTTGCCTGCCGCGGCGGCAGGTAAACCCGGGTCTGACACGAGTTGTTCTCTTCGGAATACCACGAGTAGAGGTCCGTCACACCGAGTCGCTCACGATTGGCGTCGACCCAGTCCTCGACGATGTTGACGTAGCCTTCGAGCACGTCGACCGTCGAGGCGTCGTGCACCTGGTAGAGGATCAGGACGTCGCGGGTCTGGTGGCGCGGCTCGCCGCTCTTCTCGATGACGCCGATCGGGTAGGCCGAACTGGCCGCGAGCAGGATCAGACCGACGAGCGTCACCACACGATGGCGCAGCGTCCAGCGCAACACGGCGCGGTAGGCCGGAAGCAGACGGCGCATCACGAAACCCGGCGAGAGATCGCCTTGCGGCGCGAACCGAGCCGCCGCGAACGGAATGAACGTCACCGAGATCAGCAACGAGCACGCCACGGCGAGACAGATCACCAGCGCGACCTGCCCGATTAGGATCTTCATCGTGTCGGGCTCGGTCACGAACAACCAGGACCACACGATCACGGTCGTCGCGGTCGCGGCCAGCACGGCCATCGAGACCTGCTTCAGGCCCTCCCGCGCGGCATCGCGGGGCGTCATGCCCTTGGCCTGCAGCCGGTAGATGTTCTCGATCACCACGACCGCGTTGTCCACGAGCATGCCGACGCCGAGCATCAGCCCGAGCATCGTGAGCACGTTGAAATCCAGGCCGAACAGGTACATCCCGCCACAGGTGACGAGGATCGAGAACGGGATCGCGACGGCGACGATCGCCGTCGTCGCCACGCGCCGCAGGAACAGGAACAGGACGACCAGCGCCAGGCACCCGCCGTAGATCCCCGCATTACGCAACCCTCGGAGCGAGCCGAGGATCTCGTCGGCCTGGTTGTCCCAGAACACGACATCGATGCCCTGCAGTTGCGGGTCGGCGCGGATCTCGTCGATGCGATCGGTGATGCGGGCGACCGTCTCGACGGTATTCGCGCCGGCCTCCTTGAACACGTCGAAACCGATTGCGAACTTACGGTTGAGATGCCGGCCGCGCCGCAGCGTCGGTTCGCGCACGCTGACGTCGGCGAGATCGGCCAGCGTGACGCCCGGCGCGATCGACAGGCGGCGTACCGTTTCGAGGTCGCGAAAGCGTCCGTCCGTTCGGACGTCGTAACGCAGCTGGGTTGTTCGCACGACACCGAGGTCGAGATCGAGGTTGGCGGCGTTGACCGCTCCGATCAGATGCTCGATCGGGATGTTGTGGGCGCGCATTGCCTCGAGCTCGAGATCGATGCGTAACTCCTGCCGGTCGACCCCGTACAGGTTGACGCTGGCCACGCCTTTGATCCGCTCGAGTGGGCGGCGGATACGCCGGTCGAGCAGATCCCACGACTCCGAAAGATCCTGCACCGCCGAGATGCGGCCGCCGATGACCTGCGCCTGGCCGCCGTCGGTGTCCCCTTCCACCTTGATGTGTCCGATCGTCGACGGCAGCTGGTCGCGCGCGCGATCGACCGCCTCGCGGACCTCGATCTTCTTCAGCGGCACGTCGACGCCCCAGTCGAAACGCACCGAGACGTTCGCGCTGCCGATCCCCGCCGAGCTGTAGATGTTGCGCACCCCGGGGATGGAGGCGACCTCCTCCTCGATCGGCTGGACGACCTGGCGCAGGTTCTCCAGCGGGTGGCTGCCGGGGTTGGGCACGCCGATGTCGATCTCGGGCTCGTTGATCGTGGGCAGGAAGCTGATGGGAATCTCGGTGACGGCGACCACACCGAGCACCGTCAGGCAGACCAGCAGCATCACGATCGAGACCGGTCGATCCAGCGGCAGATCGATCAGGCTCTTCACGGGAGCACGCCCTTCGAGACGGGATCGGCCCGACCGGGATCGGCAAGCCCGGCCCGCTCGAACGAGGCGCGCGTCATGCTGCGGTAGAGACACGGGATCACGACCAGGGTGAGCAGCGTACCGGCCGTCAGTCCTCCGATCACGGTCCAGGCCATCGGTCGGCGCAGCTCGTCCCCGGCTCCGATACCGAGCGCCAGCGGCAGCAGCCCGAAAACGGTCGTCGCAGTCGTCATCAGGATCGGGCGCAACCGTTCGGCGCCCGCCTCGCGAATCGAATCTTCCAGATCGTTACCCGCGCGACGCCTGCGGTTGATCGCGTCGACGAGCACGATGGCGTTGTTGACCACGATCCCGGCGAGCATCACCGCGCCGATGAGGGCCAGCACGCTGATGCTGGTTCCCGTGAGGTACAGCGCGGCGACGACCCCGACAAGACCGAGCGGGACCGTGAGCAGGATCACCAGCGGGTACCGCAGCGATTCGAACTGCACCGCCATCACGACGTAGACCAGGAAGATCGCCAGCGAGAGTGCCAGCTTCAGACTGTCGAGTGAGGTCGCCAGCTCCTCGTCCTGGCCGGCCATCTCGGCCACGACACCGTTCGGCAGGTCGAAGCCGGCGATCGCCTCGCGCACGGTGTCGAGCGTACCTCCGAGATCGGCGTCCTCGATCTCCGCGGTGATCTGCACGACGCGCGAGCCGTCGGCGCGATGAATCGCGGCAGGTCCACGGCCGAGCTCCACCTCCGCGACGGCCGACACCGGGATGACCGCTCCGGTGTCGAGCCGGAAGCGCAGGTCGCGGATCGATTCCGCCCGGTCGCGCGAGCGCTCCTCGGCGCGCAACCGGATATCCAAGCGCTCCTCGGCCTCACGGAACTGGCCGACGATCTCGCCACCGATCTGCCGCCGCAACGAGTGCGACAAGGGGTCGACACGGATGCCCAGCCGGGCGGCGCGGTCGCGGTCGAGGTCGATCGTGATCTCCGGATTACCCGGCTCGGAACTGGTCGTGATATCCCGCAGGTGCGCGACGCGTGTGAGACGCTCCGTCGCGGATGCCGAGGCGGTTTCCAGGTCATCGAGATCCTCGCCGAACAGCCGCACCACGATCGGCGGTTGCACCGTGAGCACGGATGGGTGGACCAACTCCGCCTCGACGTCGGGGAACAGATCGAGCACCTCACGCACCCTGGCCACGGCCTCCTTTTCGGCGCCCGCACGGGCGGCCTCGGGCAGCACCATGTTGAGCTGGGCCAGGTTCTCGCCCAGCGTCTGGCGTCCGGATGCCGTCGACGGCAGGCTGCCCACGACGGAGAAGACACGTCGGAACCGCGGGTCGCCGGCCAGACGCCTTTCGACGCGCTCGACCACCTCCGAAGTGACGTGCAGCGGGGTGCCTTCGGGCAGCTTCATGCGAAACGCGAACTCCCCCTGTGCAAGATCCGGTACGAGATCGGTTCCCAGGGTGGGGATCAAACCGAGCGCCCCCATGAACAGGCCGAAGGAAACCGGGAGGATGGCCCAGCGCCAGCGCAGGGCACCCCGGAGGAAGCCCGGGTAGGCTCGGCGAACGGTCTCCAGCAGGGCCGATAACGGGCCGAACACGACGCCGAGCACCTTCCTGGCGACCCACCACAGCCCCGCCAGGACCGCGAGAAGCGCGAAGGCGAGGGCTTTGAGCGCGTGCAAGATCAGCCCGGCAACCGCGACCCGGAGCAACAACCGGAACGGGAACAACGCATAGCCCAGCAGACGGTTGAACCGGCCCGGATCCGCGCCCAGCGGAAGGAACACCATCGGACCGATCTTGATCGCGCCTGCGGGAAGCGCGCAGGTGGCCCCGGCCGGCGTGCCGCGGAACAGCTCGCCCGGCTCGATGCGTCGCACGGTCTTCCAGTCCAGCGACGAGAGCATCGGTATCAGCGTCAACGACACGAGCAGGGAGGCCGCGAGCGAGCAGCAGACCGTCACGGCCAGGTCGTAGAACAGCTGTCCCGCGACGCCCTTGACGAAGACGATCGGCAGGAACACGCAGATGGTCGTCAGCGTCGCGGCCGTGACCGCCGCTGCGACTTCGCCGGCTCCCCGACCGGCCGCTTGCCTCCTGGACAGTCCCTGCTTGCGATAGCGGTCGATCGCCTCGAGCACCACGATCGAGTTGTCGACCAGCATGCCGATGCCCAGGGCCAGCCCGCCGAGCGACATGATGTTGAGCGTCACACCGGCACGCTGCAACGGCAGGAAAGTGGCGATCACGCAGATCGGGATGGTCGCCGTGACGATCGCCGTGGCGCTCAGGTCGCGCAGGAAAAAGTACAGGACGATCATGGCGATCAAGCCGCCGAGCCATGCCGCCGACCAGACCTGACCGATCGCCGACTCGATGTAACGCGACTGATCGGTGAGCAGGACGACGCTCAGGTCCTCGGCGAGCTCACGGCGGAGACGTACGAGCTCCTCCTCGATAGCCTTGGCGGCGAACACCGTGTTGGCCGACCCTTCTCGGTGAAGCGCCAACTCGACCGATTCCTTGACGTCGAAGCGCGTGACCTCCGTGCGGTCGCGGTGGCCCCGACGAACCACGGCGACATCTTCGACATGCACGGTGCGGTTCCCGCTTTCGCGTACGACCGTGCGCCGGATCTGATCGAGGTCCTCGAACTCGTGCAGCGTGCGAACGAGGTACACGGCGCCGAGATCCTTCACGGTCCCGCCCGGTCGGTTGACGTTCTCCTGCCGCAAGGCCTGGGCCAGGTCGTCCAACGTCAGGCCGAGAGCGGCGAGACGATCCTCGTCGGCCTCGACCTGGATCTCGGGGTCGAGACCGCCGCGGACCTTGGCCGCGGCGACACCGGGAACCGACTCGAGTCGCGGCTTGAGCCAACGCTCTGCGATTTGACGCATCTCGTCGAGCGGTCGCTCGCCGAGGAGTGCCAGCCGCACGATCGGATCGAGCGAGGGGTCGAAGCGCAGTACGCGCGGCCGCCCGGATTCGCGCGGCAGTTCGGCCAAGCCGGCCTTGTCGCGCGCCTCCATCGCCGCGTAGTCCATCGATTCCGACCAGTCGAACTCGAGGATCACTTCCGACGTCCCGGCTCGCGACACCGAGTGCATGTTGCGCAGGCCCGAGATCGCGCCGACGGATTCCTCGATCGGACGCGTCACGAACTGCTCCACCGAGGTCGGTGCTGCATCGGGGTACTCGGTTTGAATGGTCAGCGTGGGGTAGGACAGATCGGGCAGCAGCTCGATCGGAAGCTGGCGCGCGGTGAGCAGCCCGAAGATCACGATCGTCAGCATCGAAACACCGACGGTGACCGGACGTCGGACGGAGAACTCAGGAAGCGTCATGGCCGGCCCCGTTGTTCTGGGCGGTCTCGCTCGAACCGGGATCGACGCGTACTCCGTCGCTCAGTGCCGACGCGCCCACGACCACGATGCGATCGCCCTCGCTCAACGGTACCGCGGGATCGACCGGCGCAATCTCCACGCGATCGCCTTCCTCGAAGGTGCGCCGGACCTCGATCCGCTCGACGTGGGTGCCGGCGTCGTTGAGCCGGAACATGTGCCAGCGGCGCCCTTCGGGGACCAGCGCCGCGCGCTGAACCACCAAGGTGTCTTCGTGGGTGTCGATCACGACATCGGCCCGAACGAAGGTCCCAGGGCGCAATCCGGTTTGGCCATGGACGGCGAGCGTGACCTTGACCGTACCGCTCTCCACGTCGACGAGCGGCGCGATGCGCTCGATGCGGGCCATGGTCTTCAAGTCGAAGGAATCGGCGGAGATGCGTACCTCCTGGCCGACCGAAAGCTGTCGGATGTGCCGTTCGGGCACTCCGATGTCGGCGTACAGCGGGTTCAGGTCGGCGAGGTCGAACACGGCGGTCCCGTTGCCCACGGTGGCGCCCGGATCGATGTGCCGGGTCAGCACCCGCCCGGAGAACGGCGCCCGGATCGTGGTGCGTTCGAGTTGCAACTCGGCGAGATCGGCGGAGTGCTCGGATTCTTTCGCGGAACGGCGGGCGGTCTCGAATTCCTCGTCGCTCATCAGTCCCTGTTGATGGAGCTTCCCGGCGCGTTCAAACTCCCGTTTCAGTGTCTCCGCGGCGGTGCGCTCCCGTTCGAGCGCGATCTTCTGTTCTTCGTTTTCGAGCTCGGCCAGCGGTTGACCGGCCTTCACCGAGTCGCCCTCCTCGACGAGCAGGCGTTGCACCACGCCCTCGGTCCGGGCCGTGACCGTGGCCAGCTTGTCGGCACGCAGCGTTGCCGTCGTCGCATAAAGCTCGGACAACGTCTCTCGTTTGAGGGGTCCCGTGCGGACCGCGATCGCGTCCTCTTCTTTTTCGGTGGCCGCCTCGGTGACGGCCGGTGCGGCCCCGCTACCCGAGCAGTTCGAACAGGCCGCCAAGCCCAACGCGAGCACCGCGCAGAGCATCCATCGTGTTGCCATCCAGTTGCTGGTCACGGCCGGGCCCCTCCATCTTGGCTCAGAAGCGCTGCGTTCAATGGAAATAACGGCGGAGACCGTCAAAAGGTTTCATCGCCTTTGGGGGACGGTGCAGGATCGCTCAGAGGCGGCAAACCGAGCCGCCGACGGGCCGCCGAAAACAGTGCCGCGTCACGCGTCGAGCGCCAGATCTCCGGGCTCATGCGCTCACGAAAGGCTCCGAGTTCTGCCGATACTTCCGACTCGATCTCGGAACGCAACCCAGCCGGGAGATGGTCCAGCAAACCCTCGCGGAGCGACGCCTCGCACTCCTGGGCCGGGGCACCCGCGTCGAGCCGGTCGAGAAGATCCCGGAGCCAGTCGCGTAAAGGGCCCACGAGGTCCCCGATCCGACGCTCCCAGGACTCTCGTGCCGTCGGGCCGATACTTCGTCCGGCGTCTTGCTCGCCGTCGATCCTTCCCTCGAGCACCGTGCGCCAGGCTTCGTCGACCAGCGGGGCCACGGCACCGAGGTTTCGCGGTGACCTACGCCACCGTCGGAGCTTCTCTCCGAACTGCTCGAACGCATCTTCAATCAGCGTCAGCGGGATCCCGCGGGCATGCCAGTCACAGATCAGCGCCCAGTCACGTTCGCCGAAGACCACCGGCCGTTCGAGCAGCGCGGTCCATCGCGACTCGATCTCCCGCGCGTATCGTCGCGCGGGAATCATGACGGCAGCGTGTGCTTGAGATGCAGCACGAGGTGGTCGACGCAGACCCGGAGGACCTCGCGTTGTTTCCGAAAGACCGCGAGCTCGGAGCCGATGGGATCTTGCAGATCGCGACCACTCGACGCGGGCTCCGGCCCCTTCTCGAACTGACGCAGCAGGTAGCGGAAGTCCCGCCCCGTCGGGTAGCGCACCGCGAGTTCCTCCAGGTGCCGGTGGTCCATCACGATGACCATGTCGCTGCTCTGGATGTCGGCGGCGCTGATCCCCCTCGAGCGATGCCCTTGCAGATCGACGTCGACCTCGGCCATCGCCTCGATCGCTTCCGCGGCGGCGGGCGCGCCGTTGATCCCGAGCGTCCCGGCCGACGACACCACCACGTGCGACAGCCCCTCGCGGCCGAGACGGTGCTTCAGGTACTCCGCGACCATCGGGCTTCTGCAGATGTTGCCGGAGCAGACGACGAGGATCTTCATGATCGGATCAATTTACCCGTCCTGCCCACGCGGCGCTTCCGACGGCAGGCGCCGGTCAGCGGTTCCTCTGCCAGATCAACCGCAACCCCTCCAGCGTGAGCCCCGGATCCACCGCATGCAGCATTGTCAGATCCTTTTCGAACACCGTGGCGAGACCACCGGTCGCCACGACCGGTGCCGGCTGCTCCTGACTCTCCAGGATGCGCGCGATCAGCCCCTCGATCATCGCCAGGTAACCGTAATAGAGGCCGGCGCGCAGGCTCTGCTCGGTGTTGCGGCCGACGACCCGCTCCGGGCGGCGCACCTCGACGCGGTGCAGGCGGGCGGCTTTGCTGAACAGGGCTTCGGCCGAAGCGCCGAGCCCGGGAGCGATCACACCGCCCAGGTACTCCCCTTTCGGCGAGACCACGTCGAACGTCGTTCCCGTGCCGAAGTCAAGCACCACGACCGGTGCGCCGTAGCGCTGCTTGGCGGCGACGGCGTTGACGATGCGATCGGCGCCGACCTCGTGCGGGTTCTCGTACAGGATCGGCATACCGGTCTTGATCCCCGGTCCGACGAAGAGCGGCTTCCGGTCGAAGTACTTTTTCGCCGTGAGTGCGATCGCTCCGTCCAGATCGGGCACGACGGAGGAAATGATCATCCCCTCGAGTGGCGCGTCCGCGAGGCCGGCCTGGTCGAGCAACGAGCGCCACAGGACGCCGAGCTCGTCGTGCGTCATGTCGTGGCGTGTCGCGACGCGCCAGTCGGCGGCGAGTCGGTCTTTCTCGAACAGCCCGAGCACGGTGTGGGTGTTCCCGACGTCGGCGGCGAGGAGCATCGCTAATCCTCCGTGAAGCGTACCGCTTCGATCTGTCTTACCGGCCGGAGCTGCCCCGCGGCATCCTCGACCACCAGCGCGCCGTCCTCGGCCAGCCCGGCGGAAACGCCGCTCCAGGTCGCTCCGTCGACTCCGCTGACCGAAACCGGGGCGCCATGCGCCCGCGGGGCGCGATCCAGCCAGGCCGCGGCCACCGCGGACCAGTTTCCTCCCTCGAGCGACGTGGCGACCTCATCCATGCGTTTCAGGAATGCGCCCGCCAACTCCGTCCGGCTCCCCACCATGCCCGATGGCACGGCGCGGTGCAACGAGGTGACGCCGCGAACGCCGATCGACTTGATTTCCGCGTCATCGTGGTGGACGTTGACGCCGAGTCCGACGATCAGCTCGTCCACGGCGCCACCGGCCGAACGTGTCTCGACGAGGATTCCTCCGAGCTTGTCCCTGCCCGCGAGGAGATCGTTGGGCCACTTGATCGTGACCGTCTCCGCGCCGAGAGCGTGGCAGGCGTCACACGCGGCGACCGCGGCGCCGAGGGTCCAACGGGTCGGCGGCCCCGGCGGTGGCCGGAACAACACGGAGAGGTAGAGCCCCTTGCCGGGAAGGCTGACCCACGACCTTCGCCGCCGGCCGCGGCCCGCGGTCTGCCCGTCGGCCAACACGAACGTCCCCGCCGGCGCCCCGCATCGAGCCAGCCCGTGGAGCGTGTCGTTCGTCGATTCGACCCGCTCGAAATGGTGCCCGCGTCCCGCAAAGCGTGTGCTGACGAGGCGCGGCTCCAGCCGCTCGATGGAAAGCGTGCTCAGCGCTGCGGCTCCGTCTCGAGAGCGATGTCCGCGGCGCGAGCCGAGTGGGTCAGGAAGCCGAGGCTCAGGCAGTCGACCCCGGTTTCCGCGACGGGGCGGAGCCCGCCCGGCTGTAGCCCTCCGGAGGCCTCGAGGACGATGCGCCCCGCGGCCATGCCCACGGCCCGCCTCATCGTCTCCAGCTCCATGTTGTCGAGCAGCGCGCGTCCTGCCCCCGCCTCGATCGCCTGGCGCAGCTGCTCCAGGTCACGGACCTCGACGGTGATCTGTTCCGACGGAACGGCCTTGCCGCGCAATGCGGCCACGGCCTTGCCGATATCGGGATCCACCGCCAGGTGCGTGTCCTTGATCATCGCGGCGTCGTACAGGCCGAAACGATGGTTCTGCCCGCCCCCGCAGGCAACCGCGTACTTGTCCGCCGCGCGCAACCCCGGTGCCGTCTTGCGCGTGTCGAGGATCGCCGCCCCGGTACCAGCGATCTCCCGAACGCAGTTACGGGTCGCCGTCGCGATCCCGCTCAGCCGCATGAGGAAATTCAACGCGGTGCGTTCGCCGGCCAGTATCGCCCGCGCCGAGCCGCGAACCAAGGCAACACACTCACCCTCGGGAACATCCTCCCCGTCGCGGTGGAAGACCTCGAAACCCAGGGACGGGTCGAGCTGGTGGTAGACCTGAGCCGCGAACGGGATCCCGGCGAGCGTCAACGGCTGGCGCGCCACGAACCGACCGTCGGCGGTCGCCTTCGCGGGCAGGATCGTATTCGATGTCAGGTCTCCGGTCTCGGAGAGGTCTTCGTGCAGGGCCCGTCGGACCAGCCCTTGCAGGTCCTCGTGGCCGAGTTGCATCAGGTCGATCCCAGGTTGGCGAGGTTCTTTTCCAACCGTGCCTTGCGTGACGCCAGCTCCTTCTGCAGCGAACGCTCCTTCTCGACGACCTCGGCGGGGGCGCGCTCCGTGAAGAAGCTGTTCGCCAGTTTCTTGTTGCGCGCGTCGAGCTCCTTGGCGATCTTGGCCAGATCCTTGCCCAAGCGCTCGCGCTCGGCGTCGAGGTCGAGCAAGCCCTCGAGCGGGAGCGCGATGTGGATTGCGCCGGCCAGGCCGCGGGCGGCGATCAGGGAGTCATCGATCGCCTCGACGATCTCGATCGACTCGGCACGGACGAGCGTGGCCATCAAATCGCGCTGCGCCGTCAGCATCGCGGCCACCTCGTCGTCTTCGGCGTGCAGCAACACCGCGATGCGCTTGCCGGCATCGATCCCGGACTCCGCCCGAAGGTTTCGAATCTTCACCACGGTTTGCTGCAACAACGCCATCTGCGCTTCCGCCGCCGCATCGTTGGCGTACGCGTCCCGCTGCGGCCACGGAGCCGTGGCCAGGAAGCCTTCGCATCCCGGGAGCTTCTCCCACAGTTCCTCGGTGATGAACGGCATGATCGGGTGCAGCATCCGTAGCATTCCCGAGAGGATCGAGAGCAGGACCGAGCGAGTGACCTCCGTCCGTCGCGCGTCCGCAGCGGCCTGGAAGCTCGGCTTGGTCAGCTCGATGTACCAGTCGCAGAAGTCGCCCCAGACGAAGTGATAGAGCGCGTCGGCCGCGTGATCGAAGCGAAAGCCCTCCAGGCCTCGATCGACGGCCTCGAGGTTGGCCGAGAAACGCGAAAGGATCCAGCGGTCGGCCAGCGTGAGCTCCTCCGAGTCCCAGGCGGACGGCGGGGCGTCACCCGTCTTCAGCAGGACGAAACGCGTGGCGTTCCAGAGCTTGTTGGCGAAGGCGCGATAGCCTTCCATGCGCTCCGGTGCCAGCGGGATGTCGTTGCCCGGGGCGGCGAGAATCGACATCGTGAAACGCACGGCGTCCGTGCCGTACTGTTCCTGCACCTCGTGCGGGTCGATCGTGTTGCCCTTCGACTTGGACATCTTCTGACCCTTGGCGTCGCGCACCAGGCCGTGGATGTAGACTTTGCTGAAGGGGACGTCTCCGCGGAACTTCAAGCCCGTCATCATCATTCGCGCAACCCAGAAGAAGATGATGTCGTGTCCCGTGATCAGCAGCTGCGTCGGGTAGTAGTGCTCCAGGTCGCGGGTCTCGTCGGGCCAGCCCATCGTCGAGAACGGCCACAGCGCCGACGAGAACCAGGTGTCCAGCACGTCCTCGTCCTGGCGCAGTCGCCCGCCGCATTCGCAGGCGTCCGGGTCGTGCTCGGAGACGATCGTCTTGTCGCAGGCGTCGCAGTACCACGCCGGGATGCGGTGCCCCCACCACAGCTGGCGGCTGATGCACCAGTCGTGGATGTTGCGCATCCACTCGAAGTAGACCTTGCTCCAGGAGCCCGGGACGAACTCGGTCGCGCCCCGTTCGACGGCCTCGATGGCCGGTTTCGCGAGCGGGCCGACTTTCACGAACCACTGGCGCGAGACCAGAGGCTCGACGGTCTCGCCGCAGCGTTGGCAGTGACCGACCGCGTGCTCGTACTCATCGACCGACAGCAGCAGCCCGGCCGCCTCGAGGTCGGCGACGACCTTGACCCGCGCCACGTGGCGATCGAGCCCGGCGTAGGCGGCACCTGCCTTGTCCGTCATCCTGCCGTCCGGGCCGATCACGAGGATCTCGTCGAGCCCGTGCCGTTGACCGGCCGCGAAGTCGTTGGGGTCGTGCCCCGGTGTGATCTTGACCACCCCGGTGCCGAATTCGGGGTCGACCATCCCGTCACCGATGACCGGAACCTCGCGGTTCACGAGCGGGACGACAACGCGTCCCCCGATGCGCTCCATGTAGCGCTCGTCGTCGGGGTGAACGGCGACCGCGGTATCGCCGAGTAACGTTTCCGGACGCGTCGTGGCCAGTTCCAACGGTTCACCGCCGTCGGACGCCGGGTAGCGCAGCTTGTACAACGCGCCAAGCTCCGTCTCGTAGACGGTCTCCAGATCGGAGATCGCGGTGTGACACCGCGGGCACCAGTTGACGATGTAGCGACCGCGATAGATCAGCCCCTCGTCGTACAGCCGCACGAATACCGTACGGACCGCCCGCGACAGCCCCTCGTCCATCGTGAAGCGCTCGCGCGACCAGTCGCAGGAGGATCCGAGCGTGCGAAGCGCGTTGGTGATGCGGTTGCCGTAGGTCTCCTTCCACTCCCAGACGCGCTTCTCGAAGGCCTCACGGCCCAGCTCGATCCGCTGGGTGCCCTCGTCGCGCAGCGCGCGTTCGACGACCATCTGGGTCGCGATGCCGGCATGATCGGTGCCCGGCAACCACAGCACGTCGTTCCCCTGCATGCGCCGCCAGCGCGCCACGACGTCGTGCAGCGTGTAGACCAGCACGTGGCCGATGTGCAGGTTGCCGGTGACGTTCGGCGGCGGGATGACCATGCAGAACGGGTCCTTGCCGGCATCGGGATCGGCGCGGAACAGATCGGCTTCGGCCCAGCGTCGGATCCAGCGGGCCTCGACCTCGCCGGGTAAATACTCTTTATCGATGGGCATGGCGTCAGGAGTCTTCGTTTTCCAGTTGCCGGATGCGCTCGCGGATGATGCGCTCGGCGAGATCCGGGACGACTTCGCGAGCGATCTCCCGCACCACCTGCTCGGAGAGCCGGCGTACAACGGCCTTGGAGACCGCCTCCACCAGTCGCTCGTCAAGCTCCTCGGCGGGTGTCTGGAGACCGTCTTCCTCATCGATGCGATCGAAATCGGCGAACCGCTCTTCCGCGGACTCCGGGGCATCGATCAACGCCTCGATGGCGTCGTCCACCTGCGAGAGCTCGGCCTCCTGCTCGTCACTGCCCTCCAGGACGGGCAGCGTCGCGGGCTGCAGCAGTTCTCGGACGGTGTCCGTCAGCGTGCCGGACTCGAACGGTTTGACCAGATGCCGGTCGGCACCGCAGGCCGCGGCCAGTTCCTCGTCGTAGGGCTCGAACGTCGACGAGAGCAGGACGACCGGAATCCCGGCACCCAGCGCCTTGACCTGCTTGCACAGCTCGTATCCGGTCGGCTCGGGCATGACGACGTCGGCGAGGATCAAGTCGGGCTCGATACGATCGAGATTCTCCAGCGCCGCCGCTCCGGAGTCGAACGCTTCGACACGGATGTCCGTGCCGTTGAAGGTCAACTCGACGATCTTACGGATCGTCGAGCTGTCGTCGGCTAGCAGGATCGTCTTGGGCATGCTCAGTCCAACCGGCGCGATTTAATGTTCGCTCGGACCCATTCTATGATCTCTTTCATCGAAGCCCCGGGGGTAAATACTTCCATGACGCCGGCCTCCTTCAAACTCGCGATATCTTCGTCGGGCAGAATCCCGCCGCCGAAGACCTGGATATCTTGCGCCCCCTTTTCCTTGAGCAGCCCGATCACCTTGGGAAACAGGTGGTTGTGGGCCCCGGACAGGATCGACAGGGAGATCGCGTCGACGTCCTCCTGGAGCGCCGTATTGACGACCATCTCGGCGGTCTGGTGCAGCCCGGTGTAGATCACCTCGAAGCCGGCGTCGCGGAACGCGCGGGCGACGATCTTCGCCCCGCGATCGTGCCCGTCGAGACCGACCTTACCGACCAGCAGCCTTAGCTTGGGTTGTTCGCTCATTTGAATAAGCCTAGAGAACAGACGATTCCTGATACGTACCGAACACGGGGACCAGTGCCTGGCAGACTTCGCCGACGGTCGCGTGCGCGCGCACGGCATCGAGCATCAACGGAATCAGGTTCTCGTCCCCTTCCGCGCCGTTGCGCAACGCCGCCAGCGTGGCGTCGAGCCGGTCGGCATCGCGTTCCGCCTTGACCCGCGCCAGGCGCTCGATCTGCTTGTGACCGACGCTGTCGTCGATGCGCAGGATCCGGGGCCGGGTCTCGTTCTCGGCGACATACTTGTTCACGCCGACGATGGTTTTCGAGCCGTCTTCCAACTGGTGCTGGTACTTGTAGGAGGCGTCGGCGATCTCCTTCTGCGGGTAGCCGCGTTCGATCGCCGCCACGATCCCACCCATCGCATCGATCCGTTCGATGTAGTCCAGCGCCTCGCGCTCCACGCGGTTCGTGAGGCTCTCCACGAAGTAGGACCCCGCGAGCGGGTCAACCGTGTTCGTGACGCCCGACTCCTCGGCCAAGATCTGCTGCGTGCGCAGCGCCACCGTGACGGCATCGTCGGACGGCAGGGCCAGCGCTTCGTCGTAGGAGTCCGTGTGCAGCGATTGGGTCCCGCCGAGCACCCCGGCGAGCGCCTGGACCGTGACGCGAACGATGTTGTTGTGCGGTTGCTGGGCGGTCAGCGAACAGCCCGCCGTCTGCGTGTGGAATCGCAGCTTCCAGGAGCGCTCCTGCTTGGCACCGAAGCGCTCGCGCATGACACGCGCCCAGATCCGCCGCGCCGCCCGCAGCTTCGCGATCTCCTCGAAGAAATCGTTGTGCGAGTTGAAGAAGAACGAGAGCCGCGGGGCGAACGCGTCGACGTCGAGCCCCGCATCGATCCCGGCCTGCACGTAGGCGATGCCGTCGGCCAGCGTGAACGCCAGCTCCTGGACCGCGGTCGAGCCGGCTTCGCGGATGTGGTACCCGGAGATCGAGATGGTGTTCCATTTCGGCACGTGACGCGTGCAGAACGCCATCAGGTCGGTGATGATCCGCATGCTCGGCCGCGGCGGGTAGATCCACTCCTTCTGCGCGATGTACTCCTTGAGGATGTCGTTCTGCAGCGTGCCGTTGAGCTTCTCGAACGAGACGCCCTGCTTCTCGGCCACCGCGAGGTACATGCAGAAGATGACGGCTGCGGGAGCGTTGATCGTCATCGAGGTCGAGACCTGGTCCAGCGGGATCCCGTCGAACAGGCGCTCCATGTCGGCGAGCGTGTCGATCGCCACGCCTTCCTTGCCGACCTCGCCCTCGGCCATCTCGTCGTCGCTGTCGCGGCCCATCAGCGTGGGCAGGTCGAAGGCGGTCGACAGGCCGGTCTGGCCGTGGTCCAGCAGGTACTTGAACCGTTCGTTCGTATCGGCCGCGGAGCCGAAGCCGGCGAATTGTCGCATCGTCCACAACCGGCCGCGGTACATCGTCGGGTGGATGCCGCGGGTGTAGGGGTACTCCCCCGGCAGGCCCAGGTCGGTTCCCGGGTCCCAGCCGTCGAGATCCTCGCTCGTGGCCAAGCGTTCGATCGGCAGGCTGGAGACGGTCGAGAAGTCGGCCGGGCGCTCCCCGGCCCGATCGAGTTGCTCGGCGAGCGTCGTGCGCTCCCACTCGTCCTTGTTCCGGCTCTGTCTCGGCTTCATCTGGCCGTCATGTTTCTTCATCGGCGGTTTCTCGAGCGTGGCCCGGATCGCGCACTTAACCGCACGAAGGCCCTAAGTCCTCGATTTGCAGAGGTTATCAGTCGGCCCTCGGAGGGTCAACCGGCGCTAGTCGTCGCTGCTGCCGGCCTCCTCGGTCGCGTTCGCCTCGATGGCCGCCGCGATCTTCGGATCGCGAGGGCCCTGGCGGTGTTTGTGGTTCTGGATCTTTTCCTTGTGCTTGAGCGCCTGCCGTTCGAGCTTGTCGGCAACCTCGCGGATCGAAGCGTACAGATCGCCGGTCTCCTGGTGTCCCGTGAAGACACCCGTCTTCGATTTGATCTGGACCTCCGCGAAATGGCGATGCTTCTCGATGCCCAGGACCACGTGCGCCTCGATCGGGCCGTCGAGCAGTTTCTCGAGTTTGGTCAGCTTCTCTTCCGCGAATTCTCGCAATGCCGGGGTGATCTCCACTTGCCGGCCGGTCATGTCCAGATGAATCATCCGCGCCTCCCGTGTCTCATGATCTCGCTGTTCCTAAGCCGGAGAAAGGATTCAACCGAACGCACGGCGCCGTTGGCTCGAAGACGGGATCTTGAGTTCTTCCCGGTACTTGGCCACGGTTCGTCGCGCAATCTGCAGCCCTTCCGCCTTCAGTGTCTTTACGATTGCCGAATCCGATAGCGGCTTCGCCGAATCCTCGGAGTCGATGATCTTGCGAATCTTCTCCTTGACCGTCAACGACGAGACGCTCTCGCCACCGCGGCTCGAAGCGATGCCGCTGTGGAAGAAGAAACGCATCTCGAACAGGCCGCGATGGGTGTGCATGTACTTGTTGTTGACCACGCGGCTGACGGTCGACTCGTGCATGCCGATGTCCTCGGCGACGTCGCGCAGGACGAGCGGCTTCATCTGCTCGACCCCGTGATCGAGGAACCCACGTTGGAACTTCACGATGGACGTCGCGACCTTGTAGATCGTGCGTTGACGCTCCTCGAGACTCTTGATCAGCCGGAATGCCGAGCGCAGCTTGTTGCGCACGTATTCCTTGGCGTCGCGCGGCGTGTCCTTGGCGGCGCCGCGCGCGACCATACGCCGGTAGGTCGGGCTGATGCGCAGTCGCGGCAGGCCTTCTTCGTTGAGCAGGACCTGGTACTCGTCGTCGATCTTGACGATGTAGACGTCGGGGACGACGTACATGCTGCGCTCGGTGTTGTACTTCTGACCCGGGCGTGGATCGAGCCCGCGGATGATCTCGATCTCCGCCTCGAGGTCGTCCATCTCCAGCCCGAGGATCCCGGCGAGTTCCTTGAACCGCCGGTCCTGCAGCTTGTCCATGTGGAAGCGCACGATCTGTTCGGCGGCGGTGCCGTCCTCGCCGAGGTGCTTGAGCTGGATGCACAGACATTCGGTCAGGTCCTTGGCGCCGACTCCGACGGGATCGAATCCCTGGATTCTCTGCAGCACGTCGTCGACCTCTTCAGCGCTG
>WVWW01000266.1:0-14520 GCA_011773795.1 Acidobacteriota bacterium
GACGCTGACCGCGGCGGCGGGCACGCAGGCCGGGATGATCCTCGGCACCGCGGGCTACATGTCTCCCGAGCAGGCGCGCGGCAAGGCCGTCGACCGCCGCGCCGACATCTGGGCCTTCGGCGTGATCCTCTTCGAGATGCTCACCGGCGAGCGGCTGTTCCCCGGCGACACGGTCACCGACGTGATCGCCGCGGTGGTCACGCGCGAGCCGGACTGGGACAAGCTGCCTCCGGACACGCCGCCCGCACTGCGCCGCGTGCTCAAACGCTGCCTGCAGAAGGACCCGCGCCTCCGCCTGCGCGACGTCGGCGACGCGGCGCTGGAGCTGCGCGAACCGATCGAGGAGGAACCGATCCGCACGGACGCTCCGGGCACGGGCACGGCGGCCCCGGCCGGCAACCAACGTGCCTGGCTGTTCGGCGCCGCCGGCGCGATCCTCGGCGCGGTTGTCGCCTACGCCATCCTCGGTAGCGGCTCCGACGACGCGGGTGGTGCCACCTGGTCCAACCTCGAAGCGCCCGCAGGAACCGAGGTTCAGTTCAGTCGCTTCCTCGAAATCTCCCCCGATGGCCGAAAAGTCGTGTTCGTCGCGCCGCCTTCCGCCGACGGCGGCGAGCTCATGTTGTGGGTTCGCGAGCTCGACAGCGAAGAGGCGCGGGTCCTCGCCGGGACCGAAGGGGCCGAGCAACCGTTCTGGTCACCGGACTCGCAGTCAATCGGTTTCTTCGCCGACCGCAAAGTCCGCCGGGTCGACCTGAAAGGCGGGGTGGTCCAGACGCTGGCCGACGCCGGCAACCAGCCGCGGGGCGCAAGCTGGGGCGAGGACGGCACGATCCTCTACGTCCCCGACTGGAGCGAGCCGGTGTATCGCATCGGCGTCCGGGACGGCACGCCGCCGGAGGTGGTGACGACGATCAACGAGGAGCGGCTCGAGCTGTCGCACCGCTGGCCCCACATCCTTCCCGACGGCAAGCACTTCCTCTTCTTCTCGGTCAGCACCTACCCGGAGATCAACCCCGACAACCCGTCCGAGGCGGATCAGTCGGGCCTCTACATCGGGTCGTTCGACGGATCCGAGCCGCGCCTGCTCCAGACGGCGCGTTCGCGGGTCGCCTACCGGAACGGTTCGCTGATCTACGTCGACGACCGGATCCTGATGGCCCGGGGGTTCGACCTCGACAGCCTCTCGTTCACCGGCGATCCGGTTTCGATTGCCAGCGACATCACGCAGTCGGTCGATGCCCTGTGGGGCGGTGCGCTGTTTTCCGTGTCCGAGAATGGAACGCTGTTGTTCGTTCGCGGCGCTACCGAGAGCCGGCCGGTCACCCGACTCACCTGGCTCGACCGTGAGGGCAACGAGGTCGGCACGATCGGCGAGCCGCGCTCGTTCAACACGTTTCGACTTTCCGGGGACGGCAAGCGACTGGCAGCGGACATCGGGGATCCCGCGGACATCTGGATCTACGATCTCGAACGCGGCAGCTCCACGCGCCTGACGTTCGATCCGGGCTACGACGGCTTCCCGGTCTGGTCGCCCGACGGCCGGGATGTGATGTTCCAGTCCAGTCGCATCATTCCCGGGCAGTCGTTCAGCCCGGGAACCGTGTTCCGCAAGTCGGTCGACGGCCTCGAGGACGAGCAGCAGCTCGTCTCGGTCGACGTCACGGACCCCGCGTTGTACACCACCGACTGGTCGGCCGACGGCCGGCACGTCGCCCTGATGGGGACCAGTNNCGGTCGACGTCACGGACCCCGCGTTGTATACCTCCGACTGGTCGACCGACGGCCGGCACGTCGTTCTGATGGGGGCCAGTCAGGGAACCGGTGCCGACGTGCTGATCTACTCGATCGAAAACGAAGAGATCACGACGTTCCTGCAGACGGAAGACACCGAGATGGCCGGGCGGTTCTCGCCCAACGGACGCTGGTTGGCCTACGAGTCCGACGAGTCCGGCAGCTACGAGGTCTACGTCCGCGCGTTCCCCGGACCCGGAGGCAAGTGGCAGGTCTCGGGGGACGGCGGGGGCAGCCGACCCGTCTGGAGCGCGGACGGCAAGGAGCTTTTCTACGTCAGCGCGAACAACCGGAAGAAGATGATGTCCGTGGCCGTCGAGACCGAGGGCAGCTTCCGCCACGGCACGCCTCGGGAGCTGTTCGACTTCGAAGGCTGGATCGAAGAGCTCGGTCGCAACGTCTACGACGTCTCTCGCGACGGCGACCGCTTCCTGGTCTTGATGAACGCGGAAGACGAGTCCGGCATCCGCCCCGCGATCACGCTGGTGCAGGGCTGGAAACCGGAGTAGCCGCTACAACCCCGGGGCTCTTCGCGCCTTCGACGCCTGCTCGAACGCGTAGGCCATCTCGATCAGCGACTTCTCGGTGAACGGGCCGCCGATGAACGAGAGCCCCGCCGGCAGGCCGGACACGTGGCCCGCGGGGACCGTGATGCTGGCGTAGCCCGAGATCGCCGCCAGCGACGAGCTGCTGATCGAGAAGTGGTCGCCGTTGACGTGGTCGGTCATCCACGACGGTCCGTTGGTCGGCGCCACCAGCGCGTCCAGGTCGTGCTCCTTCAACGCGTTGTCGATGCCGTCGCGCGCGATGCGCTTGGACTTCTCCAGCGCGTCGAGGTAGTCCTGGTCCGTCAGCGGCCCCTTCTCCTCGGCCATCTCCATGATCTCCTGGCCGAAGATCGGCATCACGGTGTCGGCGTTGGCCGTGTTGAACTCGATGATCTCGGCCAGCGTCTCGAGCTCGGCGTTGGACGACGCGAGGTAGGCGTTGAGATCGGCCTTGAACTCGTAGAGCAGCACCGCGTAGGAGGCGCCGCTCATGCCCTCGGTCTCGATCTCGATGTCGTCGACGATCTCCGCGCCTTGCGCCTTCAGCGTCTCGACCGCGTTCCTGAAGACCTTCTCGATGTCGGGGTTCTCGCCCGCGCCGTAGTAATTCTTCAACACGCCGATGCGCTTACCTTGCAGCGCGTCGGTCGCCAGGTCGGCTGCGAAGTCCGGGATCGATTCCGGACGATCCTCCGAGAAGGGATCCGAGTCGTCCGGCGCGCTCATCGCGTTGAGCATCAACGCGGCGTCGCGCACGGTGCGCGCCATCGGGCCCGCGGTGTCCTGGCTGTGGGCGATCGGGATGATGCCGTCGCGGCTGACCAGGCCGAGCGTCGGCTTGATGCCGACGACGCCGTTGATCCCGGCCGGGCAGATGATCGAGCCGTTGGTCTCGGTGCCGACTGCGAGCACGGTCAAGTTGGCGGCAACGGCAACACCCGATCCGCTCGACGACCCGCACGGGTTGCGCAGCGGCTCGTAGGGGTTCTTCGTCTGCCCGCCGATGCTGCTCCAGCCGCTCGACGAGCGCGTGGAGCGGAAGTTGGCCCACTCGCTGAGGTTCGCCTTGGCCAGGATCACGGCTCCCGCAGCGCGAAGTTGTTGCGCGATCGAAGCGTCGTCCGGCGCGTGGTGGTCGGCGATCGCCAACGAGCCTGCGTGCGTCGCCATCTCGTCGCCGGTGTCGATGTTGGCCTTGAGCACGACCGGGATGCCGTGCAGCGGCCCGCGCGTGTTTCCTTCGGCGCGCTCGGCATCGAGGGCCTCGGCAATCGACCGCGCCTCGGGATTGATCTCGATGATCGAGCGCAGCTCCGGTCCCGCGTGATCGATCGCGGCGATGCGCTCGAGGTAGTAATCCACGAGCCCGGCCGCGGTGAGTGAGCCGTCCTCCATCGCCTGCTGCAGGGTGGCGATGTCCGCTTCGTCGTAGTCGCTCGGAATCGCCGGCGCACGTTCTTCCGCGGGTGCGCAGGCCGTCAGTACCAGAACAAACAGACCGATAAGAAGACCCGACCGTTTCATCTGAGTGCCCTCCTCGACCGTCGATACGGACCGAGGATAACACCGACAAAAAGAGCCGTGCCCTGGGAGGAGGGCGCGCCGGTCGGTCTTCATCTCTTATACTCGCGCGGTGATCGGCAAGACGCTGGGCCCCTACAAGATCCTCGAGCAGCTCGGCAAGGGCGGCATGGGCGAGGTGTGGCTGGCCGAGGACACGCGGCTCGACCGCAAGGTCGCCGTCAAGGTGCTGCCCGGCGAGCTGGCTTCGGATGTCGACCGCAGCTCGCGTTTCGAGCAGGAGGCCAAGGCCGCCGCGGCGCTGAACCATCCGCACATCGCCGCAATCCACGACGTGGGGGTCGCCACGGCCGAGGGGGCCAGCTCACCCACGCACTTCATGGTCCAGGAGTACCTGCGGGGCGAGACGCTCCGTGAAACGATCGCGCGGGGAACGCTGACCCGCGAGAAGGCGATAGCACTGTGCATCGAGATCGGTGAGGCGCTGCGCGCCGCGCACCGCGCCGGGATCGTGCACCGCGATCTCAAGCCGGAGAACGTCTTCGTCACGACCGACGGCCACGCCAAGGTGCTCGACTTCGGTTTGGCCAAGCTGACCGAGGCGGCGTTGCCCTCGGATGCGAGCGCGACCGCCTCGCCGACGATGACGATGGCCGGGATGATGCTCGGCACCGCCGGCTACATGGCGCCCGAGCAGGTGCGCGGCGAGGAGGTCGACGAGCGCGCCGACCTGTTCGCCCTGGGTTGCGTGTTGTACGAGACCGTCACCGGCAAGCAGGCGTTCGGCGGTGCGAACGTCCACGAGTCGCTCTCGCGCATCCTCACCGGCGAGCCGGAACCGATGGCCGCTGCCGGATCCGACCTGGGGCAGCTCCGCTGGATCGTCGACAAGCTCCTTAATAAGGACAGGGAGGAGCGCTACCAGAGTGCGGGCGATGCGATCGTCGACCTGAGGCGGCTCGCCGCCGGTGGAGAAACCGGTGAACCCGCGCCGGTCGCCGCCGAGTCCGAGGCGCGTACAAGCCGATCGCTCGCGCCGTTGATCGCCGTCGCGGCAGTCGCCTTGCTTGTCGGAGCGCTCGGCGCCTGGCTGCTCAAGCCGGGCACCGGAACGGCGGCGAACCCCGACGTGCGATTCGACATGATGCTCGGCCCGGGCGCCAACTTCTCGAGCAACTACAACCGCGTCGCGACGATCTCACCCGACGGTCGAACGCTGGCGTACGCCTCCACGGGCATCTGGCTGCGCGATCTCGGCGACCTCGAGCCTCGCCGGATCGACGGCGTCGACGGAGCGCGCTCGCCGGCGTTCTCACCCGACAGCCGGCAGGTCGTCTTCTGGGATGCGGGACACGTGAAACGCATCGCACTCGGAGAAAAGCTCCCGGTCGTCGTCGGCCCGTTCCGCGAGCGCCCGATGGGAATCCACTGGAACGAGGACGGGTACGTCTACGTCGGCCGCGCGGACCAGGGCATCTGGCGTCTGCCGGCCACCGGTGGCGAGCCCGAGCAGGTCCTGGCCCTGGAGAGCGGCGAGTACGCCCACGGACCCGAGCTGTTGCCCGGCGGCGAGTGGATGCTGTACACGCTGGGACGCGGCGTGCGTGCCTGGTCCAACGCGTCGATCGTCGCGCAGTCCCTGGAAACCGACGAACGCAAGGTCCTGGTCCAGCGCGGCCGTGAGGCGCGCTACGTCCGGAGCGGTCACCTCGTCTACGTCCTGGACGGCGCGATCTACGCGGCGCCCTTCGATCTCGACCGGCTCGAGGTCACCGGGCGGAGCGTCGCGATGGAAGACGAGGTCCACACGTCGTCCCTCGACGAGACGGGTTCGGCGGCCTACGACGTTTCGGACGACGGCATCCTGGCCTTCGCGCCGCCCGCAACAGGGGCGCGCGAGGTACGGCTGTCGTGGCGCGACGGCATGGGCAACGAGGAGCCGCTTCCGTTCGAGAAGCGACGGTTCACCTTGATGCGGTTGTCGCCCGACGAGAAGACGATCGCCGTTCAGATCGACGACGTGGAGGGAACGCACGTCTGGCTCTTCTCGTTGAACCGAGGCGGTGGCCAGCGTCTGACGACCGTCGGACGCAACATCGCTCCGGTCTGGTCGCACGACGGCCGTTACGTCTACTTCGGATCCGACCGTGAGGGTGAGCTCGACATCTGGCGGCGCGTCGCCGATCTCAGCGAGCCGGCCGAACGTGTGCTCGAGATGGACGGCGCACAGGTCCCGAGCGCCACTTCCAGCGATGGCGAGTGGCTGCTTTTCGAGCAAGCGGTGCCGAGCAATACCGACATCGCTCGCCTGAAACTGAGCGGCGATCCCGAAGTCGAGATGCTCGTCGACAGCCTCGCCGACGAGTCGACGCCGGACTTGTCGGCCGACGGAAAATTCTTCTGCTTCCAGTCGGACGAGACGGGACGCTGGGACATCCACGTGATGGAGATCGCGACGGGACGTCGCTGGATCGTGTCGCCGAACTCGGGCTACACGCCACTCTGGTCCGACGACGGGAAGAGCATCCTCTACCTGGGCACCCCGGCGGCCGGGGTCACCTTCGAGGCGGTCTTCAGGGTCGGCGTCGCGACAGAGCCGGAGTTCGAGGCCACGGATCCCGAGCAGGCGTTCGAGATCGAGCTCCTGCGCATCGGCCGAACGTTCGACGCGAACGCGGACGCGAGTCGTCTGGTGACCGGGACCCCGTCCTTCGAGTACGAGGGCGATCTCACGGAGACGAGAAGCCGCATCACCGTCATCCTCAACTGGTTCGACGAGCTCGAGGAACGCCTGGGCGAAGGCGGCAAGAACTAACCCCTTTGGGGGACCGCGCGCAGGCCCAAAACCCGTATGCTTCCCGCATGCCGGGTCCACGAGCCTTGCTGCTTTCGTGCGTCGTCGCCGGAACTCGTGAGTTCCAGCGCAAGATTCAAGACCTGACCCCACGTTTTCGTCATTTCGTGTACCTTACGTGTGCGCCCGGGCCGGATTCTCCTCGGGCGCGACAGGCTTAAGTCGCCGAGGTGGAGTCATGGGTCGATCACGTATGTCGGTCATCAAACGTCAACGCGAAGTCAAGAAAGCCGAAAAGGCCGCCCAGAAGCGAGCCCGGCGCCACGGAGCCAAGGAAGAGGTCTTCGCCGAGCCGCAGCCGACGGTGCGGCTATCGGATGTGGACTCGTCGCCCGACGCCGAGGACGAATCCGACGAGAAGGACTGACCCCATCAGAGATTCTGGCGGTTGAAGATCTTCATCGAGACGAGGACCGGGACGACGATCCAGAACAGCAGCCCCAGCACGCCGATCAGCGTGGCGAGTCCGGCGGAGCCGGTCAGCTTGATCAACGTCGCACCCGCTGGCCCGTAGAGGTGCGGGCCGCCGACCTGCAACAGCGAGAGCACGCGCACGATGTCGATGGGGTTGCCCATCAACCCGACGGGGAGAACGGTCTTTAAAACGGCAGGCGACAGGTAGAGCGTGGTTCCCAGCATCAGCATCCCGTAGACCAGCTCGTAGAAGACCCACACGCCGAGCGCGATACCGAGCGCGATCTGGCGCCGCTGCGCGATCAGGGCAATCAACACGGACAGACCGGTGAACACCATCGCCAGCATCATCGAGTAGACCACGACCATCAGGTAGCTCTGCGCACCGGTCACGCCGATCACTAGCGCGATCACCGCACCGGGCAGGCCGAAGCCGAGCAGCGAGGCGGCGAGGATCGTGAGCAACAGACCCAGGTAGCGACCCAGCAGTACTTTCGAGCGTGACACCGGTTGCGTCGCCAGCATCTCGAAGTAGCCCTGGTTGGTGATGAAGCTGAACACACCGACCAGCATCGCGAACAACGGGATCAGGAAGCCACCCAAGTTGATGATGCTCGCCGAGGTTCGCGTGAAGTCCTGGAAGCCGGAGTAGCCCGACGTCACCATGCCGAAATAGGCCAGCACCAGCGTCAGCATCGCGAACAGCGCGGCGAAGGAGAGTACCCAGCGGTTGCGGCGGTTCAGCGTGAACTCCTGCCAGCAGATCATCCAGACGGCGGACTTCATGACGCCTCCTCATCCGCGGTGTGCGAGCCGTGGACACGCAACATGCCCAGCGGCGCGTCGGTGTCGGCCTCCACCACCGGGAAGCCCATCCCCGGCCGGTCGGCCTTCATCCTGAACACGACCGGCTCGCCGCTCGCCGGGATCGTGATCCTCTCGACCTCGGGGTACCCCTTGATCGAGATCACGAGGTCTCGATCGAGCCCGCTCGAGGTCGCCATCCAGACCACGAGCTCGCCCTTCGACGCCTCGACCAGCTCGGGAATTTGCCCCGTCGGCTCGAACGTCACCTCGATCATCCGGTCCGGGGTGCCGTGTGCCAGCCGGTAGCCCTCCCAGTCGGAGATGCGCTCGTCGTCGTGGGCGATCGCGGCCTCGGCGGCCGCGCGGTCGACGAAGCACAGCGTGCCGCTCTCCATCACGGTCGCCGCATGGTCGGTCAGCAGGAACGTCATCGCCTCGACCGGGTGCAACGTGGCGTCGGCGTGGTCGGCAAGGTAAAGCTGCTCGGGGAGCGGCTTGCCGTCCTGGAGACGCTTCTCGTAGGCGCGCAGCAGGCACAGCGGCGAGTCGAAGGTCACGAACGTGCCCTGTTCGATGAAGCCGCCGGCCTGATCGGGGCGATCGATGACCATGTTGCATTCGTTGCAGACATCCAGGCCCGCGACGATCTGCGGCTGAACGTCGCCCGAGCACGCGGCGAGCAGCAGGAGAGCGAGACAGCAGGCGGAGCGTCTCATTGCGACACCCGTCCGTTGTCGCCGTGATCGAAGTGCTTGCGAAGCAGCGATGTCCAGTCCGGGATCTCGGTGTGGATCTCGACGACGTCGGCGCCGGCGGACTCGATCGCACGGATGATCTCCAGCCGTTTCTCGGGCGCGGCGGTAAAAAAGAGTTGATGCCCGTTGCGGCTGGCGGTCACGGCCCCGGCCCGGCGGCTGGCGTCGACCATCGCCTCGGAGGTGTGATCGAGCACGACGCGCACCGTCGTCCCGCGCGCCACGGCGTCGCGGAAGACCGGAGCCTCCTCGAGCGTTACGCACGATCCCTCGACCAGCACGGCGACGCGGTCGGCCAGCTGCATGGCGCTCTGGACCAGGTGCGAGGAGAACACGACGGTCGTTCCCCGGGCCTTCGCCTCGCCCATCAGGTGCCGCAATCGATCCACCCCGAGCAGGTCCAGGTTGACCGTCGGCTCGTCGAGCACCAGCAACGGGACCTCTTTCAGGAACGCGACGGCCAGACCGAGTCGCTGCAGCATCCCGCCGGAGAACTCGCGCGTCTTGCGGTCGGCGCTGTCGGCCAGACCGAACAGGTCGAGCACCTCGTCGACGCGTGATTCCGGCACGTCCTTGAGCCGCCCGAACAACGACGCCACCTCACGGGCGGTCAGCATGTCGGGCATCGTGACGCGCTGCGGCGCGTAGGACAGCTGCGCCTTGGCCTCGTTCGGGCGATCGACGACATCGATGCCGTCGATCCGGATGTGCCCCCCGCTCGGCCGGTGCAGGCCGACGATCGCGCGGATGATCGTGGTCTTGCCGCTGCCGTTGGGCCCCAGCAGGGCGAACGTCTCGCCACGCTCGATCGCGAGATCGATCGGTTTGACGGCGTGGACCTTGCCGAAGCGTTTCTCAAAGCGGTCCAGCCGGATCATCGGCTCGCGTTGAGTCATGTCGACTCCTTCCCCGACGCCCGCCGCGGCCGCGGGCGGCTCAGGTAAACCAGGGCACCCAGGGGCAGTCCCGCGCCGATGATATAGACCGCGGCCCACAGGGGACTCGGCCCGCCGTTGAAGTCGCCGGCAACCTCCCACGGCACCTGGTGGTTGTCCGCCGCGCGCATCAGCGGCAACGGATCCTCGACGTCGCCCAGATTCAGGATCGGCAGCGCCCGCTCGGCGGCACGCAGGACCTCCGAAGCCGGACTGAGCAGGTAGAAGCGAACCTCCGGGACCTTGCTCTCCATCACCTGGAAGATGTTCTGCACGCCGAACGCGACGTCGCCGACGCCGTTCTTGTCGAGGTCGTAACCGCGGTAGCGGCTCCAGTAGTTGCCGCTTTCTTCGTCGGCCCAGCGTGTCTCGCGATCGCTGACGTCGAGCAACAGCTCGCTCAGGTTGTCCAGGAAGTTGTTGCCGGAGAAGATGTTGTCGTCGCAACCGCCGTTGAGCTGGATGGCCAGGTCGTTGTCCACGACGTCGTTGGCCTCGAACACGTTGCCCTTCGCGTTGTTGAGGAAGATCCCGCGGCTGTTGTCGAGGATCAGGTTGGAGGTCGCGGTGACGTCTTCCATGGACTGCAACAGGATCCCGTAGGCGCGATACCCGCGGCAGCGCGCGAAGGTGTTGCGCGAGAACAGGATGCGCTCGGAGTACATCAGCGCGGCACCGGCGACGTTGTGCTCGAACAGGTTGTCGTAGAACGCGTTGTCGTGCGAGTACATGTAGTGCAGGCCGTAGCGAACGTCGTGGACGTGGTTGCGCGCGACCTCCGTCTCGTTGGCAAACGAGAAGTAGATCCCGTCCCGCACGTTGAGGATCTCGTTGTCGGCGACACGGTTGCCGTTCGAGTTCCAAAGGTGGATCCCGTTGCCGCGATCGGCCTCGATCAGGTCGAGCCGCCCCTCGATGCGGTTGTTCACGATCACGGCGCGGTTCGCGCCCTTGACGTAGATCCCGTGGAGCGACTCGGTGACGACGCTCTCGCGGACCGTCGCGTCGTCGGCCTCGATCAGGATGCAGGCCATGTCCTTGGTCAGCAGCGGCGACGCCTCGCTGACGTGCACCCCACGGATCTCCGTCCCGGGCGCCAGCACGTGCACGACGTTGCCCTGATAGCCGCCGCGGATCACCGGCAGGTTGACGCCGACCAGCGTGACGGGGACGTCGATGACGATGTTCTCGCGATACTCCGTCCCGACGAGCCGGACGATGTCGCCCGGCGCGACGTTGCGAAGTGTCGCGGAGATCGACTCGCCCTGCTCGACGGTGTGGACCGCCGCCGCGGCCGGCAGCGTCATGCAGACCACGAGCGAGCACAGCATCGCGTTGCGCAAAATGTGCATCAGAATCCAGTCTCCGGGCCCTGCCCGGATCGCGTTCGCCTAGGTCGCGGTGATCTTCTTCACCTCGGAGTCGACCATCGACTTCGTGCGCACGCCGGCGACACCGGTCTTGACCAGCAGCTGCCAGACCTCTTCCATGTCGAGGAACAGCTGCTTGTCGAACGCGCCGTCCGCCTTGCGTTGCTTGCACGACTCGTACAGCGTCAGCGCCGCGGTGAGCTGTACCTGGGTGTCGCCCCATTCCTCGTTCAACACGTCGGAGAAGCGATCCCCGTACTGCTCGAAGCCGGCGGTGATGTAAGCCGCGACCGGGTTGATCACGTTGAGGACCTCGATGACCTCGATTTCCTTGTTGTGAACCTTGCCTTTCCAGTCGGTGTCGGACGCCAGCTCGACCGGTGCCGGAACTTCCATCGGCTCCGGCTCCTCGACCTTGATCAGCACCGGCTGCGGCGTTTCCGCCGCCGAATCGGCCCGCATACCCTCGCCGCTGCCTGCACAGCCGGCCAGTAGGATCAGGCACAGGGCCATCGATAAAACTCTCATGACTTTTCTCCGCTACCGCTCACTCCCGAGCGGATCGTGCGCCAGGTAAAGAAAACCGCGGCGATCAGGAGCGCGCCGAATACGAGGAACAGGTAGCTCCCGAGCGCCGGGTAGGACCAGACGTCGAATTGCCCCACCAGCTTGTAGCCGAACATCGGGGGCATGAACGGCTCCACCTCGACGGATGCGCGGGGGTCCAGGTTGGTGCCGTAGTACGACAGCTTGTAATAGAAGGTCCACATCGAGAACACGCCGAAGTAGAGCGAGCCGACGATCACGTCGAGCACCGCACGTAGGTCGCCGATCGCCGCCGCGCGCAGCGTCAGCACGCCGAGGATGCCGATCACCAGAGGAATCCACTTCAATTCGCTGAAATCCTCCGGCTTGAGCTCGGCCATCCCGATGTAATGGTTCAACACGTTGATCTCGGTCAGGTCGTTCCCGCCGTCGCCGCCGACGAGGTCGTGGCTGTACACGTAGAGGTTGAGACCCTCCGGGTACTGCTGGGCCACGAACGTCATGTGCCACAACGGAACGATGAAGGTCGGGATGAGGACGAGGGCAGCCAGGAAGACGAACAGTCGACTCTGCAGCGTCAGGGGGGTGTCGAGTGCGTTCGTGAAGCGCTTGAAGAAATCGTTCATGGCTACCCTCGTCTCCGAGGTGTCAGTCCTTGACCAGCAAGTAGCCCTGCATCTCCTGGTGCAGGGCGCTACAGAAGTTGGTGCAGTAGAAAGCAAAGACGCCCGACTTGTCCGCCTTGAACGTGACCGTCTTGGTCTCGCCGGGATCGATCACCACGTTGATGTTGTAGTCGTTGATGGCGAACCCGTGCAGCTCGTCGCGGGTCTGCTCGATGTTGGTGACGTGCACGATGACCGTGTCGCCCTTGTTGACGCGGATCACGTCCGGCGCGAAGAACGAGCGCACGGCCAGCATCCAGACCTCCACCGTGTTCCCTCGGCGCTCGACGCGCGCCTCCTCGGCCGTCCATATCGCGTTCGGGTTGTCGGACTCTTCCTTGGGGTAGACCTCGATCGCGTTGATCTTGTCCGCCTTGATCGTCACCGCGTAGTGCGGCTCGGGCTCGGTGAACGCATCGTACAGCAGCTTCATCTTGTCGCCGCTGATGTCGATCAGCTGCGCCGATTCGGGGATCGACGGACCGACGCTGATGTGCCGGCCCTTGGACAGCTTGTTCAGGGCGACGAGGTAGTTGCCGTCGGGGGACATCGAATCGCCCTCGGCGGACACCAGGTGGCCGATGTTGTAGGCCACCGGGATCTTGTCGACGACGTACTGCTCCATGTTCGAAGGGTCGTCGTACGGCGGCAGCTTCCACTTGGCGACGGCGCTCTCGACGAACAGCGAGGTGTAGGCGTAGCCGCGGCCGTCGAACTGCGTGTGCAGCGGGCCCAGCCCGACCGGCACCTCGGCCTCTCGCACCGAGGTGTAGGTCAACACCGGGATCCCGTCGATCGTCTCTTCGAAGTCCTCGTCGGCGATCGCCTTCTTGATCTTGTCGATGTTGTAGACGGTCGTCGTCGGCGAGAGCTTGCCGGAGCCGATGATCCACTGCCCGTCGGAGGAGACATCCACGCCGTGCGGTGACTTGGCCAGCGGCATGAAGTAGGCGATACCGGGTGCATCGAGCGGGTCGAGCACCGGCGCGCCGCCGATCATCTTGGCCTTGCCGTCGGCGACGGCCTTCTCGGCAGCGCGCCAGTCGATGGCGAGGATGTAGTCCTTGTCCTTCTGGGAGGCGGTCACCTCGAGCTTGCCGCCCTCGATGAACTCGCGCTCGGAGTTGTAGCAGGTCCAGAACATGAACCCGTCGCTGGGGCCCTTGCCCGCGTCACCCAGGTCGTAGTTGAACGGCGGCGCCAGAATCTCCCAGGCCAGCGTCATGTTGCCGTCGTCGGGGTCGATTGCGATTCCCGCGACGATGCCCTTGTACTTGGTGCCGTATTCGGTCACGTCGGCGTAGGTCCCCTCGGGGAACGGCACCGACATGCGGGTCGCCATCGTCACGTACTCGGAGTTCGGCGTGACGAACGAGCTGCCGTGGTTGGCCGAGATGTTCGGGATCTTGAGGATCTGCTTGGTCTTGAAGTCACGCAGGTCGATGCGAGCCATGCGGCCGTTGGCGTTGTCGTTGATGAACAGCCAGCGGCCGTCGTACTCGCCGTTGGTCTCCGAGAAGCCGGGGTGGTGCGAGTCGCCCCAGGTGTAGCCGCCGAGCATCTCCCTGGTCTCGTCGTCGAAGCCGTAGCCCGTGCCCGGGTAGGGTGTGAACACCGGGATCGTCGCGATGTGCCGCATCGAGGGGATGCCGGACACGAAGATCTGTCCGCTGTGGCCGCCGGAGTAGAACAGGTAGTACTCGTCGAGGTCGCCGGGCGGCACGTAGGTGGCCAGCGCGGCATCCGTCACATCGGAGCCGCTCCCGGCGCCACGCGCGCCGCGGCCCGAACGGCCGGGCGGGTCGGGCGCGCAGCCCGAAAGGGTCCACACGAGCACACAGATAAACCCCAGCACGACCAGCCGGGGTATGCCTTGGGTCTTCATGACTTCCTCCAATCCTGCGTTTTCGGCAGAACGACTGTTTGAAACTCGGTTCTCGTGACTCATTCGGAGACCCCTTCGCGGTTCTTCACGATGTCGTAGGCCTTGTTGATCTTGGCGATCGCTTCCCACTTCTGTTCATCGGTGAGCTGGATCTGACTCTCGAGGATGATCTTCATCGTGCCGGTCGGCTCGAACATGAACTCCTCGACGGTCTTGTTGAACCGCGCGCGCACATCCTCGGGCGCCAGCGACAGGTCGGGTCCCTTGTCGGTCGGGGACTGGATGTCGAACGCCTTGACGCTGTGGCAGACGAAGCAACTGTTCTCGACGAAGAACGCGCCGTCGCCGGAGCGCATGCGTTGTTCCTTCTCGATTTCCTCCGGTGTTTGTTCGTCCTTCAGCTCCACGCCGGGCAGGTAGGCTCGC
>WVWW01000266.1:14530-20953 GCA_011773795.1 Acidobacteriota bacterium
ACTCGGGCACGATGGTGGTCGGCGACTGGAAGTGCTTGATGTGCCACTGGAAGACCGTCTGCAGGTTGGTCGTGAGGTTGCTGAAATCGAAGCCTTCGGCGTGCTTGTCGCCCTCGTGCGTCAGGTCCGGGCCGAGCCCGCCGCCGTCGCCGTTGATGGCGTGGCAGATCTTGCAACCCTTCGTGCGCACCAGATCCTTGGCCTGGTTGATGTAGGGCATCCCTTCGGTCTCACGCTCGTAACGGTGGCAGAAGTTGCACTGCATCTCGTAGAGCGGCGGCGGGTTCTTGGGGTCGTACTCGGAGCCGACGATGCCGGAGAGTAACGGCTGCTCCCAGTGTTTGACGAAGCCGTGTGCCGCATCGGCTTCCAGCGCCCAGCCCTGCCCGCCGTGACAGACGGTGCAGCCGTAGGTCTCGATCGGGTGCGAGGCCAGCAGCTCGGTCACCGGATGGCTCGACCAGGGTTGCTCGTAACCCTCGAGCCCCTTCCAGTTCATGCCCAGGTGGCAGGTCGTGCAGCGGTCGACTCGATCGAGCGGCTCGACCCAGATCTGCTGGATGCCGAGTGGTGTCCGCGCCGACTCGTCGGCACCGATCTCCTCCGCGACGATGGCGCGGAACTCACTCTGGTACCACTTCCAGTCCGGCGCGGAGTCGCGATAGACGGCCACGATCCACGCCACGAAGGTCAAACTCGCGGCGACCAGCAAGACGATGCGTTCGCGTTGGCCTACCCTCTTGATCATCGTGTCCTCACAGCTGTCCGGGATGGCCCGGCCATGCCTGCCACGGCCAGTAGAATTCCCAGTTGGGTCCGCGTAGCGCGGTGCCGATGTAGGTCAGCAGAATGAAGGCGACGATGAACGCGCAGAACGTCGCGATCGCGGCGCTGCGTGTCGACTTCGTGTAGCGCGCGACGCCGAAGTAGAGCAGCGCGCAGAGCAGCAACAACAGCGTCGCCGGGTTGACGAGGTCGAAGAAGAACTGGCTCTCGATCCCGCTGAAGAGGCTGCGTACCGGGAACAGGATCGAGCTGGCCACGCAGAAGGTCGTCGCCGCCGCGCCGAAGGCGAAACCCACCAGACCCCAACGCTTGCCGGCAGGATCGGTGAACCAGAAGCCGATCCGCTTCTGCTCGCGGTCCATGAACGGGATCAACGCCAGCCCGAGGATGACGATGCCGGGGATGATTACCCCGCCCATCAGCGCCGAGTAGCCGACCAGCTCCTGCAGGCCGAGGAAGTACCAGGGCGCCTTGGCCGGGTTCGGCGTCACCTCGGGATTGGCCGGCTCCTCGAGCGGCGCGGGCCAGACCAACGCCAGCAACAGGGTCGCCGCGATGGTCAGCAGGGTCACCCACAGCAAGCGCACCGTGATGTGCGGCGTCGCCGGGACCGAGTTGTCCATGTTGAGCGTCGTCGGGTCGGATACCTGAACGGTGGTGCCCGCGGCGATGCCGAGGACGGAGTAGGTCTTGGACTTCCTGGGGGGCGCGGGCTTGGTGTCTTTCGCTTCGATGCGCAGCTGGTCGACGACGGCCATCCCGCCGTCCTTGCGGATGCGCCACATGTGCCACACGGCGATGCCGAACAGCGCGCCGGGAAGGAAGACGCAGTGCAGCACGTAGAAACGAATCAGCGTCGGCTGCCCGATGACGGTTCCGCCGAGCAGGAATTCGCGCATCTCCTCGCCGATCACGGGCACGCTCGCGGCGATGTTGGTGCCGACGGTGATGGCCCAGAAGGCCAGCTGGTCCCACGGCAACAGGTAGCCGGTGAAGCTCAGCAACAGCGTCAACACCAGCAAGGCTACGCCGAGCACCCAGTTGACCGGTCGCGCCGACTTCATCACGCTGCCGGCCTTGTAGGCTCCGGTCAGAAATACACGGAACATGTGCAGGAAGACCACGGCGACCATCAGGTGCGCGCTGATGCGATGCACGCGGCGCAGCAGCCAGCCGAAGCTGATCGCGAACTCCAGGTCCTTGATCGACCAGTACGCCCGCTCGACCGACGGCACGTACAGGAACATCAGCACGACGCCGGTCACGGTCAGGATCAGGAACAGCACGAACGAGATCGTGCCGAGGTAAAACGAGTAGCCGAAGGCAAAGCTCTTGAGCGAGATGCGGTTGGGGAACCAGTGCAGCAGGAGGTTGGAGACGACGCCGCTGCCGGCCTCCCGGTCGGAGTCAGGTGCCCACGGCCAGAGCAGCTTGTCACGGAGCCCGGTTTTAGAGAACAAACTCATCTAGACCACCAATCGGAAATCGCGCTCGACGCGCTTGCCGACGTCGACCACCAGCTGGCCGTCCTCGGGAGAGAGCTCGACCGGATGCCAGGCCAGAGGCCTGGGCGCGGGACCGGAATAGTTGGTGCCCTCGCCGTAGAACTTCGAGCCGTGACAGGGGCAGTGGAACTCGCCGCCGGAGTCGAACTCGAGCTTGCGGACCGTTTGCGTTTCCTTGCGCTTGTAGGGCGCGNNCAGATCGCCGAGATGCAGTAGAAGCTGTTGTTTTCCTTGAAGACGTAGAGCCGTTGCTTCTCCAGGTAGGTCACGCCCTCCTGGAAACGTTCGGGAGGACCGACCTTCATGCGTTTGGCCGGCTCGTAAAGCACGTTGGGCACCAGCGAGCGGAACATCGGCCAGCCGGCGACCACACCGCCCGCGGCGACAATCCCGCCGGTCAGCCAGTTCAAGAAAGTCCTGCGGGGCTGGTCTTCCATCCCTAACTCCTGAGTGATTCGACGAAGTTGAACCGTTCCATCGTCATCGCGTCGGTCGGGCAGCGCAGCGCGCAGAGCCCGCAGCGGATGCACGCCGTGTCGTCCTTGAGCAACACGGTCAACGGACCGTCCGCGTCGTGGCCGTATTGCGCCAGCGCCGCCTCGCGCTGCTCGTCCGGCAGGTCGACTTCCTCGAGCGGGACGAACGTCAGGCACTTCTCCGGGCAGACGTCGGCGCAGCGGTTGCACAGCACGCAGCGGTACGGGTCGTAGATCGTGTCGACGTGGCAGACCAGGCAACGCTCGGCCTGGGCCCGCGCACGTTCCTCGGTCATCGCGTGCTCGACCTCGGCGATGCCGGTGCGGCGGTCGACGTCCGTGGTCGGCGCGGTCTGGCGGTGGCGCCGCTCGTAACCCTCCGGCATCCCGTACTCGTCCGCCGGGATGCGGGTGATTTCGACCTGCAACGTGCGGCCGGGGTCGCCGCCGCCGAGGTAGGTGTGGATCGACTGTGCCGCCGTCTTCCCGTTGGCCACGGCCTCGATGGCGATCCGCGGCCCGAATGCCGCGTCGCCACCGGCGAACACGCCGGGCGCGGTGGTCGCGAGCGTCTCGGGATCGATCTTGATCGTGCCGCCGGCGTGCACCTCGATCCCGTCGGATTCGGACAGGAAGTCGAAGTCGGGCTGCTGACCGATGGCCAGCACGACCGAGTCCGTGTCGAGCCTCATCGTCTCGGACTCGTCGAACTCGGGGTTGAAGCGCCCGTCGTCGTCGAAGACGCGCGTGCAACGCACGAACTCCACGCCGTCGACGTGGCCGTTGCCCAGGATCGCGCGCGGGCCCCACGCGGTGTGCAGCCGAATCCCTTCCTCGAGCGCTTCGCGCAGTTCTTCCTTGCCCTGAACCGTGCGGCTCGCGGGCAGCTCCTCGAGCGACTCGAGCGAGATCACGTGGACCTCCGACGCGCCGGCGCGCAATGCACCGCGCGCGGCATCCATCGCCGGCTGGCCGACGACGGCCTCGGCCGTCATCTCGATCTCTTCCATCGGGTTGTAGAACTCGCGCACCGCGGTGCGCGCGGCATCCAGCGCCACGGAGCCGCCCCCGATCACCACGACCTTGTCGCCGAGGTTGACGCGGTAGCCGCGGTTCAGGTTGAGCAGGTAGTCCACGGCCTTGACGACGCCGTCCTTGTCGGCGCCGGGGATGTTCAGGTCGCGGCCGCGCGTTGCGCCGACCGAGATGAAGAAAGCTTCGAAGCCGTCTTCCCGAAGCGCTTTCAGGTTGTACTCGGCGGTCAACGGTGTCGACGTGTGGAACGTCGCTCCGAGCCGCTCGATGATCGCGGCTTCACGGTCGATGACGCCGCGTGGTAGCCGGTACTCGGGGATGCCGTAGCGCAGCATGCCGCCGGCCTCGGGCAGCGCCTCGAACACGGTCACGTCGTAACCCATCAATGCCAGATCGTGCGCGCAGCCGAGCCCTGCGGGACCGCTCCCGACGATCGCCACCTTGCGTCGCGCTCCGGCCGTGGCGGAGGTGGCACGGCAGAGACGGGACAGATGCCAGGCGCGGCTGCACCCGGGATCGGGGTCGGTGGCGTCGTCGGTCGCAGGGTCTTCGATCTGAATGAGCTTGCGGTAGGACTCGGGGCGCGCGGACTCGGCGCCATAGTTTTCGGTCACGAAACGCTTGAGCGGACGGATCGTCACGGGTTCGTCGACCCACCCGCGGCGGCAGGCGTCCTCACACGGGGCGGCGCAGATGCGCCCGCACACCGAGGCCAGGGGGTTCGACGATCGGGCCACGAGGAACGACTCCTCGAATCGCCCCTCGGCGATCAGTTGGACGTAACGGCCGGAGTCGGTGTGAACCGGACACGCCTGCATGCACGGGACGTTCTCGCGGTACCAGGTGATCGGATTGAATCGGGCCTTGTACATCGGTCTCGGGCTTCCCCGTGCTAATGGACGTCTTTCGTCGCCAGGTCGGCGATCGTCTTGGTTTCGAGGAACTCGCGGTAACACCGCTGAACGTGCTTCCAGTGATGGTGCGCACTACACGGATGGGCGTCGTCACAGATGTGGTTTTCCTTGAGGAGGCACGCCTCCGTCGGCCGGATTTCTTCGAACAGGGAGACGACGTCGAGTAATCGAATGTCTTGTGGATCGCGCGCGAGGCAGTAACCGCCGCGGCTACCGCGCGTTCCGGCGAGGAGCTTGGCGCGACGTAACGCCGCCAGGATCTTGTAGAGATAACTCGGCGGGACCTCGGTCGCGCGTGCAAGCTCGCGTGCCTGCGTCGAGCGTCCGCCTTTGTCGGAAGCGAGGGCGACGAGTGCTCTCAGCGCGTATTCGGAGGTGGTAGAGAACATCTGGACTTCTCGATCCAGATATCAACACTTAACGCGGGACTTGTCAGTAGTGGGATCCCGAGACGGATGGCGGCGAAAAAGGAGGCGTCATTTGGACACGCGCATCCGATATTTTTCTTTAAAAAATGATTCATCTGCATCATTGAAAACGGGTGCCTTACCTATGTAGCATTAGCGAAAATCTCGAGGCACGGGACTATGGCGGAAATTCTCGCAGTCGCGCTCTTGACCGGCGTCGGTGTCGGCATGTTCGGCGTTCTCGCGAAAAGAAAGAAAACGGACCCGGAGCCATCCCGCTACAAGAGCTCCTTGAGTTGCAATCCCGATTGCAGGGTGATGCTTCCCGGAGGCCTTTTCTTCAGCTACGCCATGGGAGCGCTGGAGAAATACGGATGGCAAGTCGGCTCGACGGACGGCCACCCCGTCGAGTGGTACGTCCAGGCGGCACGGCGCGGGCAGGCCGACGCGCAACGCAAGCTCGGCCTGATCTGCGCCAACGGAACCGGAGTTCCACGTGATGATGTCCAGGCCTACCGCTGGCTGAACCTGGCCGCCGCGGCGGGCGACACGCATGCGGGGAACCTGCGCGACGACCTGAGCCGCCGCATGACGCGGGAGCAGATCGCGGAGGCGCAGCGAATCTCGTCCGAGTGGCATTCGACGCACCGGGTCGCCGGCCACGTATAATTCCACGGTGCCCCGGATCGCCCTACTGCTGTTGCTCGCCGCGCTGGCGTGTGCCGGCCAGAGCACGCCGCCGGATCCCGGTACATACGATCCCTCGCTCGACCGCTATGTCGAGTTCCTGTCGCAAGGCCACGCCGAGCCGACCGACTACATGCTCGGTTTGTTCGAGGACCACGACCTCGTGATCGTGTGCGAGCGTTTTCACGGGGAGACCACGCAGTGGGATCTCCTGTTCGAGCTGGTGAGCGACGAGCGCTTCTCGAGCGACGTGGGCCACGTCTTCACCGAGGTCGGGGTGGCCAGCTTGCAGCCGAGGCTCGACGAGCTGATGGCGGCTCCCGGCCTCTCCGAGGACGAGCTGAAACGCCGCCTGCTGGACATCTACCGGGACCTCTCGTTCTTCCCTTCATGGGACAAGGTGAATTTCTTCGATTTCCTCGTTCGCGTCTACCGACGGAATCAGACGCTGGAGCCGGACCGGAAAATCGCGGTTCACTTCTCGGACATGCCCTTCCAGTGGAACGGCATGACCGCCGAACGCTACGCCGACTTCCAGGAAACACTGGGCGAGCGGGACAAGGTCATGGCGCGGCAGGTGATCGACGGGTTCCGGAACCTCGAAGCGTCCGAC
>WVWW01000266.1:20975-21277 GCA_011773795.1 Acidobacteriota bacterium
CGACAACGTGGGGCGCTACCTCTTCGAGGCTTTCCCCGACCGCGTCGCCAACGTGATGCTGAACTCGGTCTCGGTCCTGCCGGGGACCACGGATACGGAGGCCGTGGTCGCGCCGGTCCAGGAGGGGCGTTGGGACGCGGCCTTCGCGGTGAACGGCGTCTCGGCGGTGGCCTTCGACCTTCGCGGCTCCCCCTTCGGTGAAGATCCGTTCGACTACCACTTCCGGTACAGGGACACGGTCACCTACGCGGGCGTCTTCGATGGGTTCGTCTTCTACCAGGCGTTGCGCGACCACCGTCATC
>WVWW01000208.1:0-18702 GCA_011773795.1 Acidobacteriota bacterium
CGCGCCCACCCGGGGCCTGCTCCGTCGACCTGATGAACTACGCCGGAGACGTCAGCACGTTTCGAGGTTGGGGCGAGGCGGTGGTCCACGGCGCGCTCAGCGGCCGCTGGGAGCGCCCGTACAACGCCGCCGTGATCTTCAAGCGGGCTCAGGGTCGCGGTCGGATCCAGCGCGTCGAGGGCCTCGAGCGGCTCGTGGCGCGCTATCGCCCGCACATCGTGCGTGTGGACCTGCTGCCGATCGGGGCGCAGCGCCGCGACTGGAAGGCCACGCTCCGTTCGGACGGCAACCTCGTGGTACGCCACCCCGACCTCGGTGCCACGCTGGAGATGGCCGACCGCGTCGGGACCGACCTGCAGCTGTACGCGGGCTAGAGCTCGTCGCGAACGAGCGGGTGCGCGAGGCAATGCGGGCCTCCGCGTGCGCGTGAGATCTCGTGGCTCCGTAGCAAGATGCAGACGCGTCCAGGCGCGTCGATGTCGATCTCGCGCTTGCCCAGCAGAAGGTCCTCGGCCTCGACGATCTCGAATCCGCGACGATCGAGTTCCTCGGCCGTTGCGCGGTTGCGATCGAACAGCGTGATGACGCCCGGCGCGAGGGCCAGCGTGTTGGCGCCGTCGGTCCACTGTTCACGTTGCTGGCTGACCGGATCGGCGCCGCCGCACGGTACCGGCTCCAGGTCGAGCCCGCGGTAGCGTAGTGCCGACACCAGGTCTTCCCGCGCGCTGAACGGTAGGTCGGGATCGCCGAGATCGATCTCGTACACGTTTGCGTGCTCGTTGCCTCCGGGGAGGATGACCGGTGCGTGGGCCAGGCAGAGGTCGCGATCGGCGGCGGTGAACAGCGTGTCCAAGTGCATGTAAGCCCGCCGCCGCGGTAGGTCCAGGACGAGCAGCCAGCGGGGCCCACCCTCGATACGCGCCAGCGTGTGGGCGAGCCGCCGGATCCCGGCGCGGTTCGTGCGTTCGGACATGCCGACGGCAACGATCTCCTCGGACAACACCAGGACGTCACCACCCTCGACCGTCGGACGCGTCGGGTCGGCGACGTCGGCGGGAACGCTGTCCGGTTCGGCGGGGTCCAGCGCCATCGGAACGGCGGTGAAATCCGGGTGATGGCGGAAGACCGTTCGAGCGAGCAACGACTCCGCGTGGCGCGCGGGGGTAGCCATCGCACCGATCAGCACGTGGTCGTGGAGCACCACCTGCGGGTCGCGCTGGAAGCACCAGTTGGGCAGTGGGGGAATCTCGTAGAGCTCCCTCCCGTCTGCAGGCCGCACACCGCCGACGACGGCGCCCGCGAGATCCCCCGGTGCGAGGGATCGCAACGACTCACGCCGCTCCCGCGGCAGCCGGACCAAGAGCACGTCGACGACCCAGTCACGTGCCTCGCCGTTCTCGAGGGCCTCGGTCAGCAGCTGGGAGGAATCGAGCACCTCGATCCCGAGCAGTTGCATCACACGCCGGAACCGCCCGTGTTCGTCGCGCGCCATGTCGCCGTAGAGGATGTCGTCGAACAGCAGCTGCTCCATCATCGCCGGGACCATGCGGTCGACTTCCACACCCGGCTCGTGGACGAGCACCTTGCGCAACCGGCCGACCTCGGATGTGACGCGAACCATGCCGCTAGCTTTGTTCCAGTCGCTCGAGGCTGCTCCGGGTCTGCTCGAACTGCGTGCGAGCCTTGGACAGGTACGCTCGGATCTCGTCGATGTACCCGTCGACCGAGGCCGACCAGACGCGATTGAGGTAGCGCTCGCCGGCGGCAAAATCGTTCATCACCTCGGCGTACGGCTGCAGCCCGTACGTGGTGGCGATCTGTTGGCGGTTGTCGGCGAAGAGGTTGAGGTCCTCGACGAACAGCTCGTCGATGCGACCGTGGACCGCGTAGGGGTCGAGCGTCTCACCCTCTTGATCGAGCTGACGGATGTTGGTGACGACACGATCGATCGCCTCACGCAACGCCTGCATGCCGGCGCCCTCGGCCGCCGTCGCTTCGGCCTCGCGCTGGGCCCCGAGGCGGCTCAGCACGATGCCGATGATGGCGACCACAACGGCCGGAATGAAGTAGCTCCACTCGACCGTGTTCTCCGCGGTTTGCGCGGCGACGAGCGTCCCAGCCAGGAAGCCGGCGGTCATCAGGAAAAAGCCGATGGCTCTCATCCCGCACCTCCTGCCGTCGCCCGGACGATCTGGATCAGGGCGTTGCCCACGCCGACGAGCGCCTCGCCGACGATGAGACCGGCCGCGATCGGGATGCCCGCGTTGTCGGCGAAGGACTTGCCCGCGAAGCGGTCGGTCGCGAACCGCAACGCCGTACCGATGCTGTAGGTCATGACGATGTTGAACGGCAGGTAGAAGCCGAGCCCGACGAGAATGCCCAGTCCGCCGACGCCGCTCGCCGACAGGACGGCACCCAGCCCGGCTCCGGCGAGGTACTTCATCGACGGGACATCCCCACCGAGGATGCCCTGGATCACGCTGGCCAGCGCGACGCCCTGCGGCGCCGGGTACTCGGAGCCTCCCAGCGGCGCGTCGTTGTGCAACACGAAGACCAACGGCACGATCAGCAGCGGTCCGAGCCAGGTGCCCAGGAACTGGGCGATCTGCTGCTTCCGCGGGATCGCGCCGACCAGGTAGCCGGTCTTCAGGTCGAGCATCAGGTCCGTCGCCTGCGACATGGCGACGCAGGCCGCCGCCCCGACCATCACGGAAGCGATGACGGTCGGCCGGTCGGCGAGTCCCTCTCCACGGCTGGCGATGAAGATCAGGATCGTGACGGCGATCAGCGTCATCCCCGACAGCGGCGACCAGTTCGTGCGGCCGATGCACTCCGAGAGGATCACGCCGGCCATCCAGACCCACAGCGTGCCCAGCAGCGCCATCATGACCCCGCGAGCCAGGGTCATCTCCGGGACGGACAGCTCCGACATGAACAGCATCAGTAGGAAACCGCCACCGACCGCGACGTACAGCAACCGGATCGGCAGCTCGTCTTTCGACGCCGCGGTCTTGGTCCGCGCGGCCTCCTGCATGCTTCTCACTGCGCTGGCGATCAACGGCAGCGCCAGCGCCACGCCGGTGATCGCGCCGCCGATCAGCATGCCGATCCCCAGCGGCCGGAACAGCGACGTGCGCAGGTTGTCGGCCCCTCCCGCGAGCAACGTGTTGATTTCGGGAAGTCCCTGCCAGTTGAGGATCGGGGCGAGGATCCAGAAGCACACGTAGCCGCCGACGATGAAATAGATGCCGCCGCGTCCCGACAGGTAGCCCACGCCGATCGTCATGACCGAGACGTAGAACACGACGTTCATGTATTCCGGAAGACCGAGCCAGTCGCCGACCTGCATGTTCGTGAAGCCGAAGGTCACGTAGAAGACCTTGACGATTCCCGAGACCACGGCGCCCGCGAGCAACAGGTAGGCCTTGCGGATGCCCGCGCCCGGGGACTTGAGGATCGTGGCGACGGCGATCCCGCCGGGGTAGGCCAGGCGCTCGAAGTCGATCATCTGCTTGCGCAGCGGGATGATGAACGCGATGCCGAGGATCCCGCCGGTGATGCAGCCGAGCACCATCAGGGGCACGTTGAAGTCGGTGTAGTTGAGGATGAAAAGCGCCGGAACGGAGAACATCATCCCGGCCGAGGCGGCGTTCACCGAGCTGGCCAGCGTCTGGTTGATGTTGTTCTCGACGATGCTCGTCCGCCGCATGAGGCCTCGAAGGATCCCGAAGCCGAGGATCGCTGCGAGCTCGCTGCCCTCGATCGAAAAGCCCAACAGCAGGCTCGCGTAGCCGATACTGACGGCGATCAGGGCCCCCAGGAAGTACCCGACGATGACCGCTTGCCAGGTCAGCTCGGGGTACGACCCGCGTCGCACGGGATGCTTCGATTCGCTCAAGACGGGACCTCCGTTGCCGATGGAAGCCCGTTTGTATCACTCCGCGGGCCGAGGTCCAAGCGCTCAGCCGTGAACCGTGGGACAGGTGCCGCGGCCGGTCATCAGCTCCCGCTCGCGCCGCAACCACTGCTCCCAACGCAGCTGAAACCAGCCGTCGTCGACGTCGCGGCCCGCCAGTCGGTGAAACGTCTGCCAGTGGCGCTTCTCGGCGGGTCCGAGATCGAACAACAGATCGGCGACCTCGGTGTCGCGCTCGGCCAAAACCGCCAGCAGGCGCGTGAAGCGCTCGCAGCTTCGCGCCTCGATCAACGCGCCGACGAGCAGGCGATCGCACTTCAGCGCCGTCTCGTTCTCGCGTTCCATCGCCTCGTGCAATCCCTGGACGTAGGGGTTCGATCGCCTCTTCGAGGGCTGCAGGCCCCGGCGGTGAAGCAACTGGGACACGCGCCGGAGGTGCGTGACCTCCTCGGCGGCGAGTGCCGTCATGGCATCGACCAACTCCGGGTCGCCGGGGTAGTGGGCCACGAGGTTGAGCCCGAACAGAGCCGCCTGTTGCTCGCAGACGGCGTGATCGGCGAGAAACTCGGGCAAGCGGTCCGCAGCAAGCTCGGCCCAACCCGCCGGGGTCGGCGTCAGCAGCGGCAGCTCTTCAACGGCCGCAAGAAACCGCTCGCGATGGCGTTCGCGGCGGCTTTCCGCCTCAGCCACCGGGGGCCGCCTGTCGAACGGCCTCGTCGACGCCGTCGGAATAGCGCTCGAAATTCTCCCGGAACATCGCCGCCAGCTTGGCCGCCTGCTCGTCGTACGCCGCACCATCGGTCCAAGTGGCGCGCGGGCTCAGGATCCGGTCCGGGACGCCGGCGAGCTTCGTCGGGATGGCCAGACCGAAGACCGGCTCGGCCACGAGCTCGTCGCCCGCGATCTCTCCGCCCAGGATCGCGCGCACCATGGCGCGGGTGTGCGGGATCGCGATGCGGTGGCCGGTGCCGTAAGGCCCGGCGGTCCAGCCGGTGTTGAGCAACCAGACGTGCGGCCGGTGTGCTCGAATCTTGTCGCCGAGCATCTTCGCGTAGACGCCGGGGTGCAGCGGCAGGAACGGTTCTCCGAAACAGGCGCTGAAGGTCGCCTGGGGCTCGGTCACGCCGCGCTCGGTTCCGGCGACCTTGGCCGTGTACCCGCTGAGGAAGTAGTACATCGCCTGCTCCGCCGTCAGCTTGGAGAGCGGCGGCAAGACCCCGAACGCATCCGCGGTCAGGAAGACGATGTTCTGCGGGTGACCGGAGGCGCTGCTTTCGACGATGTTCGGCAGATGCGTGATCGGGTAGGCCGCACGGGTGTTCTCCGTTTTCGATGCGTCGTCGAGGTCGAGCGCGCCGGCCGCGTCGATCGCGACGTTTTCGAGCAGCGTCCCGAAGCGTTCCGTGGTCGCGTAGATCTCAGGCTCGTGCTCGCGGACCAGACGGATCACCTTGGCGTAGCAGCCGCCCTCGAAATTGAAGATGCCGTCGTCGCTCCAGCCGTGCTCGTCGTCGCCGATGAGCGGGCGCTGCGGGTCGGCCGAGAGCGTGGTCTTGCCCGTGCCCGACAGGCCGAAGAACAGCGCGGTGTCGCCGTCGGCGCCGACGTTCGCCGAGCAGTGCATCGACAGCACGCCGGCCTTGGGCAGCAGGTAGTTGAGCAGCGTGAAGACCGACTTCTTGATTTCGCCCGCGTAGCGCGTTCCACCGATGAGCACGATGCGACGCTCGAGGTTGAGCATCACGAAGGCCTCCGAACGGGTGCCGTCACGCTCGGGATCCGCCTCGAACTCCGGCGCGTGCACGATGTGGCACCCCGGGGTGAAGGCGGCCAGTTCGCCTTCCTCGGGACGGACCAGAAGGTTGCGCGCGAACAGGGCGTGCCAGGGGCTCTCGGTCAGCAGTCGGACGGACAACCGATGCGCCGGATCGGCTCCGCCGTGGAGGTCTTGGACGAACAGCTCCTTGCCCGACAGGTACTCGCAGACACGCCGGTACAGCGCGTCGAAGACGTCCGCGCCGAGCGGTTGGTTGACCTTGCCCCAGGCGATCTCGTCCTCGATCGCCGCCTGCCGGACAACGAACTTGTCCTTGGGCGAGCGACCGGTGTAGGGCGTCGTGTCGACGACCAACGGTCCGCCCACGGCCAACTGTCCGGTCCCGCGCCGGAGGGTCTCCTCGACGAGTAGAGGCTCCGAGAGGTTCGCACGTAGCCGGCCCGCGCGGATGCCCAGCTCGGAGACGGCCCGGTCGAGTAGGGTCGGTTCCGGCAGTCGTTGCATCTCGGCCCCCGTCGTCACCACACAAATGGGCGAAACGCTCACCATAGCGCCTGAACAGGATCTTGCAAAGAGTCTCCGGGCGGCGCTTGACGCTCGAGTTGCGAGCGTCTAGCCTCCGCGCGATGGACCGCCAAGCCAGCTGGATCGACCGCACCGAGGATCTCGAGGAAGCCCTCTCCGGGCTGGGCAACGGACCGCTGGCGATCGATACCGAGGCGGACTCGTTGCACCACTACCCGGAGAAGGTGTGCCTCATCCAGCTCAGCTTCGGGGATCGCGACTACCTCGTCGATCCGCTGGCGGAGATCTCGCTCGACCCGTTGGCCGAACGGCTCGCCGACCGCTCGATCCTCAAGATCCTCCACGGTGCGGACTACGACTTGCGCATGCTGCATCGAGGATTCGGCATGACGTTCGCCGGCCTGTTCGACACGATGATCGCGGCTCGTATCGTGGGCGAGACACGGTTCGGTCTGGCCGCGCTGCTGGAACAGCATTTCGGTGTGCCGTTGGACAAGAAGTTCCAGCGTGCGGATTGGTCGAAGCGTCCGTTGACGCCGGAGATGGCGCGCTACGCCGCGATGGATACGCACTACCTGATCGCGTTGCAGTCGACCCTCGCGTCGCGCCTCGAAGCGTTGGGCCGGAGCGGGTGGGCCGCGGAGGAGTTCGAGCGTCTCGAGGGAATCCGCAGCGCGCCGCGCACCGACTCGGACCAGGGGTTCCGGCGTGTGAAAGGATCCGGGAGGCTCGAGCGTAAGAAGATGGCCGTGCTTCGAGAGTTGTGGGCGCTGCGTGAAACGTACGCCCTGCACCTCGACAGGCCGCCGTTCCGCGTCTTGAACGACGAACGCTTGCTGGAATTGACGGAAAACCCACCGCGGCGCATGACGGAGTTGGAAACGATGAAGCGTTTGCCGCGGCCCTGGCGTCACGGTCGTCGGGCACGCGAGCTGCTGGACGCGATCCGAACCGGACTGGACATGCCCAGCGAGCGGTGGCCGAGGCGTTCGAAGGGGGGGCGAGGTCGCTCCTCGACGAAGGTTTGCGACGAGCGGTTGGCCGCGATCCGCGAACATCGCGACCGCATCGCAGGGGAACTGGGTCTGGAGCCGTCGCTCGTCGGGCCGCGGGCCGTCCTGGAAGAAATCGTCGACCGGATGGTCTCGGGCGAGGACCCGGCCGCGACCCCGGACCTGCGGCGTTGGCAGTGGAAACTGCTGGCTCCTGCGGCGGAGACGAGGCCGGGTTAACGAATCGTCTTTTGCCGGTTTCGGGCGTAGTAGACAGGCAGGGGCGAAGTTCCGAGGTCGTCTATGGTGATGTTCTTCCGAGCAGGGAAAGTCGTAGCGGCGGTGCTGGCGTTGCTCCTGGCGGGTGCGGCGGCGACCGCGGCGGAGCCACGTGCCGACGCCTCCAAACCGTGGCTCGGGGTGTACCTCGCGGACGAGGTCGACGGCGGGATCCGCATCGTCGCCGTCGTACCCGGCGGGCCTGCGTCTGTCGCAGGATTGAGATCGGGCGATCTGATGATCGAGGCGGACAACGTTCAGCTGGCCGACCAGGAAGCGCTCGAGCGCGTCCTCACGAACCGGGGCAGCGAAGCGGTTCTGAGCGTGGCCGTTCTGCGCGACGGACAGGCGCACACGTTCGAGGTGCGTCCGACGGAGCGTTCGACCGCGTGGCCACTCGCCGTAGCGGTCCCTGAACCGCCCGCCATCCTCGCCCAACCGCCGCTGTCGGTACCGGGTGGGCAGCCCGGGGCCAAGACCGTCGAGATCACCGACGAACTACGGCAGCACTACGGGGCGCCGGCGGGCCGCGGTGTCCTGGTGGTTCGGGTGGACGAGGCGGGCGCGTGTCGCGAGGCCGGTATCGAGGTCGGGGACGTCCTGGTCGAGGTGGGCGAGCAACCCGTGAAGACACCGCTGGAACTCGAGATCGCATTCGCGCGTCGGGATCGCAACGAGCCGCTGGAGATCAGGATCGTCCGCGACCGCAAACCCGTCGTCAAGACGATCCCGGCCGCGGTGGCGATCGCTCCGACGGCACCTCGGGTGCCCCGCGCGACCCGAGAGTCGCACGTGCGCAATCTCGAGCGCTCGATCGAGATGCTGGAACGCCGCATCGAGGAACTGCGCCGGCAGCTGGCGGAAGTCAAGAAAGAGGCCCCGGTGCCGCATCGCGAGAAGCCGGCCAACCCCGATCGCTGAGCCACGCCGGCAGCGCGGCAAGACCGGCCAACACGGTTGATCCCGCGGAGTTCAGCTCGGCCGGTGGTGCGGAGCCGCCCGTGACCAGCACGACCTCGACTCCCGCGCGCCGGCCCGTGACGGCATCCAGCGGCATGTCTCCGACGTAGAGCGTCCTTTCGGTTGCCGTTCCCATCCTGTCGAGACAGCGACGCAACATCGCCGGATGCGGCTTGGTGGTTCCGACGGTATCCGGGCCCTCGACGGTAACGAACAGGTCATCCCAGCTTAGTTGGCGCAGGATCAACGTCGAGAACCGAGCGGGTTTGTTACTCGCGAGGGCCATCCGGTAACCCACACGCGCGAGCCCGTGAAGGGTGGCGTCGACACCGGGGAGCGGACGTGTCCCCGCGGCAAAAACCGCGGCGTAGCGCTCGCGGAAATGGCGCACGCCGTCCTCGATCCTGTCCGGGCCGACCCATTCCCCGATCAGGTGCTCCAGGCCGTGGCCGACCGCCGCCCTCACGGTGGCGGGATCCAACGGCTCGAGCCCGTACATCGCCCGTGCGTGATTGAGCGATTCCGTGATCGCGTCATAGGAGTCGACGAGGGTCCCGTCGAGATCGAGGATCAGACCGAAGGTGCCGACGTCTACTCCTGAGCCGGAGCGACTGCCGGAGGACACGGACGACCGGCGAGCGCGGCGCGGTGTCGTTTGAGGTTGAAACGGCCCTGATCGCAGTCGCGACAACCCTCGTAGGTCTGATAGCGCGTGCGGACCGCACAATCGACGGACGGATACCAGACCTGAAAGCGCAGGCAGTAGAAGTCGCAGCCGGCCTCGTAATCCAACCCCGAGCGGGGTCGGATCGACGACGGGATCAGGGCGAGCTCTGGCGGCATCCGTTCTCTCGTTCTGCTTGGAATCCAACGGCCCGCGAGAATACCACGGTATGCGGGTGGGTCAGTCGTCGAGCTGGGGGCTGGCGGAATCCATCTCCTGTTGTTTCTCGAAGATCTCTTCCAGGAATTGCGCCCGGTCACGCAGCTCGGCCAACAGCTTCGGGTCGTCGTCGGGGAACATCGCGACATACTCGTACAGGGTCATGAGATCGCCGATCGTCGTGTTGGGCAGCAGGGCGCGCAACGCCAGATTGCGCAACTCGGGTTCCTCGGCGAGGCTCCAGGCGCGGAGATACTGGTGGCAGCGTCCGCCGATGGCGGCCATCGCCAGCGCCGCCTGCTCGCGAATCTCCGGGTCGGCCTGTTGCTCGACCTGCTCGGCGAGGAAGAACCGGGCACGATCGTCTTCGATGAGCTGCAGCGACTCGATCACCACGGGGGTGAGGGGTGGGTCGACGTAAGCCGCGTCGATCACGGACAGCAGGAGAATCGGCACCGGCCGCTTGGCCATGTGCAACATGGCGATCCGCTTGGCCTCCGGGGAACCGAACCAGATCGCATGTTCGATCGCGGCGGTCGTGTACGAGGAGGTCCCGAACGTCATCTGGCTCTCGGCCTCGATGGCCGCGAGCATGATGTCGGCCGAGAATCCCGGGTCGGCCCACTCCAAAGCCTCGGAGATGGCCTGCATGCCGTGCTGGCCGAAGAACGTCAAACGCTCGCGCGCCCGTGCCGCGAGCTCGTGGTTGTCGTTATCCGCACCCCACGCAAGGCGTGCCAGGGTGCGGGATTGCCCGTAGATGTCCTGGGTTCCCATCGCGAGGCGAATCTCCTCTTCGATAGGATCGTTCGTGGCCCCGATCGAGGAGAACGGCGCCGACAACAGCAGCGCGAGGATCGCGAATCTCTTCATGGTTTCTCTCTCCCGAGGGGTCGGTTCAAATATACCGCCTGCCCCACAGCGCGGCCAGAAACGCGCTCAGCCGTCGTCCTTCTTCAGCCCCAGCTTGCGCGCCGCGCGCTCGACGAGCCCCGGTGCTGCCTCGGGAGCGGCACCGAGCGCCCCGGCAACCGACGTGGCGAGGCGCTCGAAGACACGCGCCGTCGTCGAATCCGGATCGGCGTCGACGATCGGTGCGCCGGCGTCCCCGCTGCGGCGAAGCTCGGGGTCCAGGCCGAGCTCGGCGAGGAACGGAACGCCCAGCGCGGCGGCACGTTCCCGCGCTCCGCCATGCGCGAAGATGTCGGTTCGCTCGGAGCAGTGCGGGCACTCGAAGAAGCTCATGTTCTCGACCAGCCCGAGAATCGGGACGTTGACCTTGCGGAACATCGCGACACCCTTGACCGCGTCGGCCAGCGCGACATCCTGCGGCGTGGAAACGATCACCGCTCCACTGAGTTGGATGCGTTGCGTCAACGTGAGTTGCGCGTCGCCCGTGCCGGGCGGCAGGTCGATCACGAGGTAGTCGAGCGCGCCCCAGACCACGTCCCGCAGCAGTTGCTCGAGGGCCTTCATGACCATCGGACCGCGCCAGATCACCGCCGTCTCGGGTTCGACCAGGAAGCCGAGCGACATGAAACGAACGCCGTAACGCTCGAACGGAATCAGCCGCTTGCCGCTGGCGTCGAGGCGAGGCCGTTCACCCGGCAGGCCGAGCATCAGCGGGATCGAGGGACCATACACGTCCGCGTCGAGCAGCCCGACGGTGTGGCCCAGTCGAGCCAGGGCACAGGCGAGGTTCACGGCGACGGTCGATTTGCCGACACCGCCTTTGCCCGAAGCCACCGCGACGACATGGCGGACTTCCGGGATCAGGCCTGCGTCGGCCGAACCGGCTTGTGCCGCGCTGGGTCTCGAGCCAAGGACATGGAGCGCCGCGGATGGCGGCGTTTCCGAGACGGCGAAACGAACCTGCTCGGAGGGCACGTCGGGGCCGAGCGCCTGCACGATGGAACGTCGGATCTTCTCCTCGACGCCTTCGGACGCCTGGGGGAGGTCGAGTCGGACCACCACCCCATGGTCGTCGACCTCGACAACGCTCACGACCCCTGCCGTGACGATATCCCGTGTGAAGCCCGGGTAGGGGACCGTCTTGAGACGGTCAAGCACGAAGTCCCGGTCGACGCCCATCGGACCCTAGAAGTGGAACCCGACGCCGAAATAGAAGCCGCGGTACGTCGCTGAGCGGTCGGTCTCGCTCGCATCGGTGGCGTTGACCGTGTTGCCGACGATCGTGATGTTGCGCGGCCTCAGATCGACCCCTACGCCGCCGTAGTGGATTACGCGGTAGCCCCCGAAAACATCCATGAAGCGAAGCGGTCGGACGCGGGCGCCGAAGCTGAGCTCGTAAACCTGCGAGCTGCGGGAGATCGAGTCGCTTCGCAAGCCGGCATCGAGTGTCTCCTGCTCGACCGAGGCGGCCGTGCCTACGAGAACGCTCGTTCCACCGACGTTCGTGATGACGTAATCGGCGAGCTCGTCATACGGAGGATCGAGGATGACGCCCAACAGCGTGTAGTAATGGTTGGAGGATTCGTAGCCGGTCTCGACGTTACCGTCGAGCAAAGACACGCCGATCGAGCCCTCCACCGAGAACTTGTCGCGCCAAAGCGGCGCCTCGAACTCCAGCCCCCCGGTCAGGCCGGTTCCTTCGTAGGCGGAAGCAAGGCTCGCGGTCTCGGGACGCGGAGTCAGATCGGGCAATCCCGTCGTCAGCGGCGGTACGAACGCGGGGAACGTCGGGACCAACGCGTAGTAGGTCGCATCCGTATCCGTCCGGAACTTGAGCTTGCGGAACCCGATATTCCAGCGGCCGATCATGCGGGAGTTGCTGAAAGCGACTCTCGAGTACTCGATCTTCAGGTCGCGAAGCGCGGTCGTGCTCGTCGCTTCGAAGGCGTCCGCAAGCCCGTCGTTGGACAGGCCGGCGTAAAGCTGAAGGGACAAGAGTTGGCCAAAAATGAAGTTGCCCGGGTCGCGCCCGCTGATCCGGGCGTCCCCGTCGTGAGCGTACCAGGTAACCATCAAACGGCCACGGTTGCCTGCCAGCTCGGCTCCGACGCGCGAGTAATCCTCGTGACGCGCGTCTCGAGAGAATCCCTGGAGCGTGTCGTCGAACGGGGCCAGGGGATCCGTGATCGAGACGACGTTGTCGCCGATCCCGCCGGGCTCGGCGGCCCAGGTGCCGTACTCGGCGATCAACTCGCCCCAACCGGTATCGTCCTCTCCCGTTTCGTCCTCCTGCGCGAAAAACGAGCCCGGAATCAAGAGGCCCGCGAGTAGGAGCACCAGGCCGAACTTCGTGCCTACCGAGATCTTCATACGGGAGTTACCCTCAACCGGCTTTTGTGCCATGTTCAGCGCGAACTATAAAAGAAGGAGATTCCGTCGCCGGGGATCGGCTGCGAGCTGGGATCCCCGCCAAGGCGAGTGATGTTGATCCCGTCGACGGACAAGCGGCCTACCAACACCGGCTCGATCAGGGTCAGCGGGCCTCCCGCGCCGTTACGGAGCCCCATGGGAGGTTCGATCGCCTTGCGCGCTTCGACCTTGATGGTGTCGCCTTTCCCCAGTTCCAGGGTGAACGGCTGAGGGCCACCCGCGAGGGACGCCGGGCCCGGGTCGGTCGACACGGAACAGAGCCCGCTGGCATACCCGAAGGGTGGAGGTGAAACCGCGGTGGGGATGGCGGAGAGCGGGTTGAACGTCGCGAGCAAGACGGTGCGGTTCACGGAGGTCATCTGGCCGACCCTGCTCCAGGTGAAGCTCCGCATGACCGGGACCGTGCAGGTGTCGGCAGGGTTCGACGGGAAGCTGGGGCAATCGCTGTCCATCAAGCAGGAGATCCCGCTGCTGACGGCGCACTGCGTGTCGGTCACGGTCAGATCGTTCTTGCCCGGTACGGTGCCGGGCGGGTTGAACAGCTCGTCGTATTCCGACAGGTTGGCGGCGGGGTTCAGGTACAGGTCATCCGTGAGCTGCTCGAACTCGGTCGCATCCGCGCGCAAGATCGAGATCCGCAAACCGTAGTTCCACGGCGGGGTGACATCCACGAAACGCGGCAGGAACTGCTGCGGGTTCACCGGGTTTCTCTGCGATTCGCACCACAGATACGCCGTCGGATCGTCGGGACCGGGAATGCCGTCCAGGTCGGTCGTCTCTCGTATTTCCCATACGTTGAAAAGTTCGGCGTCGGTGCCCACGACCTCGATCGTGATCGACGCCATTTGAGCCTCCAATTGGGCGATCTCGTCCTTGTCACAGCTCGTCAGCCCGGCGCCGAGCAACAGAACGCCCACCAGCCTTGCGGCGAAACGCATGAAAGTGAACCCTCCTGGCGAATTTGGAACCGGAAAGCTACCTGAGGTGCGGACAGGAGTCAAGGCTCCGCGGAGCGCGCGGCGGCGGTTTAGCGGCACATGGACCGCAGGGGCACGGAAGTCCCTATCGGGTGGTAAAGTAAGGCTTTAGCCGTATCGAGGGATCATTGTGAGCGGATCGGTTGCCGGGGCGAAGGCCGCGTCCGAAACACGCGAGGTCGAGCGTGTCTATGGGACCCTCGCCCGGGTCTACGACGCGGTCTTCGACTGGGCGTTACGTCCCGGAAGGGTGGCTGCCGTGCACGCCCTCGACCTGGGCCGCGGCCGCCGCGTCCTCGAGGTCGGTGTCGGTACGGGGCTGTCACTGGAAACCTACCCACGCGGAACCGAGATCACCGGCATCGACATTTCCGAACCGATGCTACGCCAGGCGCGCGCTCGCGCGTCGGAGGCCCACGGACGGGCGATCTCGATCCGGCGGATGGACGCCCAGGCGATGAGCTTCGCCGACGCCAGCTTCGACCATGTCATCGCGCCCTACGTGATCTCCGTGGTCCCGGATCCCGAACGGGTCATGCGGGAAATCGTGCGCGTCTGCCGACCCGGCGGGAGCGTCGTCGTGGTCAACCATTTCGTTCACGAGCGGCGGTTCTTGCGCCACGTCGAGCGTTGGGCGACCCCGCTGACTCGGGGCATCGGCTTCCGCCTGGACACGCGGGCGCAGATCGTGACCCGGGCGACCGGGTTGGAAGTTCGGGAGATCCAGTCGGTCAACCTCTTCGGATGGTGGAAGCTGGTGGTGCTGCGCAGACGCGCCGCGGAGGATACGGAGGCGCTCAGGCGTCGTCGGTCGGCTCGAGCGGACGGGGTCGCGGAACCGCCATACGTCGCAGGCGCTTCGACTGGTCGACGACCTCGCTGAACTGCTTGTCGATCGTTTCGTTCGTGATCTCGTTTCGAGTCAACATCTCGAGCCCGCGGATCTTCTCCTTGAGCGCGACGATCTCCAGCGCGCGCCCTTCGAGCTCGAGATGAGCCTCGCGGAGCTGCTTGCTCAACTCTTGCTCTTGAATCCCGCGTGAGTCCTCCCGGCGTTGTTGCCGCTGCTGGAGCTTTTCCAGCTGTGCCCGGGCCCGGTTGAGCCGGTTCTGCAGATCCATCGAGCGCATCCCCGCCGCACGGATCATCCCGTACTGGACCAGGAGCTGCTCGTGCTTCATCTGCAGCTCCTGGTACAGGCACAGCGGGACCTGTGTCGCGTCCGGTTCTGCGACGGGCCTCAAAGAAGCGGTCGAAACCGGGCCGACCTCCGCAGGCAGGCGCGTTTCCGGTTCGTCGACCGTCAGCCCCGCCGCACGCAGGTCCTGGGCGGACAGGTAGTACTCCGGCCCGAATCGCCCGAATCGCTTCTCGGCATGCAGTCGACCACTGCGAATATAGCGTCGTAACGTCGTGATGGATCGGGCGGTGTGTTGAGCGGCTTCGCGGAGGGTCATGCGCTCCATGCGTTCTCCATCCCTGGACGGCGGGCCGTTTGTTTCTACCATAGGGCGGACACGACCTCAAGCAAAACAGACGAGGTTTGCGGGTCAATTCGGCAAGTGTGTATGCTGCCGCTTTTCGGGAAGCTCCCATCGCGGACCACATGAACTCGACCGAGAAGAGCACGACCGTGCATTGGGTTGACCGCTACGCCTCCGAGATCGCGGCCACCGGCAAACCCGCCGTCGTCTCGAGCGGGATTTCGCCTTCGGGAGAGATCCACGTCGGCAACATGCGCGAGGTGCTCACTGCCGACGCGGTCTACCGTGGGCTACTCGAGCGCGGGCACCCGGCGCGGTTCAATTACGTCGCCGACAATTTCGATCCGCTGCGCAAGGTCTACCCGTTTCTCGAGCCTGCGGTGTACGACAAGTACGTCGGCTGTCCGCTGTCCGAGATACCGTGCCCCTGCGGGGAGCACGGCTCCTACTCCGAGCATTTCCTGGAGCCGTTCCTCGCGGCGCTGAACGAGCTGGGCGTCGAGGTCGAGGTCGAGCGGGCCGACCAGATGTACAAGTCGGGCCGCATGACTCCTTGGATCCTCAAGGCCCTCGAGGGGCGCGAACGGATCGCCGCCATCCTGAAAGAGCTGACCGGAAAACAGGTCGCCGACGATTGGTCCCCGTTCACGCCCCTTTGCCGTTCGTGCGGACGAACCAACGCCTCGCGCGTGACCGGTTTCTCCGCAACCGACGAGACGGTCTTCTACAGCTGCGAATGCGGGGACTCGGGAGACGTGCCGTTCGCCGGCGGGGGGAAGCTCGTCTGGCGCATCGACTGGCCCGCGCGCTGGTGCATGCTCGGTGTGACGGTGGAGCCGTTCGGCAAGGACCACTCGACGCGTGGGGGCTCGTACGACACCGGCAAACGAATCATCGCCGAGGTGTTCGACGGCGAAGCCCCGTTTCCGATCCCCTACGAGTGGATCCGCCTGAAGGGCAAAGGGGACATGTCCTCCAGCCGCGGCAACGTGCTCTCGATCAACCGCATGCTCGAGGTCGTTCCTCCGGAGGTCTTGCGCTACCTCGTGATCCGCGAACGGCCGCACAAGACGATCGGCTTCGACCCGGGCCTCCCGCTGCTTCAGCTGGTCGACGAGTTCGACGACAACACGCAGAAGCGCCGCGACGCGCGTGCCGTCGAGCTGTCCCGGGCGGGGGGGTTCGAGCCCGTCGGCGTCCCGTTCAAGCACCTCGTGGTGGTGGGCCAGGCGGTGAGGTTCGACGTCGACAAGATGGTCGAGACGCTGCGTCGCAACGGCTTCCCGGAACTGGCGCGAGACGCGCTGGACCAGCGCATCCCGTACGCCAAGCGCTGGCTCGAATCCTTCGCCCCCGAGGACGTCAAGTTCAGCGTACAAGAGACGTTGCCGGAGGCCGCCGCGAGCCTCGACGAGACACAGAGGCGTTTTCTGGGTAGGCTAGGTACGAGGCTCGTGGACGGCATGGAGGGCGAACAAGTCCACCAGGCCATTTACGAGACCGCGGAGGAGTTCGCGGGCACGAAGCCCGGAGACTTGTTCCAGGCGATCTACCTGTCGCTCTTGGGCAAGCCGCGCGGCCCGCGGGCGGGTTGGTTCATCGCCCTGCTGGGACCGCTGTTCTGCAAACGGAGATTCGAGGAAGCCGCCGGAGGCCCAACATGAAACGCTGGTCGAAATGGAACGTCGCTTGCTGCATCCTGGTGTTGACTGCCGGCCTCGGTCTGGCCGACTCCGGGGAATCCGATCCGCCGGTGGCCGACGCCGATGAGACGGCTGCCGCGGCCGAGGAAGCACGGGTCAAGAAGATCAAGATGTACGCCCGCAATTGGAGCTGGACTCCCGACGAGATTCGCGTCAAGAAGGGGACTCGGTTGAGCCTCGACTTCGTGTCCGAAGACGCCAACCACGCGTTCGAGCTCAAGGCGTACAAGATCAAGGTCAACCTGCCGCAGGACAAGCGCGGTCAGGTCGAGTTCGTGGCGGACAAGGTCGGGACCTTCCGCTGGCGCTGCTCGCGCCCTTGCGGGAACGGTTGCGCCAAGATGACCGGCAAGCTGGTCGTAGCGGAGTAGAACTGGGCCGGGTTAGCCTTCGGCCAACCGATCCTTCGCGTCGCGAGTGACGCGCTCGAGCACCGATCGCTGGATCTCCCAGGCACGTTCGAGCAGCTCCAGGGTTTCTCCTGCGTGCGCCCGTAGCGCGCCGCCGTGCGGCGACAGTTGGGCGACGGGATCGTCGTCGCGCCGTTCGAGCACCGCGATCGCCTCGCGCATGATGCGTAACGCCTCCTCCAGCGTGGCTTGCGAACGCTCATCGAGCTTGCAGAGTGAACGGGCGGTGTCGAGGATGTCGGTTTCCAGGCGTCGACGGTCCGTCGCGCCGTTCTCCCAGTGCTCCCCGGTCAGGATCCACTCCACCCCGGTGTCGCCGACGCGCGCCAGTTCGATCAGCCGGCGAGGCTCCGGTACGACGCCGTGCTCGTACTTGTGGACCGCGGACTGGGTGGTGCCGAGCATCCTCGCCAGCTCCCACTGCCGCAGGCCGGCCGCCAGACGGATCTCGCGTATTCGCCGACCCATTGCCGCCTTGTCGAGCTCCCGCATCGTTTCCCTGTTCGTTACTGACGCGACCCGTGACGTCGTAGGCGGAATATAAGTAGGGCGGGTGGGAAAGCAAGGAGCGCTCGTTTTAGCTGGCTTTCGGCTCCCGGACCCGAAGGACGAATCCGAGCCCCACGACGAACAACGGGACCAGCCACAAAACCGCGAGACGCTGGTTTCCCGTCACGCTGGAGACGAGCCCGAACAGCGGCATCGAGAGGACGGCGCCGATACGGCCGGCCATCATGTAGTAGCCGAAGAACTCGGAGCGTCGATCGTCGGGGCACAGTCGCGCCATGAACGCCCGGCCGATCGCCTGCGTGGCGCCGACGCCGACCGAGATGCCCATCGCGAGAACCCAGAACTCACGCGTCGAGCCGGCCTGCGCTCCCCAGAACAGCAACAGGATCCAGCCGATGAGCGTCAATACCAGCGCCCGCTTCGTTCCGAGCCAATCGGCGATGTACCCGGCCAAGAGCGTACCGGGGAACGCGGCGACGTTGGTGAACACGAACAGACGGAACAGCTCGGCCTCTTCGATCTGGAACGTGTCCTTGGCGTAGATCGCGGCGAAGATGATCACGGTCGCGATGCCGCCGAAGAAGAACATGTAGGCCAGCACGTATTTGCCGGCTTCTCGGTGCTCGCGCAGATGGGTCACCGTCTGCGCTACACGACGCCAGCCGATCGCGAGATAGGAGTCGTCGCGCGCGGCGCCGCGCTGCGCGCGTTCGCGGAGGTAGACGAACGTGAAGACGGAGAACAACGCGAAGAAAATCGCGACCAGAACGAAAGACCAGCGCCAGGCGGTGACGGCATCGGGATCGAGCTCGGTCGCCCCGACGGGAATCAACGGTCGACTGATCAGTGGGCCGCAGGCGACGAGCGCCAGCAGGCCGCCGATGAACCCGGTGCCCCAGCTCCAGGCCGAGACGCGGCCGATCGTTCGCGGTGTCGACACCTCT
>WVWW01000208.1:18743-19185 GCA_011773795.1 Acidobacteriota bacterium
CCGGGGGCGACCGTGGCCAGCAGGGCCGTGGCGACCACCGTCTGCACGGTCGTCCAGAACAAGAAAAGTTTTTTGCGCCCGGAATAGTCGGCCATCGCACCGAGGAACGGCGCGATGACGATCATCACGACGTGGGCCGCCGCAGCGGCGAGCGACCAGTAGAGATCGCGGTTGGGATTCGTGCTGCCGACGACGGCGAACACGAAATACCGCGAGAAGGCGACCGTGCTGATCAGCGTGGTGTAGGACGAGTTCGCGAAGTCGAACATGCAGTAGCCGAAGACCTCGCGCCGGCGCCGCGGCGTCGGTGCACGCGTGTTGTCGGTCATGCGTCAGGCCTCGGGAGGTGTGCGTTCGCCCCAGCGCAGTTTTCGGCGAAGCACTTCGACGAAACCACGACCCGCGACGCGAACGAGCCGGACCGGGTCCGGGTGGGCATCGA
>WVWW01000208.1:19194-26179 GCA_011773795.1 Acidobacteriota bacterium
GCGAGCCGGATCTCGAGACGCACGGACGCGGGAACGACCAGCGGACGGTAGGTCATCGTGTGCGGGCAGATCGGCGTGATCACGAACCCGGCCATGCGCGGATCCAGGATCGGGCCGCCGGCGGAGAGTGAGTAGGCGGTCGACCCCGTGGGCGTCGAGACGATCAGCCCGTCGCTCGTGTAAACGGCGACCTCCTCACCGTCGGCACGCAGCGTAATGTGGATCATCCGTGCGAGGGCGCTCTTGGTGACGACGGCGTCGTTGAGCGGAACGAACTCCTGCCGCACGGCTCCGGCGTGGATGTGTCGTACGCGCAGTCGCTGGCGGCGTTCGGTCTTGTAACGTCCGGCGATGACCGCCGGCAGGTGCTCGAACAACTCTTCCGGCTGCAGCTCGGTGAGGAATCCCAGGCTGCCGCGGTTGACGCCGAGCAACGGAAACCCCTTGCGGGTCACGTTACGGGCCACGGAGAGCAGGGTCCCGTCGCCGCCGATCACGATGCCGAGATCGAGGTTGTCCGGCAACTGTTCGAGCGACACGCCCGCGGGCCGCCCCAGCTCCTCGGCGGTGCGTTCTTCCAGCAGGGCCTGGATCCCGCGCTCGCCGAGCCATTCGGCGATCTGCGACGCGAGTAGCGCTGCCTCTTGGTCGGCCGCCTTGGAAACGACCAGCGCGCGGCGAATCTCCTTGGCTCTCACGCATCACCCCCGCACCGTTCGAGAGCGACGTCGATCCAGGCCTGCCAGTCCGGCCGCTGGTCCGGCGTCTTGACGATGTGGACGAAGTACTCCTGGTTGCCCTGCGCGCCCTTCAGCCCCGCCGGTCGGATTCCCCGAACCGACCAGCCCCCACGCAGGACGAATCGGACGAGGCGCACGAGCACCTCGCGGTGGCGCTCGAGATCGCGGACCAGCCCCTTGCGGCCTACGTGCTCCCTGCCGACCTCGAACTGGGGCTTGACGAGAGCCACGATCGTTCCTCCCGGGGCGACGCACGCGACCACTGGGTGAAGCACCTTCTCGAGCGAGATGAAGGATACATCGATGACGGCCCAATCGGGGACAAACGGCAGCTCGCCGGCGACGAGGTGGCGTGCGTTCCGTCCTTCGAGTACATGGACGCGGGAGTCGCTCCGCAACTTCCAGTCGAGTTGATTGCGGCCCACGTCGAGAGCGATCACCTCCGCCGCGCCGCGCTCGAGAAGCAGCTGCGTGAACCCTCCCGTGGATGCACCGACGTCCAAGACCCGGCGGCCCTGCGGATCCAGCCCGAAGGCCTCCAGCACGGGCGCGATCTTCTGCGCTCCGCGTCCGACCCAGGCGCGCCCGGCGCGCACGCTCAGCTCCACGCTCACGTCGACCAGTTGCCCGGGTTTGTCCAGGCGTTGTCCTTGGCTGAAAACCTCGCCGGCGAGCACGAGTGCTTGGGCCTTGCTCCGCGTGGGCGCCAGCCCACGATCGACCAATAGGACGTCGAGACGGGCGCGCCGAGGCCGGGTCATCGTTTCAGCCCGCACGTTCGACGCTGAACCGGGCGAGCGCCTCCAGCCGCTCGTCGAGGGCTCCGACCCGTTCGAGCGATTCGAGGGCGCGCTGCACGGCATCCAGCGCACGTTCCCGCGAGCCGTCGATCCCGTACAGGGCGGGGAAGGTCAGCTTGCCGACATGCCGGTCCTTACCGGGTGTCTTCCCCAAGTCGGTCGCGGTCGACGTGCAGTCGAGGATGTCGTCCGCGATCTGGAAAGCCAATCCGAGCTGGCGGCCGTAGTCGGAAAAGGCGGCGCACGCCCCGTCGTCCGCACCCGCGTGGATGGCACCGAGCTCCGACGAAGCGGACAGCAGTGCCGCCGTCTTGTGCCGGTGGATCCAGTGCAGCCGCTGTTCGTCCGCGGCGCCGTTCTCCGCCTCGAGATCGGCGATCTGGCCGCCGACCATGCCGTCGATGCCCGAGCGCCGCGCAACCAGCGAGACGGCACGCGTCCGTCGGGTCGCGTAGAGCTCCCCCTCGGGGTGGTTCGCTAGCAGCTCGAAGGCGAGCGTGTTCAACGCGTCGCCCGCCAGGATCGCCTCCGCCTCCCCGAATGCCTTGTGCACCGTGGGTTTGCCCCGGCGCAGGTCGTCGTCGTCCATCGCCGGCAGGTCGTCGTGGATCAGCGAGTAGGTGTGGATCAGCTCGAGCGCGACGGCGGGAGCCTGGACGGCCGACGAGCTCCCGCCACACACGTCACATGCCGTCAGGGCGAGGATCGGTCGCAGCCGTTTTCCGCCGGCCTGGACGGCATAGCGCATCGCTCGCGTGATCGTGGCGCCGGGCCCCTCGGGCGTGGGCAGGAAACGTTCCAAGGCCCGTTCCACCTCGGCTCGGCGTTGGGACAGGTAGACGTCCAGATTCACGACGACTCCCGGGACGGCCATTGGACTCGCTCGATCGAGGCCGCGCGCCCCGTTTCGGGGTCGGCGACGATCAGGACGCCGCACAGACGCGCATCGCCTTCGGCAGGAGTGAATCGTACCGGACGCTGTGTGCGGAAGCGCTCGATCACGGCCTGCTTGTCCACGCCGATGACCGAGTCGTAGGGCCCCGTCATGCCGACATCGGTGATGTAGGCGGTTCCGCCGGGGAGCACGCGCTCGTCGGCGGTCGGCACGTGCGTGTGGGTGCCGACGACGGCGGTGACCCGGCCGTCGACGTGCCAGCCGAACGCGATCTTCTCGCTGGTCGCCTCGGCGTGGAAATCGACCAGGACGAGACGCGCGCGGCCGTCGATCTCATCGAGGATCTCGTCGATTGCGCGAAACGGATCGTCCACGTCGGCCATGAACAGTCGGCCCATCAGGTTGATCACCGCGAGCGGGCCGGCGGCGGCATGGTCGAGCACGTAAACGCCACCCCCCGGTGCGGGGTCGGGGTAGTTGGCCGGACGAAGAACGCGCGGATCGTCGTCCAGCAAACGTTGCACCTCGCGGCGATCCCAGACGTGGTTCCCACTGGTAATCACGTCCGCGCCCGCAGCAAAGATTCGGTCGGCGCACTGCGGTGTCAATCCGTGCCCGCGCGCGGAGTTCTCCCCGTTGGCGACGATGACGTCCGGGCGCAGGCTCTCGCGCAGGACACGCAAGCCTTCCTTGAGGACCCGTCGCCCGGCCTCAGCAACCACATCGCCGACGAACAGGATTCGCACGGGTTACAACGCGTAACGCACGGCGCGGGTTTCGCGGATCACGCTGACCTTGATCTGTCCGGGGTAATTCAATTCCTTTTCCAGCGTCCGCGCGATCTTCTTGCTCAGTTTGTAGACCGCGTCGTCGCCGACCCGTGTGGCATCGAGGATCACGCGGATCTCCTTGCCGGCCTTGACGGCGTAGGCGCGATCGACGCCATCGAACCCGCCGGCGATTTGTTCCAACCGTTTGAGACGTTCGATGAACACCGCGAGGTTCTCCTTGCGGGCTCCGGGCCTGCTTTCGCTCAAGCGGTTCGCGGTGTTGACGAGCATTGCCTCGACCGTTCGGCACTCCGCGTCGGGCTCGAGGCTGGCGATCGCATCCACGACCTCCGCGGACTCACCGTATTTCGCGCACAGTTCCGCGGCGGACGCGTTCTGTTGCGCGGCGATGATGTTGACCACCTGCGCGACGCCGTGCAGCAATCCGGCGCGCTGGACGACGTCGAGCCGCGCGCCGACGTGCTGCGCCATGTGAGCGGAGATCTGAGCGGTCTCGATGCAGTGTCGCAGGAGGTTCTGACCGTGATCGGTGTGGTAGCGCATCCGGCCGACCATCCGGGACAGTTTGGGATGGATGTCCGAGATCCCCAGCGAGTAGGCGGCTTCGTTCCCGCGCTCGTCGATCCTCGCGTCGATGTCGTCGGCCGCCTTGGTGACGACCTCCTCGATCCGCGCGGGGTGGATGCGGCCGTCCTCGACGAGGCGGTCGATGGCCACCCGGGCGACCTCACGCCGCACGGGATCGAAAGAGGAGATCAGGATCGAGCGTGGCGTGTCGTCCACGATCAGATCGATGCCGGTCGCCATCTCGAGCGCGCGGATGTTGCGGCCCTCGCGCCCGATGATCCGTCCCTTCATCTCGTCGCTGGGAAGCTCGATGAACGTGACCGTCGACTCGACCACGTCGTCGATGCTGACCCGTTCGGTCGCCTGGACCATCAGGTGCATCGCCTCCTTTTCGGCCTTCTGACGCGCTTCGTCCTCGATCTTGCGGGCCAGTTTCTCGGCTTCTTTGTTGGCCGCGCTCTCGATCTGGGAGATCAGCTCGGCGCGTGCCTGCGCGGCGTCCATCCCCGCGTTCCTCTCGAGCAGCCGTTTGGCCTGCTGGCGCTCGGCCTCGGCCCGCTCCAGCGCCTGCTGGGCCTGAACGAGACGTTGATCCAGGGTGGTGTGCTTCTGTTCGAGCTGCTTCCGATCCCGGCCGACCTCGCTGGCGGCGCGATCCAGTTTGCGCGCGCGTTGCTCCAGCGCGCTTTCCCGATCCTCGAGTTGCTTGTCGCGCTGCTCGGCTTCTTCCTGCTGGGCCAGGACTTGCTCCTGGGCCGCGACCAGGATTTCCTTCTTTCGGGTCTCGGCCTCCTGGCGCGCCTCGGCGGTTATTTCCTCGGCCGCCGATCGCGCTCGGTGCAGGCTGCGCTGGGCCAGGTAGATCCCCGTGAGCAGGGCCAGCAAGCCGACCAGCAGCCCGAGCACCGGACCCACGACGGTGAACATCTGAGATTCCACTGCGTTCGCCTCACACCACGCCCCTCATGGGGCGCGGACCGGCTGGTCGCTGCGGGATCGCGGATGGCTTGGAAAGAAAAGAAAGAGACCCCACAGGGTCGTGTGGGCTAGATGGTTGAACCTGGTTTTCCAGGTGGGGACCCAAGGCTCGCTTCAGGCTTCCCCCTCGAAACGGGGGGCTTGCACACCACGAACCGTGTCCGGTTCCCTTTTCGGGAGCATTGGCTCAAGCGCATCGTACCCATCACGGGCCCCGCAGGGCGAACTGAAAACCTTTCCCCGGGGGAATCTCTCGTCCTTTCTAAACAACGGCGCCATCCGGTCTTCCGGCCGCGGCCGGTGCCGGTTGTTCGCCCTACTCGGCGAGAACCTCGTCGAGCAGGGTCACCATTCGGCCCAGCCTCTTTTCGACCCGCGCCGATGCGGGGGTCTTGTCGTCGAGATCGGACCGCAAGTATTCGTCAGCAATATTCAGCGAGGCCAGGATCGCCAGTTTGAGCGTGTCCGCCGTACCGGTGCTGTCGGCGACTTCGCGCATCTTGGTATCCACGATGGATGCCAACTCGATCAGGTGCTGCGGGTCGTCCGCACCACGGAGGTGGTACGTCCGACCGTAAATGTTGACGCTCGTCGCTTCGTCGGTACGGGCATCTCCCGCCATCGGTCAATCCTCTCCTGCTCTCTACTCCGCTCGAAGCTCGGCCAGGGTCTCCTCGATGGAACGCACCATCGCGGTTCGTTCGGCCTGCCACGCATGGTCCGACGCATCGCCCGCGGGGCGCGCGTCAAGCTCCCGACGCAGTGCTTCCAGCTCAGATTCAAGTCCTTTCTTTTCTTCGGTTAACTGTCGCAGCCGCCGAGCGACACGCGACACGCGATCTTCCAGTAACCTGATGTTCTTCATAGCTCGCAGAGATTCTAACCGATCCGGGACAGCGCTGTCGCCTTTTCGCCGCGGGGCGGGGTTAGCCGCGGATTTCGAGCCCCAGCGGCCCCGTCAGCTCGTTGACCAGGCGCTGGCGGTATTCCTCGATCGTCTCCTCGGTGAGGCTCGCGCGATCGGGCTGCAGCCGTACCCGCAGCGTCACCGCCGCGGATCCGGCGGGCAGGGGTTTCCCCTCGTAGCGGTCGACCGCATCGATACCGACCGGGACCGGGGCCGCGACGGCTGCGAGGGCCTCGCGAACTTCCTTCCAGCTCCGGCCGGGCGGGAGGACGACCGCGATATCTCGTTCGACGGCGCCGAGGTTGGGTAATGGGGCGTACTCGGCAACGACCGACCGGCGGGCCGGTAGACGATCGAAGTCGATCTCGGCGAGCCAGAGCGGCAGCGACAGCTCGGCGGACAGCTCGGGGTGCAGCGCGCCGGCCCAGGCGACCTGGGTTCCTTCGTGGCGCCAGTTGGCCGACAACCCGGGATGGTGTGCCCGCGTGCCACCGGGCCCGCGCTCGAGCTCCAGGCCCGGTGCAGCGCTTTCGAGCACCTCGTCGACGAGCCCGGCCAGATCGAACCATTGCACCTCGCGGTCCGGTTCGCTCCAGTGCGCCGGGCGCGCCCGTCCGCACCACACGATCCCGGCCCGCAGTGGCTCGGCGGGAAATCCTTCAGCGGCGGGGTGAAAGACCTTGCCCACTTCGAACAACCGCACATCCTGGTTGCCGCGCCGCAGGTTGAGATCCACGGCACGCAGGAGGCCCGGCAGGGTCGATCGGCGAAGCACCGCCATCGTCTCGACGATCGGGTGCGTCAGCTCGGTGGGGGCGGGAATCTCGGGCTCCACGAAGCGATCGTCCTCGCCGAGACCGATCATGGCGTAGCCCAAGGCCTCGTGGAAGCCGCGCCGCGCGAGCAGATCGCGAGCGAGCTCGCCCCTGTCGATCACGCCGGAAGCGAATTCGATCTCAGGCAGGCCCGTCATCGACGTGGGGACCCGGTCGTAGCCGAGGTGCCGCGCGACTTCCTCGACGAGGTCGGCCTCACGCTCGAGGTCGACACGCCAGGACGGAACGATGAGCTCCCAGGTCCCGTCGTCCTGCTCGCGAGGCTCGAGCTCGAGTGCCGTGAGTGCCTGCCGGGTTTCCTCGTCGCTCGGCTGGTAGCCGAGCAATCGCGTCAGCTCGGCGCGCCGCAGGCGGAGCCGCGGCGCCTCCGCGGCGCCGGGGTAGAGGTCCACCCAGCCGCGGTCCGCGGTCCCTCCCGCCAACTCGACCAGCAGGCGGACGGCCATGTCCTGAGCGGCGCGGACACCCTCC
>WVWW01000208.1:26218-26458 GCA_011773795.1 Acidobacteriota bacterium
AGGAACCAGGCCGATTCGATCAGGACGTCGCGTGTGCTGTCGCCGATCTCGGTTGCCGCGCCACCCATCACGCCGGCGAGGGCGATGGCCCTACGCCCGTCGGCGATGACGAGCATCTCCTCGTCGAGCGCGCGTTCCTGGTCGTCGAGCGTGATCAGTTTCTCGCCGGACCTGGCACGGCGAACCACGATGCGCCGGTCCTCGAGGGTCGGGAGGTCGAAGAAGTGGATCGGGTTGCCG